>RFRL01000389.1 GCA_009924545.1 Planctomycetia bacterium | reverse complement strand
GCTGGCCGTGCCCGGGAGCCGGCGTTGCTGGCCGAGCGAAGCCACGATGGCGAAGCGAGGGCAGCATCGAGTGAGCGGAGGGCAGGATGCCAATCCTGTTCGGCACGAGATTTGCGCCCTGGCGACGCGGCAATCTGAGCAGTCCAGGGAGAGTTGCGCGCCGATGGATACGGCGTTATCGTGCCCACCATGGCTGGACGGACGAAGCGCGAGATCCGTGATCAGGATGTGCAGGGGCTCAAGTGCCTGCGAAAGATCCGTCCACTGCTGTCGCGGCTGCGGAAGGTGGGCACCGAACGCGACCGAGCTGGCAATCGCCGGCTGTTCATGGATCAGTACTGTGCCCTGATCCTGATGGCACTCTTCAGCCCGGCGATCGAGAGTCTTCGTGACCTCCAGCGGGCGTGCGCGCTCGACAAGGTCCGCAAGCGGCTTGGCGTGAGCCGCGCATCGCTGGGATCCCTGTCAGAGTCGGTGGCGATCTTCGACCCTGCTCCGCTCAAGGAGATCGCGGCGGAACTTGGCCACACGATCCGCAGCAGGCCGGATCTTCGGTTCGATTCGGTGGGCCAGCGGATCACGGCCGTAGACGGCACCGTCATCGATACGGTCAAACGCGTGGCGGAACTCTCGTGGACGCCCAAGGCCAAGGGAAAGCATCTTTCGGCCTACCGGCTGCACACGCATTTCGAGGTCCTGAGCGGCAAGGCTGTGCGGATCGACGCCACCTCGGCCAGCCCCAAGGGCGATGCTGACGAGCGGGCTGTCTTGCAGCGGACGATCGAAGCCGACCGCTGCTACATCCTCGATCGCGGCTACATCAGCTACCGGCTCTGGAACGCGATCAACGCAGCAGGTAGCAGTTACGTCTGCCGGTCATCAGACAGGACCCTGGCCACGGTCACGCACGTCAACGACCTGACGGACGCCGATCGTGCCGCCAACGTGATCAGCGACGAGATCGTCGATCTGGGCTGGAAGGCGAAGCATCGCACGCGACCGGATCATCCAGTGCGGCTGATCTGCGTCGCGGTCAAGCCGCACGCAGGTTGCCGGAGGATGCGTGGGCCGACGTGCGACGGGGTGCTTCGGCTTGTCACGAACCGTCTCGATCTGCCTGCTGAACTCATCGCGGAGATCTATCGGCTACGGTGGATCATCGAGATGTTCTTTCGCACGTTCAAGCAGCTCCTCGGCTGTAGGCATCTGTTCTCTTGCGACCACAACGGTGTCGAGATCCAAGCGTACTGTGGCATGATCGTCTGCATGCTGATCCTGATCTATACGGGCGAGAAGCCGAACAGGGCGATGTATCAGATGGTCTGGTACTACCTCATCGGCCTTGCGAGCCTCAAGGAACTCGAGGCCTTCATTCGAACACGACGATAGCCCGCGACGGCGCAGCCACGGCCTCATCGGCACGCGGAGATCGATGCTGCGCCGCTGAGGCACGAACTCAGCGAGGGGCTGCCCATGCCCTCGAGCGGGCTATGGGAGCAAGCGCAGCCAGGATGGCGAAGCGCAGCGGACATGCAGAGAGTCGAGGCCACGAGGGCCGAGACGAACGTCCGGCGAGAGGGCGTGGGCAGTTCCGAGCCGTCGCGGACTCCTTGTGCAGGTTAACAACCTGCACCTACGTGGGGAGCACCGAGCCAGGCCAGACGTGAGGAGACCGGTCCCGCAACTGCCGTGCCGAACAGGATTGGCATCCTGCCCT
>RFRL01000388.1 GCA_009924545.1 Planctomycetia bacterium | reverse complement strand
GAGCTACAAGCGGCTCTCGAAGCAGCGAAGAAAGAAGCTGAGCAAGAGATCATTGAGATCACTTACAAGCGAACCCGCAAGGCCAAGCCTCGTAAGGTTGCTGCAGATACATTCCCAGCTCACTTGCCACGTGAGACCGTCGAAGTAGCGATTCCAGACGACTTCAAGAAACGTATCGAGTCGGGCGAGATGATCCTTGTTCGCCAGGCGATTCGCGAGTCGCTTAAGTTCGTACCTTCGAAACTTGTCGTTGTTGAATACAAAGAACCGGTCTTGGCCTTTGCACACTCTCCCGAAAAGGAAATCCTCGTCGAGGGAGAAGCGAACCTTGGTGATAAAGGCCGCTATCATCCATCGGTAGCTGCCCAGATCGTCCAAGGTAAGTTCGGGATGCATCTGCCTTACTATCGCCTCCAAGACCTCTTTGGATCCTCTGGATGGACACCAAGCCGCTCGACACTCGATTACCTGACCGAGTTGGTCCATGAGACGACTCAAGAGCTCCCCAAGCTGATGCTCAGTCAAATCAAGAAAGGGCGGTGTCTGGGACTCGATGATACACAGGTCAAACTGATCATGCCCAAAGAACTTCCCGACAAGGCCGAGGGGATCGAAGATCCTCAAATCAAGCGCCTGATCGAGAAGATGATTGAAGCCAAAAAGGAAAAGAAAGATAGTTTAGATGCCAAGATGTGGGGGTACTCGAGTTTCGATTCGAGCGCGCCGTATGACATCTTTGACTTCCGAGTATCGCGCCATCGCGATGGCCCCGATGAGATCCTAGGTGGATACCAAGGTCATGTGATGGCAGACTGTTATTCGGGGAATATGAGCGTGGTTCTAGCGCCAGGGTCGAAGATGACTCGGATGGCTTGTTGGGCACATGCGCGCCGCAAGGTTTACGAGCATCATGAGAGCGACCCACAGGTCAGCGCGCTGCCGCTTGCGCTGATGAATCAGCTCTACGATATCGAACGTCGGGCGATGAAGATGAGCGATCAGGAACGTGGGGAGCTGCGAGCCACGGAGTCTCGCAGGATCCTCGACCGCCTTGGCGAGTATCTCGAAGGCCCTGTGGGCAAGAGTGTACTCCCTGCGAGCAAGCTCGGAGGGGCATTCAATTACATACGCAACCATTGGGAAGCATTGAATGTGTTTGTCAATGATGGAGCGTTGCCGATCGACAACAATCAAGTCGAGAGGTTGATGAAGCGGATCGCGGTAGGGCGCAAGAACTGGTTGTTTATAGGGAGCCTGCGCGCAGGGATCCGCAATGCGAGTCTGATGTCGCTTGTTGCAAGCGCGCTGAGGATGGATCTCGATGTAGGCTTGTACTTAGAGAGTGTTATAACGCACATGCTCCGAGGCACGGCCAAGATCGAGGAGTTGTTGCCGGATCGCTGGAAGGCAGCGCATCCTGAGGCGGTGCGGGAGTACCGTGAGCAAGAGCGTCGGGACAAGGCCGATACGGCCATCGTGCAAGCTGCGCGGCGGCGTCTGCGCTCGGAGCTGCGCAAGGGCAAATAACACTTCGAATCGATCTCATGCGCCGAGGGTAGAAGATGCGCCTGATCCTGCTCGCGATCGATCCTTGGTGCAGACATCGCCCCTCGGGGGCCGGTGCATCTTCGTGGGGGTTATCGCTTGCTACCAATATGCCGACCCGATGGGCCTGAAAACCCAAGCAGCCACCGAAAGTCGCTAACAAACCCTAGGCGTATCAGCAAGCCTGAGCTTCAA
>RFRL01000387.1 GCA_009924545.1 Planctomycetia bacterium | reverse complement strand
ACCGGGGACCCCGGCGCGGGCCGCCCATCATACGCCGCGCCGGCCCACCGGTCGCGTCGTCACCGCCGCGGCCGCGCCGACTCGGCGGCGGAGGTCCTCCGCGCGGTCCCGCACCAACCACTGCCGGCCATCAGAGATACGTGTTCACCAGGTTCTCGAACAGTTCTTGCCGGCCGCTCGTGCACGGCGCGGCGTCTCCCTTGGCGAGCATCGCCTGCTCGAGGCTCGCGAAGCTTTCGCTGCCCGCCTCGATCCGCCGGCCGAGGTCCCCCGACCAGCTCGCGTAGCGATCCCTGACGAGCTGATCGAGCCGACCGTCGGCGCGGATCGCGGCGGCGATCTTCAGGCCGCGGGCGAAGGCGTCCATGCCACCGATGTGGGCGTGGAACAAGTCGACCGGCTCGAAGCTCTCGCGGCGCACCTTGGCATCGAAATTGATGCCGCCGGGGGCGAGGCCACCGTACTTGAGGATCACGTGCATGATCCGCGTCGTGAGGTAGATGTCGGTGGGGAACTGGTCGGTGTCCCAGCCCACCAGCGGGTCGCCGGTGTTGGCGTCGATCGAGCCGAGGAAGCCTTGCAGGCCGGCATACTCCAACTCGTGCTGCATCTCGTGGCCGGCGAGCGTGGCATGGTTGGTCTCGATGTTCATCTTCACGTGCTTCTCCAGCCCGTTGGCCCGGAGGAAGTTGATGCAGGTGGCGCAGTCGAAGTCGTATTGGTGCTTGGTGGGCTCACGGGGCTTGGGCTCGAAGTAGAACTGCCCGGTGAAGCCGATCTGCCGCGCATGGTCGACCGCCATGTGCATGAACCGCGCCAGGTGGTCGAGCTCGCGCTTCATGTCTGTGTTCCACAGGCACTGGTAGCCCTCGCGGCCGCCCCAGAAGACGTAGCCGGCGCCCCCCAGGGCGTGCGTCACCTCGAGCGCCTTCTTCACCTGCGCCGCGGCGTAGGCGAACACCTCGGCGTTGCAACTCGTGGCGGCGCCGTGGACGTAGCGCGGATGGGAAAAGAGGTTGGCCGTGCCCCACAGGAGGCGGATGCCCGTGCGCTCCTGATGTTCCCGGAGCCGGGCGGTGACGGCGTCGAGGTGCCGGTTGCTCTCGGCGAGCGTGGCGCCTTCCGGGGCCACGTCGCGGTCGTGGAAGCAGTAGAAACCGACCCCGAGCTTTTCCATGAATTCGAAGCCCACGGCCACGCGGTCGAGGGCCGCCTCCAGCGAATCCCCCTTGGTTTCCCAGGGGCGCCGCATGGTGGGGGCACCGAACGGGTCGCTGCCGGTGCCGCGGAAGGAGTGCCACCAGGCGACGGCGAAGCGGAGGTGGTCCTTCATCGGCTTCCCCTCCACCAGCTCGTTGGCGTCGTAGTGGCGGAAGGCGAGCATCGAGTCGGTGTCGGGGCCCTCGTAGCGGATCCGGGGAATGCCGACGAACGCCTCGCCCTGCGCCGCTGCCATGGGGATCTCCCGACGAATTGGTTGGGGTCGCTGGACCGGACCGAACACCCCGCGCCCCGCGGCCCGGAAGCGGTATCAGGGTAGCCGGGCAGGCCCGCCCGTGTCAGCCCGACTCGTGGCGCGGGAACGCAGGTGATGCGCTTGTGGAGTGCCTTCCTGCGGTGCGTGCCGTCCGTGCGTCATCGCGAACGCACCATCCGGCCGAGGAGCCGCCGCCCGGCGTCGGGGAACCACTCGATGAGCCCCGCGAGGAGGCCCGCGCTGCCGGGCACCACGAGCTCCGCGGTGCGCCGGTCGCAGGCGGCGAGGATCCG
>RFRL01000386.1 GCA_009924545.1 Planctomycetia bacterium | reverse complement strand
AGGCGGGAGCAACCCGCTCACGCGCCGCTCATCAGTCGGGCAACGGCGGCGGAAGTGCCATTGGCCGGGCTATCCCCTATGGCACCCCGCTCGAAACGCCGTCGATCGCGCACGGCCGCAATCGAGCCCCCTCAAAGCGATCGCACGCCCGTTCGTCCAGAATTATCCCGATTCGTCACTCACACGTCGGCGGCGATGCAGGGCGATCGACAGGCTCACCGCAGCCGCATCGAGAACAGCGATGAAACATGCCGAGCCGGGCACCTTGCGATGCCCGGCCCGGTGATGAACGGTTCTGCGAAGAGATGCCGGTGTCAGGCCCGGTCGATCAGGCTGCCTTCAGCCGACGACGCTCGAAGAGCCCGAGGGCTCCGCTGACGAGGGCGACGACCGAACCCATCCCGGCGGGGTCGATCTCGGGAACGCTCGTGGTAAAAGCGCTGACCGTGACGCCGCCCAGATGCATTCGGTTCGTGGTCGTGTTCTGGACGTACACCACGACGTTACCGGAGGGAGCCGACGCGCCCGTCGTGTAGCTGAAGACCGCGCCATTCGACCCGACATTCGACGCCCAATCGAACACGCCGACTGCCAAGGATCCCTCGTCCACGAAGCCCTCGGTCGCCAGCGTCGTGGCGGGGCCGTCGCCTGAGATCGAGGTGAGGCTGCTTACCAGGCCGAAGGTCGTCCAATTGTTGTCCCAGCCATCTCGATGGCCCCCTGAGATGTCGACGGTGTAGGTCGTGAACGGTGCGAAGGCGACACCCAAATCCTGATAGATCGTCCCCTTGCCATCCTCGGCCGCATACTGATAGTAGGGTCCGCTCAGCCCGGGCTGGTACGCACTCGCAGGGGGAGTGATCGAACCGGAGCTGCTTGGCGGATTGGTAAACCCGCCGTTGGTACCGTTCTCGAGATACTGAAAGCTTTGATCGAAGCCAACCGTCGTCCAACCGGTGTATCCCGCACTGCCGACGTTCGTGAATTGAACTCCGCTGCCGATGTACTGACTCGAAAAGTTGTAGTTGTTAACGGTCAATTGAGCGGCCGAAGCGGTTGTGGGCAAGAGCGCGATCGCAGCGCAGGCAACCAAAGCTGTCAGCGTGGGTCGAGCAAGAGGCATGACAAGTCCTTTCTTGAAATGGGAACTCGTACCGTTGTTTTTCATGAACTTCAACACCCTTGATTCACTCACATGGCAGAGGACTACGACTTTTTCCGGACATACCCTTCAGTCGGGCTTTGATTCGTGAGGACCAGACACACGGAGTCCCATACGGCGTTCCACACAGTGTCGGACGTGTCCTTGAGGAGTCGATTATCGAGATTGGCCACACAATGGCGCGGGCTTTATACCCCATACTGCTTGGCCGTGAGGATCTTCCGATCGTGGGCCAGCCGCACGAGCCACCGCAGCACCTCCATCTCGCGGTTGGCTTGCGCTAAGATCGCCGTCTTGTCCTGTGACCATGCCGCCTCCACGAGCAACTCCAGAATGTGGATCGACCGTTCAGCCAGCCGCTGCCCAAACACACCGCGAGATGCCGGCGATGTTGAGGTCACTCGCCATGCTCGTGTTGTAGAGCGAGTACGGATCGCTCAGGGCCACGGCATTCAGAAAGTCCGTGTACTGCTGGATCGTCACGTCGTACTTGCCGATCTGGTACTCATAGGCCACGGCGCCGTAGCCGGTCGTGTTGTCATTGGAGTTCCCGGCGTTGCCAACCGTCACCATGTCGATCGTGACGGCACGGGCGGGGGCGGTGATCGTTGCC
>RFRL01000385.1 GCA_009924545.1 Planctomycetia bacterium | reverse complement strand
CGCCGGGCGGATCACGGTGGTCGCGATGACGAGCACGAGCTGCCCGATCAGCAAGAAATACCTGCCGTCGCTCGAGCAACTCGTCGGCGAGTCGGGAGAGGGGATCGCCTGGATCGTGGTGAACCCCGTCGCCACCGACAAACCGGCCGACATGAAGGCGGCCGCCGCACGCTTCGGTGACCGGGCGTCCGTCGTGCACGACGCCGCGGGGCGGTTGGCCGCCACCCTCGGCGCCACGAGCACGACCGACGTCGTCGTCCTCACGCCCGATCTGACGATCGCGTACCACGGTGCCATCGACGACCAATACGGCTTCGGCTACGCGCTCGACGCTCCGCGGCGACGTTACCTCGCCGACGCGCTGGCCGCGATCAGCCGTGGCGACGAGCCGCCCGTCGTGGCCACCGAGGCGCCGGGCTGCGTCCTCGATGCACCGGGCGCGGCCCTACCGCCCACGGCGGTGACCTACCACGGCCGGATCTCGCGGATCGTGGAGCGGCACTGCGTCGAGTGCCATCGCGAGGGGGGGGTCGGGCCGTTCGCGCTCGACTCCCACGACGATCTCGTGGCCCACGCGGCGATGGTGCGCAACGTGATCGACCGCGGCACGATGCCGCCTTGGTTTGCGGCCCCGGCAGCCCCCGATCCCGAAACTGGCCGTGTCCACACTCCCTGGGCCAACGACCGCGCGCTCGGCGCGGCCGAGAAGCGCGATCTGCTGGCGTGGCTCGATGGCGGGCGGCCGGAGGGGGATCCGGCCGCAGCCCCGGCACCCCGCACGTTCTCCGCCGGCTGGCAGGTCGGCACGCCCGACGACATCTTCGAGTTCGCCGCGCCGGTGGTGGTGAAGGCGACGGGGGTGATGCCCTACCAGACGGTGTTCGTGGAGACGCATCTCCCCGAGGATCGCTGGGTCCAGGCGATCGAGGTGCAGCCGGGTGACCGCAACGTCGTGCACCATGCCCTCATCCATCTCGCCGGGGCCGACGATCCCGCCGGCGACGAGCGCGATGCCGCCGCCGAGGAACGGGGCGGCTTCTGGGGGGAATACGCGCCGGGGCAGAACGCGCTCGTCTTTCCCGACGGCTTCGCGAAGCGCCTTCCCAAGGGAGCGCGGCTGCGGTTCCAGATGCACTACACGCCAAACGGTACCGCCACGACCGACCGGACGCGCGTGGGGGTGATCTACGCCAAGGAGCCACCGCGACACGAGGTGCGCGTGGCGGGGATCGTCAACCCGCGGATCTCCATCCCGCCGGGCGCCGCCCACCACCGTGAAGACGCGTCGCTGACGCTCCCGTTCGACGCCACGATCATGGGCTTCCTGCCGCACATGCACCTGCGCGGCGCAGCCTGCCGCTACGGTTTGGTCCGTCGCGACGGCACCCGCTCGACGCTCCTCGACATCCCCCGCTACGACTTCAACTGGCAATTGCTCTACCGGCTCCACGAGCCGCTGGCCCTCTCGGCGGGCGATCGAATCGTGTTCACCGCCTGGTACGACAACAGCGCCGGCAATCCCGCCAATCCCGATCCGGCGAAAACCGTCCGCTGGGGGCCACAGACGTTCGACGAGATGCACCTGGGCTACGTCGAATATTTCGTCCCGGGGATGGCCGCGGGCGAACCTTTGCCGGGACTGCGCGGAGGTCGCTTCCTGCCGCCGGTCCGGGGACTGTCCCGCGGTGCCGAAGCCGGAGGCCAGTGATCGGCCCACGCCCGGCAGCCGCCGTCACCCTGCCACGAGCTCCAGCTCCGCCCACGTCGTGGGGTCG
>RFRL01000384.1 GCA_009924545.1 Planctomycetia bacterium | reverse complement strand
CCGCCGGGCGCCCGGCGGTTCCAGGTGCGGCCCTCCTTGTAGCGCTGGGACCGCTCCACCAGTTCCGGTTCTTTCGTCGTCGCCAGGACCCGGTCGAGGGCCTTGGTGAACTCCGCCTTGTTGTCGTCGCGCAGCTTCTGGTGGTGCGCCAATTCCACCACGCTCAGGCACGCCGACTCGGCGAGGGGGGGCTGATCGAGGTAGGGCACCACGAAGCGCAGGGCCTCCACGGTGCGGATGGCGTTGGCCCGTTCGAGGACCCGCCGCCGATCCTCGTCGCGCTGGCACAGATCCATCGTCCGGCGGAGCAGTTCGAGCTTCTGGGCGTCGTCGAGGGTGTTGTTGGGCAGGGGGGCGATGCGGATCAGGGTGGCGAGGAGGAGATTCCGCTCCCCGTCGTCGGCGGCGGCCGCGAACAGTTCGAGGAGTCGGTCCTTGACGCTCGCATCGGGCCAGCGCGACAGGGCCTCGAGCCCGAGCGACCGCCGCGCCGGGTCGGCGAGGAGCTTCTCCACCAGGGCCAGGCTCCGCGGTCCGCCGAGGCGGCCGAGCATTCCGGCGAGGAGCGCCTGCTCGGCGGCGGGGGCGGAGTTGAACGCATCGAGGAAGGCCACCGCCGCGCGCTCGCGGTCGCGGCCGGTGCTGCACACGGCGACGAGGGCCCGTTCGGCCTCGTCCCGCTCGCGGCCGGCGTCGGCCCGGAGCACGCCCCGCACCATCCCCGGCACCTCGGCGGACGAGCCGATCTGCGCGAGCGCCCGCATCGCGGCGCCGCGCAGCCCGGCGTCGTCGGCCACGGCGGCGGCGACGAGGTCGGGGGCGGCGGCCGTCGCCCGCCGGGAGGCGAGGATGTCGCACAGCGTGGTGTGCACCGCGGGAGGTGCGGTGCGGGCCGCGGTGCGGATCGCATCGACGGCACCGGCCCCACCGACGATCACCAGTCCACGCCGTGCAGCCGCTTCCTCCGCACCCCCCTTGGCGAGGGCGCGCACCAGCACCGGCACGTCACCAGGACCACCGAGCGTGGCCACCGCCAGCAGGGCCGCGGCACGCACGGCCTCGTCAGCGGAGCCGTCGAGCAGGCGGAGGATGCCCGGCAGCGCCGCGGCATCGCCGCGCTCCGCCAAGGCCGTGACGAGGGCCCGCTGCCGCGGGGCGTCGAGGGTGGGGAGGAGGGTGTCCGCCAGCGCCCGGGTGGCGGTGGCGCCGCGGAGCCCGTCGCGCACCCGCTCCAGCCCCACGGCCCGGAGGTCGGCGTCGCCGGAGCGCACGAGGTCGGTGGTGGCTTGCAGGGCGTCGTCGCCACGGGCCGCCTTCGCCCCGGCGGTGAGCACCACGAGCAGCGCGACGCCGACCACCATCGGCACGGCTGCGGTGCGGGGGCGCCAGCGCCGCCCGCACGACATCACGACACGGCCAGCTGCCATCGGCACGACTCCGGAGGACGGGAAGCAGGGGAGGTGAGGAGCGCCCGACACGACGCCACCGGCGCTCGACTCAACCGGGGGACGTGTCGTCGAGGCAGGCGAGCGACCCGCGCCGGGCCGCGATCCGCAGCGCCCGGTCGCGGTGCGACGTCGGGTTGTCGCCCACCGCGGTGGCGATGGCGGCGAAGATCTGCCGTGCGGCGGCGCGGTCCCCGGCGGCGAGGAGGGCGTCGGCACAGGCCAGGCGGGCGTCGCTGATCGCCGCGGCGACCGTGGCCGGGAGCTGCGCTGGAGCGGCGGCGAGGGCGGCCGCAGCGGCGGGAATGGCCAACCGTCCGAGGCCACTGGCGGCGG
>RFRL01000383.1 GCA_009924545.1 Planctomycetia bacterium | reverse complement strand
GCGGCCGGCGCCGGCCGCGCCGCCGAGGCCCAACATCATCGTCATCCTCGCCGATGACTTCGGCTACGAGTGCGTCGCCGCCAACGGAGGTGCCTACGCCACGCCCCACCTCGACCGCCTCGCCGCCGGCGGCATGCGGTTCACCTCGTGCCACGTCCAACCGTTGTGCACTCCGACGCGGGCGGAATTCCTCACCGGCAAGTCGAACGTGCGCAACTACGTCGACTTCGGGGTCCTGCCCACCGGCGAAACCACCTTCGCCCACCTCCTCCGCGATGCCGGTTATGCGACCGCCGTCGCGGGAAAGTGGCAACTCGGCAAGGAGCCCGAATCGCCGCGCCACTTCGGTTTCGATGCCGCCTGCCTGTGGCACCACACGCGTCGCGCGCCGCGCTACGCCAACCCCGGCCTCGATCTCGACGGCCTGCCGCGCGACTTCACCGCGGGCGAATACGGTCCCGACGTCGTCGCGGAATTCGTCGAGGAGTATCTCGCCCACCCGCACGACAAGCCGTTCCTCCTCTATTACCCGATGATGCTCACCCACGACCCGTTCCAGCCCACGCCGCACGATCCCGACTGGGACCCGCAGGCCAAGGGGGAGAAGGTCAACGCCCAGCCGCGTCACTTCCCCGGAATGGTCGCCCACCTCGACGGGCTCGTCGGCCGGCTCGTGGAGCAACTGGAGCGCCAGCGCCAGCGCCGCGACACCCTCATCATGTTCCTCGGCGACAACGGCACGAGCCCCACGATCACCAGCCAGCTCGACGGGGAACCCTTCCGCGGCGGCAAGGGCACGACCACCCACCGCGGCACCCATGTGCCGTTGATCGTCAGTTGGCCGGCGGTGATCGGAGAGCAGCCCGGCGTGTGCCACGACCTCGTCGCCGCGGTGGACATCTTCCCCACGATCCTCGCGGCGGCCGGCGTGCCCGTCCCGGAGGGCATTGACGGACGGAGTTTCCTCCCCCAGGTCGAAGGGCGGGCCGGAGAGCCGCGCGAGTGGATCTATTCCTGGTACAGGCCCCGGCTCGGCCGGCGCCGCGAGGCCTGCGAATACGTCTTCGACCACTATCACAAGCTCTACCGTGACGGCCGCTTCTTCGATCTCGATGCCGATCCCGACGAGAAGAACCCGCTGCCTCCCGACACCCTCCCGGCCGACCGGCGCGCGGCCCACGCGCGCCTCACGACGGTTCTCGCCAGCCATGCCGACGCCCGCCCGGCGGCACTCCGGCGGATCGACGACACGGCCCCCGCGGCGGCGGCCGACACCGCGGAGTGAGTGGCGCCGGGTGCCGCGCGATCACCGGCCGGCGGGCCGCGGTCCCGGCGACGCTGTCAGTCGCCGGCCGCGCAGGAAGGATCACGTCCCGCGCCGAGCCCGCACGTGCAGGCCGCACAACGCTCCTCGACCCTCCATTCCCAGGTGGGAATGACGCGCGTCACCTCGCGCTTCTCGGGCACGTGCCGCTCGATCACCTCGGCGCAGGTCGGCCTCCACACCTGATACGACCACGCCCCGCACTCGTCGCGCTCGCATTGCCGTCCACAGGGGATGCTCGGCCCCGGCACGCAGACCGGATCGCACTTCACCCCCCAGCAGATCTTCTTCACCTTCTTTTCCGTCTTCCGCGGCACGCACACGAGGCACACGAAGCGGTCGCTGCCACAGGTGTCGCAGCGGCGGTCGCGCGGCGGCGGGGCCTTGGCGTCGGCTTTGGCGCCAGTGGCGGCTTTCGCCGTGTCGCCGGTGGCCGGCGACTCCGCGGCCTTCGCGTCGGGG
>RFRL01000382.1 GCA_009924545.1 Planctomycetia bacterium | reverse complement strand
GGTCTGCCGGAGGTCGACCGGGTGCACTACCCGCGGGCCCAGGTGTACGTCGATGCCCAGATGCTCCACCCGGAGCGGTTCGCGGTGGAGTTGCTCATCGACGGGGCCGCCGTCGCCGCGGCGGCGCGGCGACCGTTCACCGTGCGCACGCGCTGTGCCGTGCGCATCGACGAGCGTGGCGGGATCGCGTTGCAGACGCGGGGGGGCGACCGCGAAGCGCTCCGCGTCGACGCCGTGGTCAACGTGACTGGCGCCTGGGTCGACGACACCCTCGGCGGCGGGCTCCGCCCCCTGGCACCGTCCGGTGCGCGGTTGATCGGTGGCACGAAGGGGAGCCACCTGGTCATCGACCGCGCCGACCTGAGACGGGCGCTGGGGGAGCACGGGGTCTACGCGGAGGCGGGCGACGGTCGGCCGGTGTTCGTGCTCCCCTTCGGCCCGCGGCTGGTGCTCGTGGGCACCACCGATCTGCCCTGGGAGGGAGATCCCTGGCTGGCCCGGACCGAGCCCGCGGAGATCGACTACCTGCTCGCGGCCGTGGCTCGGCTGTTCCCCCATGCCCGCCCGGTGCCGGGGGATGTCGTGCAGCACTACTGCGGCGTCCGGCCGCTGCCCGCCCGTGGCGCGGCGACACCGGCTGGGATCACGCGTCGGCACATGCTCGTGCGCCATCCGGCGGCGCCGCTGCCGGCCTGGTCGGTCGTCGGGGGAAAACTCACCACCTGCCGGAGCCTGGCGGAAGCGTCCACCCGCACGATCCTCAGCGCCCTCGGGCACCCTGTCACCGGGTCGTCCCGCGACCGGCCCCTTCCCGGAGCGCTCGCGCCCGGTGCGGAGGGGGCGCTCATCGCCGAGACGACCCGGGCCGCCGCCGCCGTGGGGGTGCCCGACGCCGACTGCGGCGCGGCGGCGGCGGCAGCGATCGGCTTGTTCGGTGCCCGTGCGGCCCGCGCCCTGGCCGGGGGCCCTGTTCCCGGGCCGGCGCTGCTGGCGGGCACGTCGCTCCCGGCGGTGCTGGTGCGGTTCAGTGTCCGGGAGGAATGGGCCGGATCCCTGGCCGACGTGGTCGAGCGCCGGTTGATGCTCCTGTTTGCCGCGCCCCTGCGCCGGACGACGCTCCAGGCGATCGCGACCCTCGTTGAGGCCGAAGGGCTCCTGCCCCGGGGGGGCGCGGTGGCGGAGGTGGATACCCTCGTCGTCGACCTCGCGGAACGGTATGGCAAGCGCGTGGTCGACGACCGCGGAACCTCATGACCGTGGAACGTGACGACCAGTGACCGTTCGACCGCAGGGGTTTTCGCTCCCCACAACCGGAGTTGAACCATGGGCAACGCAACGGTGGGACATGTGCTGGCGCTCGATCAGGGAACCACGTCGAGCCGCGCGATCGTGTTCGACGCCGCCGGGTTGCCCGTGGCGATGGCCCAGGCGGAGTTCCCCCAGCACTACGGCACGGGCACGGGGGGGCCCGACCTGGGGATCGTCGAGCACGACCCGGAGGACATCTGGCGGACGCAACTCGACTGCGGTCGGCAGGCGCTGGCACGGGCGGGGTTGACCGCGGCCGACATCGCTGCCATCGGGATCACCAACCAGCGGGAAACGACGCTCCTCTGGGAGCGCGACACCGGCCGGCCCGTGGCGCCGGCGATCGTGTGGCAGAGCCGGGTTTCGGCCCCGATCTGCAGCCGGCTGCGCGCCGCCGGGGTCGAGCCGGAGGTCACCGCACGGACGGGGCTGGTGCTCGATCCGTATTTCTCGGCCACCAAGATCGTCCACCTGTTGGAGACGCTGCC
>RFRL01000381.1 GCA_009924545.1 Planctomycetia bacterium | reverse complement strand
CCCACCCCGCACATCGACCCGTGTCAGCCCTTCTCGCACTCCGCCCAGGTGGCGCCCGAGTGGACCGTGACCACCAGTGGCACCTCGAGGGTCATCGCCCCGAGCATCTCCTCCGCCAGTGCCGCCGCCACGGCGTCGGTGGCGTCCGCGGGCACCTCGAGCAGCAGTTCGTCGTGGATTTGGAGGACGATGGCCGCCTCCGGGCAGACGGCGCCGAGCCGGCGCTCGACACGGAGCATCGCCAGCTTGATGAGGTCGGCGGCCGAGCCCTGGACCACGGTGTTGACCGCCGTCCGCTCCGGGAGCGTGAGGCTGAAGACCCCGGCGGCGGTCCGCCGCGCCGCCCGGTCGCGGACCTTGTCGATCGTCCGCCGCCGGCCGAGCATCGTCGTCACGTGGCCGTCGCGACGGCACCGGTCGAGGCACTCGTCCATGAAGGCCTCCGCCCCGGCGAACGTGCGGAAGTAGGCGGCGATGAACGTCGCCGCGTCGGCCTGGGGGATCCCCAGGGCCTTGGCGAGGCCGAACGCGCTTTGGCCATAGAGGATGCCGAAGTTCACCGCCTTGGCCGCGCGGCGCATCTCCACGGTGACCGCACCCTCCGGCACGCCGAACACCGCCGCCGCGGTGCTCGCATGGATGTCGGCGCCGGAGGCGAAGGCCTGCCGCATGGCGGCATCCCCGGAAAGGTGCGCGAGGATCCGCAGCTCGATCTGCGAGTAGTCAGCCGCGACGAAGCGGTGGCCGGGATGGCGCGGGAGGAAGGCCGCGCGGATCTGCTGACCTTCGGTGGTGCGGATGGGGATGTTCTGCAGGTTGGGGTCGCTCGACGACAGTCTGCCGGTGGCGGCGATGGTCTGGTTGAAGGTCGTGTGGATGCAGCCGGTGGCAGGTTCCACGAGCAGCGGCAGGGCGTCGACGTAGGTGCTCTTCAGTTTGGCGAAGCGGCGGTGCTCGAGCAGCAACCGCGGCAGGGTGTGGAGCGGGGCGAGCTCCTCGAGCACCTCGGCGTCGGTGCTGGCGCCGGTCTTCGTGCGCTTCACCACCGGCAACCCGAGCTCGTCGAAGAGCACGGCGCGGACCTGGATCGGTGAGGCGATGGCGAACGGGTGGCCGGCGAGGGCGTGGAGCTCCCGCTCCAGTTCACCGAGGCGATCCGCATAGCGGTGGGAGAGCCGACCCAGGGCCGCGGTGTCGATCCGCACCCCGTGGACCTCCATCTCCGCCAGGACCGTGGCCAGCGGCAATTCCACCTCGTCGTGGAGGCGCCGCAGGCCGAGGGCGTCGAGCCGCGACGCCAGGCGCGGCACCAGCTCGCGGACCGACCGGCAGGCGGCGCGGGCGGCAGCTGCGGACGGCGGATGCTCGGTCGTCGCGGCGGTGGCTTCCGCCCCCGATTCGTCGTCGGTGGCGGCCTCGTAGGCGGAGCGGTAGCGGCGCCGCTGCTCCATATAGGTCATGTTGCCGCTCACCACCCGCCAGAGATAGGAGCCGGTCCACACCAGCACGACCGTCACCAGCAGCACCTGGGCGGCGATGCCCGCCGAGAAGCCTTCCAGGCCGGCGGCCTGGAAGGCCCAGTAGCCCAGGCCGCCCACCGCGAACAGCCCCACACCGATCAGCAGGGCCTTCCCGCGGGTGATGCCGGTGCTCACAGCTGCGGGCCCTGGCCCTGCAGGCGCAGATTCACGAACGGGGCGAACAGGATCAGGCCCGGGAAGAACAGAAACACCAGGCCGTAGACGCCGGTGCGCTCCAGCTTGCCCATCACGGTCCAGCGCTTGGCCATCCAGGCCATCAGTGCCAGCGGCACCAGCACCAGATAGGCG
>RFRL01000039.1 GCA_009924545.1 Planctomycetia bacterium | reverse complement strand
GGCGCGCCTCGGGCACGAGCCGGTCGCTCAGGCGGCGATCGGCGCCCGACGAGCGGCAGCCGCCGCCCGACGCATCGCCCGCCGACGCCGCCACATCGACCACCCACTGAGGGCAGCCCCCATAACAGCGAAGACCATGGTCGACGGCTCAGGCACCACCACGAGTTGGCCGGAAGCCTCGCGGAACTCGAGGACGGTGTCGGTCGATCCCGCCCAGCCCGACCGCCACACCGCGTCCCCCGACCCGGTGCCGGGCGAGAGGAGGTAGAAGTTCAACCCAGCGTAGGGGCCGACACCCGTGGTCGCCACCGACGCCAGGATGCCGGTGCGATCAGCCACGGTCGTCGCGTCGGTCTTGATCAGGTCCCAGGTCGTGCCGATGGCGTAGGTGTTGGAGTTCTCGAAGGCGATTCCGACAGCACCACCGTACGCCACCGTAGCCGTACCCGACGTCGACGACAGTTCGACATAGTTTTGTTGTTCGCCAATCGGAAACACTCCGTTGTTGGCGATCGTGAACTGTGTCTGGCTGGTGGATTGCAACATCAGGCTCGACGTCGTAAGTCCGTAACGCAATGCCTGGTCGGGATCACCGAAATTGGTGCCGGGCTGGAGGACTCCCGATGCGACCACACTGGCGACGATCGAATTGCACATCAGCGTGGCATTGGCCCCGACGGTCACCGTGGAATCAGGGAAGTTGCCATCCGGGTCGATGATCGTGGTGCCCGCCTGCAAGAAAAGATTACCCGTGAAATCCGAGTTGGGGGGACCGAAGCCGTAGGCCCCGGTGAAGAGCACCGTGCCGGTACCGGTCTTGGTGATGTCCTGCGTCCCACCGACGTTGTCGATGATCAGTCGCCCCGCCCCGGCCACGTTCATCTCCAGGTCGTTGTCCACGTTGAGCCGAAAGCGGATCTGCTGGTCGTTGGCGGAGAGATTCCGCACCACACCCCCCGCGACCACCGACAGGCCATTCAGGCCCGGGTCGAAGTTGTCGGCATTGTCGAGAAACGACGACCCCGATGCGGCAGAGAACGTCAGCGACTGGAGGGTCGTGCCGGTCGTCAGGTCATTGACGCCCGACGACCCTGCACCCGAGGTGAAGAACAAGTTGAGCGGTTGGACGTTGGTGAACGCCGGGGTCCAGTTGGCGGCGGTGCTCCACAGCCCATCGCCACCATTCCCGGTCCACACGTACGAGGCGGCAAATGCCCGGGGAGAGGCGACCACCATCGCCATCATCCACACGGCCAGCAAGGCGACGAAGTTGCTCGCCGTCCGCAGCGCCCCGTCTGGTCGGTACACGGCCACCGCCGACACCGACCGCGCCGCCGTTCCCCCACGCTGCTCCGCAACGTTCCGCTCGATGACCACCATGTCCTGTTTCCTTCTGCGATGGCCGAAATACCCTTTTCGGCCTGAATAAAGCCCCGCTCGCCAAGCCACCCAGGATCCGTCTCCGGGTGTCGACCACTTCTCCCTTCGAACCACTTCCACTCACTTCTGCCTCGCCGGCGATGTTTCACTCATCATCCGACCGCCGACAGCGACACGTCTCGTTGCCACTTCACGAGTAGAGGAACACCGCCACCGCCGTCACCGCGCCACCGAAGGCCGCGGCGAGCGACCGTGTCAGCCGGGCAACGACTCCTCTCCGCCCTGCCGGCGGCATGACCAACTCGCCAGGTGATGGTGCCCCTTTCCAGTGCGTCCGACCGCCACGATGGACGATTCCGCCGACCACGGGACTACCGTTCTGTTCGCGCCGACCGACTTCCCACGAATCCATACGTGATCCTCTTCATTCCAAGTCGAACCAGACCATCCGGGACACATTCCGCCGCGCCTTGCCGACGGCATCCACCGACACCGAAACCGTCCACACGCAGTGTGACTTGCAACCACACCGCCACCTCCCGGGCAGCGCGTCAGACGAAGCACACGAGGGCGAGGAAAAACATGATCGGAAGCGTGCACAGCGCGACATCGGGTCCCGTCAGGACGCTCCGCCGAAAACGCATGACCACCGGCTTGGTGGACTTGATCATTCGATCCCGCATTCATCACTCCTTTCATTTCTTTGCCGAACGTTCGGTCGGCTACCGGACTCGGTCCGGAGCGTTGGACAGGACACCATTTTCCACCTGTTTTGCTGCAGGGGCACACCACCGGCGACCATGGCGCCGGCCGGCCGCCCCTCCGGATTCACGCCCCTTCGATTAGGATCAAACACGCGCGTTCCTCCCGCTGCCACGCCAGCGGCGGTAAGCCTTGGTCAACCGGCCCGCGGCAGCAGGAGCATGCGCCCACGCATGTGCGATCACGCACCACTCTTCGCGATCGCTCCGCAGTCACACGACGCGCCCAAGTCACACCACCGAGATGCTGGACATCAAGATCGCGATCGGAACGACGCAGGGCACGAAGTCGGCCAGCACCCGCTCGGCCCACGACCGGATCGACACTTGTCGCGACGGCTGCGAACCACAGGCTCCAGCCAACGAAGGCATGGTCATGTCCATGAATGGCACCTCCTGAGGGACCCACCACATTCCGACCACCATCGCCCGCCCGAACGACACCGCCCCAAACCGCCGCCTCTTCTGCCACGTGACGGCCACGTGACGGCACGCCAAGCTCACGAACCGACGCACCCGTTGCCCAAGTCGGACGGGGAGCTTTTCAGCACACCCGCGGACCTCGGCAGTTGTCGGATATGCAACCGGCGTACCAAACGCCGTGGAGGTTTCTGCGCCGGGGGTTACGCGAGGTGAAACTGCCTGAAACAGCCTCGAAACGCCGTTCGTCGGCATTCTTTCGCGGCCTGCTCGCAGGCGAGCGGCACACGCTGGCGTGAATCGCCCCAGCGGCGGTGAGGCGAATCGCCCCAAACCAGTTCTCCGGTCGGGGGCGCGAATCAACGCAGCCCGATGACGGGGGTGGAGCGGAACGCCCCACCACGGGCCCTGGCTGGGCCCAGCGCCATGGGTGATCGGGAAGGTGCCGGACGTCCCAGGAGGGCGATCAACGTGGCCCCGCGGCCAACTCCACCAGGGCCGTTGCCGCGTCCTCCACCTGTGTCACGTCGATCCATTCGTCGGCGGTGTGGGCCTGGAGGATCGAACCGGGGCCGAACACCAGGCTCGGGACCCCCGCGGCGCTCAAGACACTGGCATTGGTGCCGTACCGGGCGGCCGTGGAGCGACAGGCATGGCCGAGCCTGACCACCTCGCGGGCCAGCAGCGCTGCCGGAGATTGCCCGCCGAGGACCGATCGGCCCGACTCATCGGGCAGGCCTACACTCTGCAAAAATGGGGCCTGGTGCTCCACCCACTCGGGGGAGCAAGACGAGGCGATCGCCTCGATGATCTCCCGCCGGGCCTCCTCTGCCGATTCCCCGGGAAGCAGTCGCCGGTCGATCTCGAGGACGACCAGATCGGGCACGAGATTGACACCGACACCCCCCCGTATCGTCCCCAGATTGATCGACGGCGGCCCACAGGGATGACCCGGGTTCCGTGTGCGCAGCTCCTGCGCCAGGCGCTCCACCGCCAGGATCACCCTCCCGGCGAGGTAGATCGCGTTTTCACCCTGTTCGGGAAAGGCGCTGTGGCATGATCGGCCATGGACCCTCACTCGCCATCGAACCGCACCCTTGTGGGTCGTGACGATGTTCAATTCGGTGGGCTCGGCCACGATCGCCGCCGCCGGGCGTCCGCCGACGACGATCCGTGCCGGGGCGTCGGAGGCCGGCCCGTCGCCCCACAACCCGGTGAGGGCCCGGGCCCCCGAAAACCCGAATTCCTCGTTGACTGTGGCGGAAAACACGACGGTGAACCGGCGTTGCCGGGGATCGGTGCGGAGACGGTCGAGGGCCACCAGCATCGCAGCCATACCCCCCTTCACATCGCACGAACCGCGGCCGTAGAGCCGACCATCCCGGATGACCGGGGTGAACGGCTCGATCGTCATGCCCTCCACCGGTACGGTGTCTTGGTGCGCATCCCACAGGAGAACCGGGGCACCGGCGCGGGTGGCTTCGAGACGGGCCACGATGTTGTCGCGCCCGGGGAGCACGGGCTGCCGGGCCCAGGGCAGGCCGGCGGCGGTGAACCGCTGGGCCAAATAGTCCCCCACGCGCCTCTCCAGGTACTCGGGCCCCGAGACTTCCCGACCCATCGGATTGACGCTGGGCCGGCGGACCAGATCGCCGAGCGTGGCGACCACGTCCCCGCCCACCGCTGCGTGATCCATGTTCATGGCTGGCTCTGGTCTGCGTGGTACGATTTCCCGGCGCTGGTCGGCGGGCCGGGATCCCACAACGGGTGACCGTGCGCGGCCCCAGGCCGGGGCTGGTGCGGGGCCCGCGGCTCCGGCGCCTACCGGTTGTAGCCCGGAGCAGTCACCACGGGGGCGAAATGATGGGGGCTCGATCGCACGGACGTTCCTGGAACGGCACGGCTCCCACATTCGTGGTGGCCTGGGTGACGGCCATGGTGTCGGCTGGCCCCCTCGGCCCTGCGCCGGCCCGGGCCCAGGTTCCCGGAGCCGGCGGGGGCGCTCGGCCGCAGGCCGCCCCGGTCGGTGACGCGACCGAACCAGCAGCTTTCGCGGAAATCAGGGCTGCGAGCCGCGCCTACGTCGAAGCGCTGGCGCGCGGCGACGGGGCCACGCTGGCGGCCATGTGGACGGCCGATGGCGACATCATCGATGAGCAGGGGGGCGTGCACAACGGCCGCGCCACCGTGGCTGCGATGCAACCACAGGCGGACGGCACCGAGGCACCGCAGCTTCGTATCGTGGTGACTGCCATCCGCATGGTGACGGCGACGGTGGCGATGGAGGATGGTTCGGTCGAGTTCCAGCCCGCCGGCGGCGGACCTGCGCGGCGCGGCCGGTTCACCGCCACCTGGGTGAAGGAGGATGATGGCTGGAAACTGACCAGTGTCCGCGAGAACCGTTTCGAGAGTGACGCTGGCAACGGCGGGGAACTGGCCGATCTCGACTGGATGGTGGGTGAGTGGGACGTGATCGACGCCGCCCCTGTGACCGCTGCCGCGCCCACCGGCGCTGCTGACGCGGCGACTGCGTCGGCACCGCGGCTTCGGGCGACGGTTCGCTGGAACTCGACCCATACCTTCCTGATCCGGGAGTTGCGGCTCGCCGAGGCCCCGCGTGGCACCCCGGCCGACCAAGGGGCGACGCCTGGCGACGGCTTGGAGGGTGGTGGCCTGATCGTCTCCCAGCGGATCGGCTGGGATCCGGCCTCCAAGCTGATCCGCTCCTGGTCGTTCGGTGAGGACGGCAGCCATGGCGAAGGGGTCTGGAACCGGGAGGACGACTCCTGGTTCGTGCGCACGTCTTCGGTGCTCCCGGACGGATCGACCGCCACGGCCGTGAACGTCTACCGGTTCGACGGCGACGACACCTGCACTTGGCAATCGTTCCCCACCCACGCCGGGGTGGACGCCCCCGCGCCGGTCACCGCGACCATGGTCCGCCGCAAGGCCCGTTGAATCAACCTCCTACGAAGCAGTCTTTTCCTGCTGATGCGCAGTCACGGAGTTGTTCCGATGTTTCACGCGACGACAGTTTGTGCCGCCGGTTGCCCGGCGGACGGCACCGTTGGCTGCGTCAAAGGCTGTGGGCCGACTGGCTTGTCGACACGCCATGCCCCGATGGCATTCGCGTTCCTGGCGGCGCGCCGGGTGATGGCGGTGGTCTGCCTGGCGGCAGCCCTGCCTCCCGCCATGGCGCAGCAGCCTGCGAACCCGACCAGGCCAGCGGCGACTTCCCCTGCGAGCGAGAGCCGGCGGCAGCCCGATCCGTCCGGCCCGTCAACCCGACCTTCCGGTGGGCAGGCGCCGGCCGCCGGTGGGCAGGCGCCGGCCGCCGCGACCGACGAGGATGACGACTTCGAAAAGAAGGCGGCCCTGCTGCAGAGCTCGCGGTGGCGGCGCGCGGTCTTCGAACTTGGCGAGTGGCTCTCCGGACAGGTCATCTACTCCCCCCAGCAGGTGACCAGGATGAAGGCCGACTTCAACCGTCGCGTGGCGACCATGTCGGCAGCCGAACTGGAGGATCTGCTCGACGACCTCGAACTCAAGTTCCAGGTCATGGAAACCCCCGAGGCGAAGGACGCCCGGGCGTGGGTGGGCCAGTACCTCTCCGCCATGAGTGACAACCGCCGGCAGCAGGCCTTGCGTGACGTTCCCGACGTGGTCTCCATGTCGGCGGGCCAATTGGCCACCGAAATCAAACGGATCGAACAGCAGCGCGATGCCGTCCGTCGGCGGCAGGAAAGCTTCGACCAGAGTCGGCAGGCTTTGGTCGCCAGCGCCCAGGCCAACCGACAGGCCACGTCCACGGCGATCGCAGCCGGGGAAGCGCGGGCCTCTTCGTCGGCGGCCTACTCGCCTTACCGCCGGGCGAACAACGACGGCAAGCTGCCATTTTCCAACGTCAACCCCTACCGGGGGGGTCTGGGGTTCGGCCTGGGCTGGGGTGGGGGGTTGTTCTTCGGGGCTTTCTGAGCCCCGGGCGGCAGTGCGTTCCAAAAGCGCCGCCAGCGCACCGTGGCCCGTTGGGCGGGTTCCCGGCTCGACCGGTCGGGGCGGGCAACCTTTCGACTCGGCATCGTCCGCTCGCCGGAAGCGGCCCCCGGCGGTATAACTGGCCGACCTGGTCCGGCCGTGGGATCCAGGCCGGAAAAGGAGCGGCGTTTTTTTGGCTTGGACTTCGTGACGATTTTCACGAAGTCGGGTTTCGCGGCTGATTCAATCGGTTTGCCGGTCGCTCGGGCGCTGTCGCCGGGCCTCCAGCCCGTCGAGCCCCGCGTCTGGAACGTGCATGGAACCGATCCTTCCCGTCCTGCTTTTCGTGGCCATCTCCGCGGCCGTCGCCGTGGGGCTCGTCGGTGCCGCCGGCATGGTGGGGCCGAAGCGGACCAGCCCGGTCAAGCAGATGCCGTATGAAAGCGGCATGGACCCGGTGCACGACACCCGACGGCGGTTCGACGTCCGCTTCCACCTGGTGGCGATCACGTTCCTGGTGTTCGACGTCGAACTGCTCTTCCTCTACCCGTGGGCCGTGGCCAGCCGGTCGCCCGCCGGGATCGACGCCGCGGTCCGCGACGGGCTGGTGGGGGGGCGGGGCGTGGTCTTCGCGGGTGCGATGGTGTTCATCGCCCTGGTCGTGATCGGGTTTGCCTACGACTGGCGGAAGGGTGTGTTCCGATGGCGATAGAGTTGCCGGAGAATGTCGTCGTCAGCCGCCTCGACGAACTGGCGAGCTGGTGCCGCAAGAACAGCCTCTGGCCGATGCCGTTCGCCACCGCGTGCTGCGGCATCGAGCTGATGGCCACCGGGGCGAGCAAGCACGACCTGGCCCGCTTCGGCGCCGAGGTGTTCCGATTCAGCCCCCGGCAGTGCGATCTGATGATCGTGGCCGGCCGGGTGGTGATGAAGATGCTGCCGGTGCTGCAGCGGATCTGGCTGCAGATGAGCGAGCCCAAATGGTGCATCTCGATGGGAGCTTGCGCCAGCACCGGGGGGGTTTTCGACACCTACGCCGTGGTCCAGGGAATCGATCGGTTCATCCCGGTCGACATGTACGTGCCCGGCTGCCCTCCCCGGCCCGAACAGCTCATCCAAGCGATCATCGACCTGCAGGACAAGATCCAACGCGAAGGCACGATCTTCGGTCGGGAGTTCGATACCCCGGAGCGGCAACTGCGGAAACGCGCCCTGGTGGAGGCCACACATCCGCTCGCGACCGACGCCGCACGCAACCCCGTGCTCCAGCGTCACCTGGGTGGCCTGGCCAGGCCACCGCAGCCTTCGTGAAACCGGTGCCGCACCCGATTCCCAAACCGGTCCCACCGCGCCCCTTACCGCTGTTCCGTTCACACCACCGCGTCCGCCCCCGGGCATAGCCGATGAGCCACCCTGACGCCGACAACGCCGCCGCACCCGGCACCGGTTTACCGCAGGCCCTCGCCCCGGGGGCGAGCTTGGCTAGGGCCTTGGAAGAACGCTTCGGGCCGGTGGAATATTCGTGCTTCCGGGGTCAGGACCGCGTCGTCGTCTCCGCCGGACGCTTCATCGACGCGATGCGCTTCCTGCGCCAGACCGGGTTCGACCTCCTCATCGACGTGACCTGCGTCGACTACCTCGAGTACCGCGGGGCCCGACACCGCTACGGCGTGGTCTATCTGCTCGCCGCGACCACAGACAACCGCCGGCTCACCGTGCGCGTGTTCGTCGACGACCCTGACCCCACGGTGCCGTCGGTGGTGCCGATCTGGGAAGCGGCCAACTGGCTGGAGCGTGAGGTGTGGGACCTGTTCGGGATCCGCTTCCCGGGCCATCCCGACCTCCGCCGCCTGGTCCTGCCGGAGATCTTCACCGCCCATCCGCTGCGGAAAGACTATCCGTTGCAGGGTCGGGGTGAGCGGCACAATTTCCCCGTTCTCTCGCGCGAAGACGGCTGATCAAATCCCGCACCGGCCACGATGATCCCGCCCAGGTCCCGCACCGGTCACCACCTTCCTCCCGCTCCGGCCGCCACCATGTCGATCTCCGCTCCATCCGCCCCAGCGACCGGCCAGCGTTCCGAGGACTACCTCTGGACGCTCAATTTCGGCCCCCAGCATCCCGCCACGCACACCACCCTGCGCCTCGTCCTCACACTCGAGGGTGAACGGGTCGTGGATGCCCTCCCCGAGATGGGCTACCTCCACTCCGGGTTCGAGAAGATCGGCGAGCACCTCACGTTCAACCAGTACGTGACGGTGACCGACCGGATGAACTACATCTCGCCGATGGCCAACAACGTGGCCTGGCACCATGCCGTGGAGAAACTCCTCGGCATCGAACTCACCCCGCGCTGCCGCCACATCCGCACGATCATCGCCGAACTGGCGCGGATCAGCGACCACCTCCTGTGCAATGGTGCGGTCGGGCTCGACACCGGGGCCTTCACCTTCTTCCTCTACGCCTTCTACCAGCGTGAGGTGATCTACGACATCTTCGAGACGCTGTGCGGTGCCCGCTTCACCAACAGCTACACGCGTGTCGGCGGCGTGTCGCAGGACTTCACGCCGTTGGTGATCGAGAAGATCCGCGCCTTCCTCGCCACCTTCCCGCGGACGCTCGACGACATGGAGCGGCTCCTCACCCGGAACCGCATCTTCGTCGACCGCACCAAGGGGGTGGGCGTGCTGTCGAAGGAGGACGCGATCGCCCGCGGTGCCACCGGTCCGGTGGCCCGGGCCAGTGGTGTGACCCGCGACCTCCGCAAGGACGAGCCCTACCTCGCGTACGGTGACTTCGACTTCCGGGTGTGCTGTGCGGCGGCGGGCGACTGCTACGCCCGCTACCTGGTGCGGATGCAGGAAATGCGGGAGAGCCTCCGCATCGTCGCCCAGGCCCTGGACAGCCTCCCGGACGGCCCGGTCAACGTCGGCATCGACCAGCGCACCGCCCTGCCCGCCAAGTCGCAGGTCTACTCCACGATCGAGGGCACGATCTCCCACTTCGAACTGTCGATGAGCAACCGCGGCTTCGAGGTCCCCTGCGGCGAATCCTACGCCGCCATCGAAGCCCCCAACGGCGAGCTCGGCTTCTACGTGGTGGGCGACGGCAGCGACCGGGCCTACCGGGCCCGTTGTCGGCCGCCATCGGTGCTGCATTTCGCCCTCTTCCCCCACCTCATCCGCGGCCACACCCTGTCCGACGTCGTGGCGGTGCTCGGCAGCCTCAACATCATCGCCGCGGAGCTGGACCGATGAGTGGAGCAGGACGGATGAGTGGAATCGGGATGAGTGGCAGCGGATCGATGAGCCGTGCCACACGGCCACGACCGGACCTGCCGGCAGCGGGATTTCGCCTGCGGGCAGCGGGCAGCGCCGGGGAGGAGAGTTCATGACTGCACCGGCCCGGCCGATCCTCACCGCCGAGATGGTGGCCCGGATCGAGGCCCTCGCCCCGCGCTACCCCAACCGCCGGGCGCTCACGCTCCCGGCCCTCCACATCGTCAACGCGGAGTTGCGGCACGTGCCCCTCGGGGCGGTCGTGGAGATCGCCGCACTCCTCAACCTGGCCCCCGCGGAGGTGCAGGACACCCTCAGCTTCTACGAGTTCTTCCACCAGGATCAACCGCACGGCAAGGTGCGCGCCTTCGTCTGCCGGTCGATCTCCTGCGCCCTGCGCGGGGGTGACGAACTGCTCCAGCGGGTGTGCAGTTCCTACGGCATCCGCCCGTATGGAACGACTCCCGACGGGGAGTTGACGATCGAACCGGCGGAGTGCCTCGGGGCGTGCGATTTCGCCCCCTGCATCCTCGCCAACGACGACCTCCTCGAGAACATGACCCCCGAGACCGCCGTGGCGGAACTCTCCAAGCCGCGTGCGAGGGCCACCTGACATGGAACTGAACGAACCGGTGCTGCTCGAGGCCGTCGGCGTGCCCGACGGCCATACCCTCGCCAGCTACCGCGCCCGCGGAGGCTACGCGCCGCTGGAGCAGACGCTCGCCGGCAAGCAGCCAGGCGACGTCGTGGAAATGGTGAAGGCCTCGGGGCTCCGCGGTCGTGGCGGCGCCGGCTTCCCGACCGGCCTCAAGTGGACGTTCCTCCCCAAGGACCATCCCGGGCCGATCTACCTGTGCATCAACGCCGACGAGAGCGAACCGGGGACGTTCAACAACCGGATCCTCATGGAGGACGACCCGCACCAGGTGATCGAGGGGATCATCCTGTCCTCCTACGCCACCCGGGCCTCGACGGCCTACATCTACCTGCGCTACGAGTACCCCCGCAGCTGGCACCGCCTCCAAGGGGCGATCGACGAGGCCTCCGCAGCGGGGTATCTCGGCAGGAACATCCGCGGCACCGGCTTCTCGCTCGACATTCACCTGCACCGCGGCGCCGCAGCCTACATCTGTGGCGAGGAGACGGGCCTCATCGAGAGCCTGGAGGGCAAGCGGGCCTGGCCGCGGATCAAGCCGCCATTCCCGGCCATCGAAGGACTGTTCCGCAAGCCCACGGTCGTCAACAACATCGAGACGATGGCTTGCGTCGCGCAGATCGCCCGGCGCGGTGTCGACTGGTTCCGTTCCATCGGCGTGCCGTCCGATCCGGCCAACCCGCGCGATCCGGGTTCCTACGGTCCCAAGCTCTACTGCCTCTCCGGGCACGTGGAGCGCCCCGGCTGCTACGAGGCTGCGCTGGGGATCACCGCGCGGCAGCTCATCGACCAGTATGGCGGGGGCGTTTGGAAGGGCCGGCGGGCCAAGGCCGTCATCCCCGGCGGGATCTCGATGGGGCTGATGACCGAAAGCGAGCTCGACACCCCACTCGATTTCGCCGGCCCCGGCAAGGTGGGCTGTCTTGGCCTGGGCACGGCGGCCGTCGTGGTCATCGACGAGACCGTGAGCATCGTCGACTTCCTCCACAACTCCTGCCGGTTCTTCGCCCATGAGTCGTGCGGGCAGTGCACCCCGTGCCGCGAAGGCACGAGCTGGTCGCTGCGGATCATGGAACGGATCCGCGCCGGCCAGGGACGGCTCGTGGATCTCGACCTCCTCCTGGAGATGGGCAACACCATGGGCATGATGCCCGGGTCCACGATCTGCGGCCTGGCCGACGGGGCCGCGTGGCCGATGAAGAACGCCATCCGCAAGTTCCGCGGCGAGTTCGAGGACTACATCCGCCGGACCAACCCCACCGGCTGGATGGTCACCGACCCGGTTCCGGCCCTCGCCATCGTCGGAGCGCACTGAGCCATGCCCCAGGTCATCGTCGACGGCACGGAAATCGAGATCGGGGCCCACGAGCGCCTCAACTGCATCGAGGCGGCGCGCCGCGCCGGGAAGGAGATCCCGCACTACTGCTGGCATCCCGGCCTGTCGGTGGTGGCCAGTTGCCGGATGTGCCTCGTGGAAACCGGCCAGCGCGACGCTGCCACGGGCAAGATCACGATGGTCCCCAAGCTCGTCCCCGGCTGCCAGACGCCGGTCAAGGACGGCACGGTGATCGTCACCGAGAGCCAGCTCGTGAAGGAGAGCCGGGCCCGCGTCGAGGAAGCACTCCTCATCGACCACCCGATCGACTGCCCGATCTGCGACAAGGCCGGGGAGTGCCTCCTCCAGGACTACCACTTCGAACACGGCCAGCCGCAACGCCGCGCCGATCTGCAGCCGTTCCACAGCCGTCGCCGCGACGTCGGTCCCACCGTGACGCTGTTCGTCGACCGGTGCATCATGTGCACGCGCTGCGTGCGCTTCACCCGCGAGGTGTCGGGAACGGGCGAACTGATGGTCACCAGCCGCGGGGCGAAAGAGGAGATCGATTCGTTCCCCGGGTTCCCCCTTGACAACAAACTCGCCGGCAACGTCGTCGATCTCTGTCCGGTGGGCGCCCTGGGAGACCGTGATTTCCTCTACCAGCAGCGCGTGTGGTTCCTGAAGCACGAGCCGAACGTCTGCGGCGGCTGCGCCACCGGTTGCTCGATCGTCACCGAACACAACCAGGACACGGTTTACCGCCTCAAACCGCGCGAGAATCCCCACGTCAACAAATGGTGGATGTGCGACGAGGGGCGCTATGGCTGGCACCACCTCCACGACCCGGCCCGGTTGCTCGCAGCCGGGCGACGGGACGACAGGGGCCCCGACGCCTCTTGGGACACGGTCGACTGGCCGGCGGTGGTGACGCGCCTGCGGGCCGACCTGGCGGCGGCTGGCGGACTGGCGGTGGCGGTTTCCCCGATGCTCACCGTCGAGGAGGCCTGGATGCTCTGCGCCGTGGCCCGGTCGATCGATCCCGCCGCGTTCCTCGCCGTGGGCCACGTGCCCCGCTCCGGCACCGACGAGACCTTCCCCGGTGGGTTCACGATCCGCGCGGAGAAGTGCCCCAACCGGAACGGTGTCGAGGCGGTGCTGGCGCTGTTCGACCCGGCCGTGCCGACCTGGGAGGATCTCCTCGCCCACCTGCGCGCGGGCCGGGCCCGGTCGGCATGGGTGACCGCCGCCTATCCCGGCGCATGGATCGATGCCGAAGCGGCCGGGGCGTTCGCCGGGCTCGACTGCCTGGTGGTGCAGGACATGTTCCCCTCGGCCCTGACCGAGGCGACGTCGGCGCCGGTCACCTGGCGGCTGCCCGCCGTCGGCTTCGCGGAGCGGTCCGGCACGTGGGTCAATGCCGGCCACCGGGCCCAGTGCTTCGAGCAGGCGATCCGTCCGCCCGCGGGCGTTTGGCCGGAGGGCCGGCTGTGGTGGAACATGCTCGGCCGCAGCGGGCTCTACGATCCTCCCGCGGTGCGGCACCAGATCGCCGGGGCGGCCGCGTCCTTCGCCGCGCTGGGGGGCGATGTGCCCGCCACGGGCATCGACCTGCGGATCCTGCAACTGGCCACGACCGAATCCTCCTCACCCGCATGAACGCCGTGCTCCCCTCCCCGACAACCATCGCGGCGCTGGTCAAGATCGGCCTCCTCGTGGGCGGCCTGATGACGGCGGCGGCATATCTCGTGCTCCTGGAGCGATGGATCGCCGCCTGGGTGCAGGATCGCAAGGGCCCCAACCGGGTCGGCATCCCGCTGACCAACATCCGCTTGTTCGGTCTCGGTCAGCCGTTGGCCGACGGCCTGAAGATCATCCTCAAGGAGGACTTCACCCCGTCGCACGTCGACCGGGTGCTGTACAACGCCGCCCCGCTCCTCATCCTCGCCGCATCGCTGGCCATCTTCGCCGCCATCCCGTTCGGCAGTGTGTTGCCCCCGCTGGGCATTCCCGGCCTGCCCGATCCGGTGCCGTTCCTCGTCGCGCCGGGGCTCGACGTGGGGGTGCTGTGGGTCTTCGCGCTGTCGAGCATCGCCGTCTACGGCGTGCTCCTCGGTGGCTGGGCGAGCAACAACAAATACGGCTTCCTCGGCGGTCTGCGCAGCAGCGCCCAACTGGTGGCCTACGAGATCCCGCTCGGCCTCGGGCTCCTCGGCGTGGTCCTCGCCGCCGGGTCGCTGAAGCTCGACCGCATCATGGAGGCCCAGGCGACCAGCGGCGTGTGGTACGCCTTCGCCCAGCCGCTGGGCTTCATCGTGTTCCTCGTCGCCAGCTTCGCCGAGGCGGCCCGGCTTCCTTTCGACCTCCCGGAAGCGGAGCAGGAACTGGTGGGGGGCTACCACACCGAGTATTCGGGCATCCGGCTGCTCCTGTTCCTGGTGGCCGAATTCCTCCACATGATCACAGCGGCGTTCCTCATCGTGATCATGTTCCTCGGGGGCTGGCACCTGTGGGGGGTGACAGGCTCGGCGGCGGAGGTCTCGTGGGCCGGGGCCCTGGTCCGGTTCGCCATCCTTTCGGCGAAGATCCTCGGGGTGATCGTGTTCTTCATGCTCGTGCGCTGGAGTTGGCCGCGGTTCCGCTTCGACCAACTGATGAACCTGGCGTGGAAGGTGATGCTCCCACTGGGCCTCGCCAACCTGGTCACGGTGGCCGTGGTGGAGGAGTATCGGCCGTGGCTGGTCGAGCGGCTCGGCTCGTCTGGGGCCGGCTGGGTGGCGTTGGCCCTGCCGTGGGGGATGTTCTTCGTGGGCTGGATCGTCGCCGGCCTGCTCACGCCCAGTGGCACCGACAACCGACCGATCCACACCCACGGTCCACTCGACGCCGAGCAGTCCCTGGCCGAAGACTTGGTGGAGGCCTGACATGAAGCCGACCGACCCCGCGATCGTGTGGCTGGAGGAAAAGCCCCTGGGGCTTGGCGAGCGGCTCTACCTGCCGCTGTTCGTTCAGGGGCTGACCACCACCGCCCGCCACCTCGTCAGCCCGAAAGTCACGGTGAGCTTCCCCGAGGAACGGCCGCGGATCGGCAATCCGCTCCTCTACCGCGGCGTCCACCGGCTCAACAAGGACGCCCAGGGACGCGTCCAGTGCGTGGCGTGTTTCCTCTGCGCGACCGCCTGCCCGGCCCACTGCATCGACATCGTCGCCGCGGAAAGCCCGTGGCCCGACCGGGAGAAATACCCGGAGAGCTTCCAGATCGACGAGTTGCGCTGCATCTTCTGCGGGATGTGCGAGGAAGCCTGCCCCGTGGATGCGATCGAACTGACGAGTCTCCTCGACCTCACCGGCCGCAGCCGCGAGGAGATGATCTTCGACAAGGAGAAACTGCTCAGCGTGTACGACATGACGAAGGATGCCGAACCGATGAAATCGGCCAGCCTCACCGGCGGCAGTGCCCATGCCCACGCCATCCCGGCGGGCGGCGCGAGGCAGGGGGGCTTGCCGTGATCGCGGCGCTGCTTCCCACCGGTACGACTCCGCTGTTGGCGGCCGCCGTCGCCTCCGGCACCGTCAGTCTGTGGCTACTGCTCCCGCAGGCTCCCGGAAGCGACTGGCTGGGCCATCGCCGGGGTGCGCTCGGGCTGGTGCTCGGCGTGGCCGCCCTCGCCGCCCTCGCCTGGGCCGGCCGGCGCCTCGGCGGCCTCGGCGACGAGGCTGTGTTCCAGATCGTGTCGCTGGTCGCGATCGTGGGTGGCGCGGCCACGGTGGTCACCCGCTCCCCCGTCTACTCTGCCATCTGGTTCGCCCTGGCACTGGCGGGCGTGGCAGGGGTGCTGCTCGTGCTCGGGGCCCAGTTTCTCGGCGTGGCCACGATCGTCGTCTACGCCGGGGCGATCCTCGTGATGTTCCTCTTCGTCCTCATGCTCGCGCAGCCGTCGGGACTGGCCCCCTACGACCGCGTGTCGAACGAACCGCTCTTGGCAGCGATCGCCGGCGGCGTGCTGCTGGCGCTGTTGACCACGTCGATCGGGCGTCTCTCCGCCGACCCTCCTGCGTGCTGCACGATCCCGTCGCGGGCCGATGCGGTGGCAACGGCGCCGGTGGGCCCCGCCGCGGCCGATGCCCTGGCGGCCGATCCGCTCGCCCGGTTGGGAAGGGAATTGTTCGGCCGGCACCTCCTCGCCGTGGAGGCGGCGGGACTGCTCCTCCTGGTGGCGCTCGTCGGCGCGATCGCCGTGGTGTCGCGCGGTGAGGTCGCCGAGGCGACGCGAAAGGGGGCGTCGTGATGTTTCCCGCGCTGTTGCACGACGCCCTGACCGTGGGGGCGGTGTTGTTCGTCCTCGGCTTGGTGGGGATCCTCACCCGCCGCAACCTCATCGTCATGTTCCTCTCGGCCGAACTGATGCTGCAGGGGATCTCGGTGAGTCTCGTCGCGTGGAGCCGGTACCACGGCGACTTCGGCGGTCAGGCGCTGGTCGTGTTCGTGCTCACCGTGGCCGCGTGCGAGGCAGCCGTGGCGCTGGTGTTCGTGCTGCAGGCCTTTTCCCGCACCGGTCGCCTCGATGCCGCAGCCTGGCAATCGCTCCGTGACGCCGAAGTGCCGCGCCGCATCGATCGTGAACTGCCTGCCACCGACGCCGCGCCGCCGGTCTGGCCACAGCTCACCCCCGCCGGGGTCCGGCCGCGGCGCGACGAGACGGCCGAACCGGAGCGGGAGCACGTCTGAAGCCGCCGCCGACCGTCGGTGTCGGAGCCCACTGGTTCTTCATCCCCCTGTCGTCCCCACCCTGATGCCTCCCAACCTGCCCGCCACGTTGCTGGTCCTGGTGCCGTTGCTGCCGCTGCTGGCCGGCCTGGTGACCATCGTGTTTGGTCGCCGGCTCGGCCCCCGTGTCCACATGCCGGCCGTGATCGGCATCGGCGCGGCGACCGGTGCGGCACTGCTGCTCCTCGTGGCCGCCGGGGGTACAGGAGGGGGCACCCATGAGGCCCCGCGGCCCGCCGAAACCACCGTCACCCTCTGGCAGTGGGCGACGATCGACCGGGCCATCGATCCCCAGCCCGGGTCGCCGGCGGCGCTGCCCGGTATCGCCGTCGGTTCGACCGACAGCGGCACCCGTCCGCTGTCGTTGGCCGTGACGTTGCGCCTCGATCCCCTCACGGCGACGATGCTCCTGGTGATCACGTCGATCGGCCTTCTCGTCGCGATCTACTCCATCGGATACATGCACGACGATCCGGACCAACCGCGGTTCTTCGCGCTGGTGTCGATGTTCGTGTTCTCGATGGCGATGCTCGTCGCTTCCAGCAGTTTTCTCCTGGTGTACGTGTTCTGGGAGGCGGTAGGGGCCTGCAGCTACCTGCTGATCGGGTTCTGGTTCCGCCGGCCGGAGGCGGCCCGGGCGGCGAAAAAGGCGTTTCTCGTCAATCGCGTCGGCGATTTCGGTCTCGCCATCGCCGTGTTCCTCCTCTGGCTCACCTACGGCACGCTCGACTTCCACGACGTCCGGGCCACCGATGGCACGATCCTGCCGGGGATCCTCGGGCAGACGCGTCTGGCGGATGCGGGAGGGTTCGTCGGTGGTACCGTGGGCACGCTCATCTGCCTGTGCCTCCTGCTGGCCGCCTCCGGGAAGAGTGCCCAGGTGCCCCTGCACGTGTGGCTCCCGGATGCGATGGAAGGCCCCACGCCGGCCAGCGCCCTGATCCATGCCGCCACGATGGTCACGGCCGGCGTGTACCTCGTGGCGCGGTGCGCCCCGCTGTTCGTGGTGTCGCCCGGGGCGTTGGCGGTGGTGTCGCTCGTGGGGGCGACCACCGCCCTGGTTGCGGCGCTCATCGGCACGGTGCAGACCGACCTGAAGCGCGTGCTCGCCTACTCCACGATCAGCCAACTCGGCTACATGTTCGCCAGCCTCGGCACCGGTACGCTGGCCGGCTTCACGGCGGCGATTTTCCACCTCGTGACCCACGCCTGCTTCAAGGCGCTGTTGTTCCTCGGCGCCGGATCGGTGATGCACGCCATGGGCGGGGTGATCGACATGCGGCGCTTCGGCGGGCTGCGCGCCGTGATGCCGATCACGGCGGCAACGTTCTTCGTGGGGTCCCTGGCGCTGGCCGGCGTGCCGCCCTTCGCCGGGTTCTTCAGCAAGGATGAGATCCTCGCCGCGCTCCATGCGCGCGGTTGGCCCGACGCGCACGGCGGCGTGCATCACGACCACGAACCGGCGGCCGGGGCACCTGCCGCCGTGCGCACGGCGCGACTCGTCCCGTCGACGGCCGCGCCGGTGGTCCCGGCAGCGTGGCGGTCGACCGCTCCGGCGGCGACGCCCCAGGCGGTGGGCCCGCTCGACTGGCTGGCCGGGGCGGGGCTGTATCGCGGCCTGTTCTGGATGTCGCTGATCACGGCTGGCCTGACCGCCTTCTACACCTTCCGCGCCGTGTTCATGACCTTCACCGGTCCGCTGCGTCTGCCCCCGGAGGCGGCGCATGCCCACGGTGGGCACGGGCCTGACGACGCTCACGGCACCCACGGCCATGGGCAGCGCGGCCATGAATCGCACGGCCATGCATCAGCCCCGAACGCCCACGGCCACACCGCCGCCGCGGTGGATGCCGCCGCCAGCCACGAATCCCCACCGGTGATGACCCGGCCGCTGGTGATCCTCGCAGGAGCTTCGCTGGTCATCGGCTGGCTGCTGTTCGCCACCCATGGTCTGGGGGGCTTCCTCGCAGCCACGCCGTCGCTCACCGCTCCGGCCGTCGTTGCCACCCGCGTCCCCCCTGCGTTCCATCTCGATCTCGCCATCCAGGGCACGCTCGCCGCCGCCATCGGCATCGCCCTGGCGGCGATCGGGCATCTGGGACGCCGCAGCGACGCGCCGTCGCTGGAGCGATTCCTCGGACCGCTGCAGACGCTGTTCGCCCGGCGGTTCTTCTTCGACGAGATCGAGCATGCCGTCGTGGTGCGGCCGCTGGAGTCGCTGGCCTGGTTTGCGGCATTGGTCGACCGGGTCGTGATCGACGGCCTGGTCGATGCAGTCGCCCGCGTGCCGGCGGCGCTGGGCGACATCGTCCGCCGCGGCCAGGCGGGGGTATTGCAGCGGTATTCGTTGGCCGGTGTCGCCGGCGTGCTGGCGGTGCTGTTGGCCCTGGCCTGGCAATTGTGGCAGTGAGGCGCACGACCGCATGAACGGTTTCTCCCCGGCCACCCATCTGATCCTCGCCATCCTCGGCCCACTGGTGGGTGCGGCGGTCGCCTGGGGCATGGCCCCCCGGGGCATCCATGCCGTGCGGCAAAGCGCCCTCGTCACGGCCCTGGTCACCCTGGGGATCGTCGGGTTGCTGGTCCTCCGGGGCCTGGCCGATCCGGTCCTCACGGGGGGTGGAGCGTTCGCGGTGTCGTCGGTCCCCTGGCTCACCGACGGCCCCTTCGCGGTGCGGCTGTCACTGGGGCTCGACGGGCTGTCGCTGTGGATGTTCGGCCTCTCGGCGCTCCTCACGCTCACCGCGGTGCTGGTGAGTTGGAAGGCGATCCAAGACAAACCGGCTGCCTTCTACATGCTGCTCCTGGTCCTCGAGGCGGCGATGCTCGGCGTGTTCGCCGCCCGCGACGTGATTCTGTTCTACGTCTGTTTCGAGTTCACGCTCGTGCCGCTGTTCTTCCTCATCGGCATCTGGGGGCACGACGACCGGCGCCGCGCCGCGGTCAAGTTCTTCCTCTACACCCTCGCCGGCAGCGTCCTCTCCTTCGTCGGGCTCGTGACGATCGTCATCTGGAACGCGTCGCACTCCGGGGTGCTCACGTTCGACATCGCCGAACTCACCGCGGGCGTCCGGGCCCATCCGCTCCCCATGGATGCCGCCGGGGGATGGCTGCAGTGGCTGGTGTTCCTGGCGCTGCTGGCGGGGTTCGCGGTGAAGGTGCCGATCGTGCCCTTCCACACCTGGCTCCCGCTGGCCCACGTGGAGGCCCCCACGGGGGGCAGCGTCGATCTGGCCGGCGTGCTCCTCAAACTGGGGATCTACGGCTTCCTGCGTTTCTCCCTGCCGATGCTGCCCGAGGCGAGTGCGGTGGCGGCGCCCTGGCTGTTCGCCCTCGGTGCGGTGGGGATCGTCTACGGCGCACTGGTGGCCCTGGTGCAGACCGACCTCAAGCGACTGGTGGCCTATTCGTCGGTGAGCCACATGGGCTACATCGTCATGGGGCTGTTCGCCCTGGAGCCGGCGGCGGTCGAGGGGGCCAGCCTGCAACTGGTCAACCATGGGCTGTCGGCAGCCGGCCTGTTCGCCCTGGTGGGCATGCTCTACGAGCGCTTCCACACCCGGTCGATCGCCAGCCTCGGCGGCGTGGCAGCGCGGGCCCCGTGGCTGACGGTGATGTTCGTGCTGTTCACCTTCTCGAGTATCGGCCTGCCGGGCCTCAACGGGTTCACGGGCGAATTCCTCATCTTGTGCGGTGCCTTTCAGCGCGCGTGGACGGGTGTCTCCCCGGCCTGGCAGGCCACGTACCTCACCCTGGCCGCGGCGGCGGTCGGGGGATTGGTGCTCGGCGCGTGGTACATGCTCTGGGCGGTGGAGCGCGTGTTCTTCGGTGCCCCCCGGCGACCGCCACAGGATGGCGACGGCCACCCCGCCGAGCACGCGGTCGCGGTGGCCGCCGGCCCTCACCATCACGACCCCGTCGCGCACGGGCCCGCCCATCACGGTCCCGCTCCTGCGGCCGACCTGGAGTGGCACGAGTGGGCGGCGCTGGCCCCGCTGGCCCTGTTCGCACTGTGGATCGGACTCCAGCCGGGCGCCTTCCTGGGCCCCTCGGCGGCCGCCGTGCGCGGCGCCACCGCCCAGGCTGCCGCCGCGTTCACCGCAGGTATGCAGCCCCCCACCACCGCCCCGCACACCGTCACCGCCAACCTCACCGGGGGCCGCCAGCGATGAACCCCACCACCAGTGCAACCTTCGGCCTCCTGGCCCCGGAGATCACCCTCGTGGTCGCGGCCCTGGTGGCCTTCCTGGGTGCGGCCTTCGCCGGTCTGCGGTCGGGGTGGCTGGTGGCCTTGGTGGGCATCGCGGCGGCGCTGGTGCTCTCCGGTGGCCAAGCCGTCGATGGCGTCGCGGTGTCGGGTCCGCTGGCCATCGACGGTTTCTCGACGTTCGTCCGCTGGCTCGTCCTCCTCCTCGGAGGACTGGTGGCCCTCGTCCAGGCTGGTGACGTGTTCCGCAGCGCCGTGATCCGCGAACCGCAACCCTCGGCAGCCACCGGCGAGGAAGCGGGGGTGTTTCTCCTTCTCCTGGCGGGCCTGTCGCTGGCCGGCGTGGCTGACGACCTGGTGCTGCTGTTCGCCGGACTGGAACTGGTCTCCATCCCCACGGCACTCCTCCTCGCCCTGAAGCGGACGGATGCCCAGGGTCAGGAGGCGAGCCTGAAGTATTTCTTCCTTTCGCTGGTGGCGTCGTCGCTGTTCCTCTACGGTGTGGTGTGCCTGTACGGCATCGGCGGCTCGACGCACCTGGGTGCGATCAGCGACCGGCTGCGCACGACCGATCCAGGCACGGTCGTGATCGGCGCGGCCCTCGTGCCCCTGGCGGTGGGCCTGACCCTCGCCGGGGCGGCCTTCCGGCTGGCCGCGTTTCCGCTGCACTTCTACGCACCCGATGTCTACCAAGGGACGAGCCCGGGCAATGCCGCCCTGCTCTCTACGCTCCCGAAACTCGCCGGTGTGGTGGTGCTGCTGCGGTTGGTGGGGCTGGCGATCGCTCCCCCCACGGCTCCCGCCGCGGGGTATGCGGCGACGGCAGCGCTTGACCTGCTGTGGCCCGCCACGGCGGTGCTCGCCGCGGTGAGCATGACGATCGGCAACGTGATGGCCCTGCGGCAGAACAACCTGCGCCGCCTGCTCGCCTGCTCGTCGATCGCCCACGCTGGCTATCTTCTCGTGGGCATCGCCGCGGCATCCGCGGCGGCACACGCACCCAACGGTGGCACGGGGCTGGCAGGGGGAACGCTGGCGGCGATCGCCGGTGGGGGGGCGACGCTCTTCTACCTGGCCACCTACGCAGTGGCGACGATCGGCGTGTTCGCCGCCCTCACCTACATCGGCCACCGCTGGCCGGAGTGGTCGGCGGCCGTCCCACGCCCACCGCGGGAGGAGGCCGCGAGCGTGGCCGATTTGGAGGGGCTGTCGGGCACCAACCCGGTGGTGGCGTTCACGATCGCCCTGTGCCTGTTGAGCCTGGCGGGCATCCCCCCGCTCCCCGGGTTCTGGGGCAAGCTCTCCTTGGCGGCCGCCGCCCTGGAGGTCGATGCGGGTGGTTGGGGGCCGCGGCGGCTGGCCTTCGTCGCCCTGGCCGTGACGCTGGTGGTGAATGCCGCGATCGCCGCCGCGTACTACCTGCGGATCATCGCCGCGATGTACTTCCGCTCCACCACCCGTGGCGTTCAGACCGACGGCGGGATCGGCGCCGGCGTGGGGATGGTGGCGTGCCTCGCCCTCCTTGGCTTCTTCACCCTCAGGCCGCAGGGCTTGTTCACGGCGGCCCGGCGTGCCGGCGCGGTTGTCCTCCGGGGAGTGCCGGCCACCGACACCGCTGGGCACCACCCCGGCGCCCCGTCGTCACCGGCCGGTTCTTCCGCCGTCGCCGCCTTGTCTCCCGTCTCCCCGAGCCCATCGGCCGTACCATGACCACCCCCAGCCCGGCCGCCGTCAACGCCCTCCTGGCCGACTTCCCCGATCCTGAAACCGGCCGTGGTCTGGGGCAACTCGGCCAACTCGTCGGCGTGGAGGCGGGACCGCAGGCCATCGCGGTGACGGTGGGGCTCACCAGCCATGCGGCGATCCTCTGGCAGGCCACGCGGGCCCGGATCGAAGAGCGCCTCCGCGCGGCCTATCCCGCCGTCGGGCAGGTGAGCGTGACGCTCACCGAGCACCACCGGCCGCCGGGACGCCTCGGCCAGGTGGGCCTCGAGGCGAAGAGCGTGATCGCCGTCGGCTCCGGCAAGGGAGGGGTCGGGAAGAGCACGGTGGCGGTCTCGATCGCCATCGGTTTGGCCCGGGCGGGCAGCCGGGTGGGGATCCTCGACGCCGACGTCTACGGGCCGAGCGTACCGCACCTGGTGGGGCTGTCCGGCCGTCCACAGATCGAGGACGGGAAGATCCAGCCGCTCCGGCTCACCGTTGGCCCGCATCCGCTGCCCGTGATGTCGATGGGCTTCCTCGTGCCCCCGGGGGAAGCAGTGGTGTGGCGCGGGCCCATGCTCCACGGCGCCATCCAGCAGATGCTCCGCGACACCGCCTGGGGGCCGCTCGATTACCTCGTCATCGACATGCCACCCGGCACTGGCGACATCGCCCTGTCGCTCTCGCAGGTGCTGCCGTTGTCGGGCGCGGTGGTGGTGTGCACCCCGCAGGACGTCGCTCTCCTCGACGCCACCAAGGCGATCGCCATGTTCCGCAAGGTGAACATCCCGCTGTTGGGGATGGTGGAGAACATGAGCTTCTTCCTCTGCCCCGGTTGCGAGCGGCGCTACGACATCTTCGGCTCGGGGGGCGCCCGGCGGACCGCCGCCGAGTTCGACATCCCGTTCCTCGGCGAAGTGCCGCTGCAGATGGCGATCCGCGAACACGGCGACGCCGGACGCACGGCGGCCAACTTCGCCGACGAGCAGAGTCGGCCGTTCTTCGAGGCGATCTGCGAACGCCTCGTGGGCCATCTGGCCGCGGCCCACGCCGCCCGACCGCCGCTGCCTTCGTTGCCGGTGCTGTGAGCGACGGGGGCGCCGGTCTCCCCTGGCCGGAGCCCGTCACCGGCCCAGTGCCGACCGGATCCCGGCCACGATTCCTTCCGGCGTGCCCGCCACGTCGACCACGATCGGCCGCTCGTCGGCAACGGGTCTTTCCAGCGTCGCCAACTGGCTGGCGAGGAGCTTCGCCGGCATGAAGTGATCGGTGCGGGCCTCGATGCGGCGGCGGATGAGCTCCGGCGCCCCGTCGAGATGGACGAGGCGCACCGCCGCCTGGCCCACCCCGAGGCGGCGCCGGTAGCGGCGGGCCAAGGCCGAACAGGCCAGCACGATGCCCGGCCCGGGTGGGCCGGCGAGCGTCGTGCGGACCAGATCCGCCAGCGCCACCAGCCACGGTTCGCGGTCGGCAT
>RFRL01000380.1 GCA_009924545.1 Planctomycetia bacterium | reverse complement strand
CATCCCCGGAGCAGGTCACGGTAGCGGTCGAGGAAGTGCATCGCCACCTCGTCGTTGATCCCCTTCCAGGCGTCGTCGATGAGCGTGCCGGCGAGCATGCCGCCGGCGGCGCGCTGCACGATCCCCCCGAGCATGTCGGCCAGGCCGGTCATCGGGTGGGGACCGAGGAGCCGTTCGCGGTCGACGTGGGCGAACTCGTTGGCCACCAGCGACAGCCCCGGCAGCTTCGGCACCGGGTCGCGCCCGTTGACGTAGCGGTGGATGCGCCCGGCGAACTCGCGGTTGAAGGCGTCGCGGGCGGCGCCATTGCCGATCATCGGCGCGCCGAACGTGCACACTTCCTCCACGGCGATGAAACGCCGCTTGAGGAGCCATGCCGCCAACAAGGCCAGTGCGCCGCCGAGGCTGTGGCCGGTGAGCCACACCGGCCGGTCGCGCTCCTTCACCGCCGCCTCGATCGCCGCCACCAGGGGCGGCCAGATCTCGGCGATGGCATCGACGAATCCCTTGTGGAACCGCGCCCCCACGCCGGTGGCGGCGAGGTCGTGCCCGAGGCGTCCCTCCGGCACGACCAGGAGGTTCATGGCGTCGGTGAGGAGGATGTCCTTGAGCCCGTCGAGCGTGGTGGGGGATTCGGTGCCGCGGAAGGCGACCACGATGTGGTCCGCGTTGGTGCCGAGCCAGGCCTGCGTGTTGTCGGCGCTGAACAGGCGCGCCTCGAGGCCGAGGGTCTCGCGGAAGGCCCGCGTCCCTTCCGTCCCGGGGAGATACGCGAGGGCACTGGCCTCGCAGAGAAAGGCAGCGGTGGCGGCATCCCCCGGGCTGGCCTCCCGGAGCACATGACGGGGCAGACTCATGGGGAGCCTCCGGAATCGTCGGGTGGAATCAGTTGAGATAGCGCCGTTCGACACCGGGGGGGGCGGCGTTCCTCCACGCGCGCAGCGCCGCCGCCGGGATCCCGTTGCCGCTGACGTCGAACTGCTCGAGGGCCGGCGGCGGCTCCTCGAGGAACGCCCGCACGCCCTCCGCCGTGATCTTCGTGCGTGCCACGCGCAGCGTCACCAGCGCGGGGAAGGAGCGGAGCGTCGCCAGGGCGGCATCGGTGACCTGCGAACCGTCAAGGGTCAACTCGCGGAGCCGGGGCAGATCGCCGAGGATCGCCACCGTCTCGTCGGTGACGTCGGGGTTGGCCAGTTCGAGAATCTCGATGTCGGGCCGGGTGCGGAGGAATTCATACCCCTGCCGGTCCCAGCCGGTGAGGACCATCGCCCGTCGCCCGTCCACGACGCGCTCGCGCGGCCCGAGACCGACGACGGCGAACCACACGCGCTGGGCGACCAGCGGCGTGGCCCCCACGACGAGGCCGAGGCCGCACAGCGCCAGTGGCACGAGCAACCGTCGGGCGCGAATCCGTCCCAGTGCCACTCCCACCCCGCGGGCCGCGGCGACGACAAGCCCTCCACAGAGGAGGAACAGGCCGAGGAACACCAGGATCGCCCCGATCTGCTCGCTCACGCGTCGGCCCTCCGCTGGCCCCGGCACCGTGCCCGGACTCCACCGAATCCGGTAGCCCATGATAGCGGGCCCCGCGCCCGTCACGGCCGGTCCGGCGCCCGGAGGCGATCCCGCCACCGGCACCACCGCTCCACCCCCTGCCACCGCCCGTCCCGACCCGAACCGCAGCGGTTTCCCATCCTGCCTGACCGCGCCGCCTCGGCTACGCTTCTGGGAGCGGCTTGCGCAGTCGCACGGAGGTGCCCATGTTCGGTCGGTTGGGAATCCAGTCGAAACTGATCCTGCTCCTGCTCGGCGTCAGCCTGGCGTCGATCGGCGTGGTGGCCTGGATCGGCTACTCCTCGGGGCGCCGGTCGCTGACC
>RFRL01000379.1 GCA_009924545.1 Planctomycetia bacterium | reverse complement strand
GGGGAGCAGGTCGCAGGCCTGCCCGTCTTCGACACGGTCGCCGAAGCGGTGGCCTCCACCGGCGCCAACGCCACGATGATCTTCGTGCCCCCGCCGTTCGCCGCCGACGCCATCCTCGAAGCGGTGGCCGCCGGCGTCGAGCTGGTGATCGCCATCACCGAGGGGATCCCGGTCCTCGACATGGCGCGGGTGCTGCCGGTCGTGAAGGCCTCGAAGAGCCGCCTCATCGGCCCCAACTGCCCCGGCGTGATCACCCCCGGGGCGTGCAAGATCGGCATCATGCCCGGCTACATCCACACCCCCGGCCACGTCGGGGTGATGAGCCGCTCCGGCACGCTCACCTACGAGGCGGTGTGGCAACTCACGAGCCTCGGCCACGGCCAGAGCAGTTGCGTCGGACTGGGCGGCGACCCGCTGGTGGGATCGAGCTTCATCGACATCCTCGCCCTCTTCGAGGCCGATCCCGACACCCACGCGATCCTCATGATCGGGGAGATCGGCGGCAGTGCCGAGGAGGAGGCGGCCGACTACGTGCTGCGGCAGGTCACCAAGCCGGTGGCCGCCTTCATCGCCGGCCGTACCGCCCCCCCAGGCAAGCGGATGGGGCATGCCGGGGCGATCATCTCCGGTGGCAAGGGCACCGCCGAGGCCAAGCTCGAGGCCCTCGCCGCGGCCGGTATCGAGGTGGCGGAGAGCCCGGCCGACATGGGTCAGGCCGTGGTCCGGGCGCTGAGCCGGCGACGGTGACGCCGCGGGCCACTCGAGCCGGTCCGCCGATCAGTCAGGGGGTGCGATGAAGGTCGATCTGTTCATCCCCTGCTTCGTCGACCAGATGAGCCCCCAGGTCGGGTTGGCGGTGGCCACCGTCCTCGAACGACTCGGCCACACGGTCGCCTTCCGCCCGGCACAGACCTGCTGTGGGCAGCCCGCCTTCAACGCCGGCTACCTCGACGAGGCCCGCACGGTGGCCGCCCGGGCGGTCGAGCTGTTCGCCGACGCCGACGCGGTGGTGGGTCCGAGTGGCTCCTGCGTGGCGATGATGCGCGTCTTCTACCCACAGCTCCTCGCCGGCACAGGCCACGAAGCGGCGGCGGTCGACCTGGCAACGCGGACCTACGAGTTCGGGCAGTTCCTCGTCGAGCGCCTCGGCATCGACGACGTGGGGGCGGTGTTCCCCCACCGGGTCACCTACCACGACGGCTGCCACGGACTGCGCGAGCTGCGGATCCGCGAGGCGCCCCGACGGCTCCTGGCGGCGGTGCGCGGCCTGGAACTGGTGGAGTGCGACGAACCGGAGAGCTGCTGCGGGTTCGGTGGCCTGTTCAGTGTGAAGTATCCGATGATCTCCACCGCCATGGCGGAGGTGAAGGGTGGGTCGCTGGCCCGCACCGGGTGCGACTATATCGTCTCCAGCGACCCCAGTTGCCAGCTGCAGCTCGACGGTTGGCTGTCGCGGCAGGGGCGTTCGATCCGCACGATCCACCTGGCGGAAGTGCTCGCCCGGACGGGCTGACAATCAGCCTCCGGCCGTCCGCGCCGCGATCCGCCGCGCCTCACTCCACCGTCACGTCGATCGTCCGCGTGTCGGGGTCGGTCTTGCTGACCAGGCCGACGTCGGCGGTGAGCGCCGCGATCACGTCCTTGAGCTTGCCGCGGTACGGCAGCACGATGACGGTGACGGTGCCCTCGCGCTTCCAGGTGCTTCCCACCACGTCGAGCTTTTTGGCGAGCCGGGAGGTCGCGCCCTCCGCGTCGAACGCCGAGGCCGCCGTGACCCGGATGACGACCCGCTCCGCCCCTGGTTTTTCCTTCTCGCCCGTGCCAGCCGGCGGCGCGACGGGTGGAGGCGGCGTGGGCGGCACGGGCGAGAAGGAAAAACCAGGGG
>RFRL01000378.1 GCA_009924545.1 Planctomycetia bacterium | reverse complement strand
GAGCGCGAGGGGTTCACCGTCCTGCAGATCCCCGGACAGTTCCCCGCCTACCAGCAACTCCGGAAACCTTCCCACTGGCCGGACTTCCTCCGTGCTCTCCGCGCTTTCAATACGATCATCGACGAGTTCAAGCCCGATGTGATCCAGGCCAACAGTGGCCAACTCGCGGGCATTGACTACCTGTGCAACGCCCTGCGGCGACGACCGGTGCCGCTCGTCAGCTGCATCCACAACGACTCGGGGGCGCCCGACAAGATCCGGCTCGGGCGGATGGTGAACAGGTTTCTCCCCGGAGCCTACGGCAGCCGGGCGATCGCCATCAGCGCCGAGATGGTCGGCTTCCTCACACACACCGTGGGAATCAGTCCGTCGCGTGTCCGGTTGGTGCGTTATGCCATCGACGACAAGGCGTTCCGCCCTCCCGCTCCCGAGGAACGGATCGAGATTCGCCGGCGTCTCGGCGTCGCCGCCGACGCCCACGTCGTCTGCCTCATCGGCCAGTACGTGCACCGCAAGGGACACGACATCCTCGTCGATGCGGCCGCCCTCCTCCGCGACCGCGGCCACCACATCGTGATGCTCTGCGCCGGTGAACATCACTTCGAGGCGGCTTACAAGGCCAAGCTGATGCAGCACGCCCGGGATCGCGGTGTGGCAGATCAACTGATCCTGCGAGGCCATTCCGACACCCGGGACATTCTCTGGGCTTCCGACATCGGTGTCCTGCCGAGTCGCCAGGAAGGCTTCGGGCTCGTCGTTGCCGAGGGCATGAGTTGTGGCGTGGTGCAGATTCGCACCCCGGCCGCAGGGGCCAAGGACACGACCATCGACGGTGAAACAGGCTTCCTCGTGCCGTTCGATGATCCCCGGGCGGTCGCCGATCGGATCCAGGTGTTGATCGAGGATCACGCACTCTACCAGCGGATACGCGCGCGATCCCTCGAGTTCGCCCACGAGAGGTTCGCCGCGGATCGGATGGTCGAGGACACCCTCGCGGTCTACGCGGAGATCACTGGCTGATCACCACTCCCGCGGCCGTGCGCCGTCCCGCGCGGGACGGGGCGTCGGATCGGCGGCGGATTCATCGCGAATCCTGGCCAGCCGCCCCGGCCGCGGCGAGGAGTTGGTCCAGCGGCAGGCCGGCGGCATCCTTCGCGGAGAGGATCGGCCGCCCCTCGAGCGGCCAGGCCACGGCGACTGCGGGATCGTCCCAGGCCAGCGTGCGCTCGGCCGCCGGGGCGTAGTAGTCGGTGGTCTTGTAGAGGCACTCGGCGGCGTCGGAGAGTACGAGAAACCCGTGGGCCAAACCCGGTGGAATCCAGATCTGCCGCTTGTTCGCGGCCGAGAGCTCCATGCCGACCCACCGGCGGAACGTCGGCGAGTCAGGCCGGATATCGACCGCCACGTCGAAGATCGCCCCCACGACGACCCGCACGAGCTTGCCCTGGGGGTGCGGATCCTGGGCGTGGAGCCCACGGAGTACACCGCGGGCGCTGCGGCTGTGGTTGTCCTGAACGAACGTCACCTCACGGCCGACCGCCGCGGCGAAGACACGGTGGTTGAAGCTCTCGAAAAAGAATCCGCGCTCGTCGGCATGAACCCGCGGTTCGATGACCAGCACATCGGGGATCGCCGTCGATACGACATGCATCAGGGGTGGCTCCCGGTTTTCAATGCACGGCCCCGTCCTCGAGGAGCGCCAGGAGGTAGTCGCCGTAGCCGCTCTTGGCGAGGGCTCGCCCCAAGCGCTCGAGCTGGCCGTCGTCGATCCAGCCGCTGCGCCAGGCGATCTCCTCGGGGCAGCAGATGCGCAGCCCCTGCCGCTTTTCCAGGAACTGGATGAATTGTCCCGCCTCGATGAGGCTGTCGAAGGTGCCCGTGTCGAGCCAGGCATCG
>RFRL01000377.1 GCA_009924545.1 Planctomycetia bacterium | reverse complement strand
CCGGCATACCGTCAGCAGCAGGCCCGCAAGGTTTGGCAGGTCTACCTGGTCGACTGGTCGGGTCGGACACCACTGATGGTGCTCACCGATCGACTGCTGCTGGAGTTCCCCGGCATGATCATCACCAATCTCGGCGTCTCCGAAAACGTCGGTCCGTCCAATCAGGTCCTCTGTGAAGTTGAGGCAAGCTAGGCCATGATCCCAGCCTGGACGACCCTCGACGTACCGGTCAAGCGCCGCGGTGATACGGTCGTCGTCATCACGATCAAGAACACCACAGGCGCCACGGTGGACCTGTCAGCCTACGCAGGTCGGATCTACTGCGCCGTGTGGAGTCTCAACACCGACCGCAGCCGTAACGCGAAGCTGGGGGATGCCGTCATCACCGAAGTTGACCTGTCCGTCGGGCGGTTCAACATCACCTTCCCCCGGGCGATCACTGCTGTCATCGACCTGGCCCGTGGGGCTGGCTATGACGTGAAGTTTGACGAGCCAAGCGGTGGTCTTGACATCTGCCACATCGACGGGCGCCTGCTGCCCACTGAAGGTTTCACGGAGGTTCCCTGATGGCTGACTACGTCGTTGAGATCACGACCGGCGCCACTGATCTGGCAGTCGGCACCCGCACCACGACCACGATGGTCGTCACCAGCTCCAGCGGTGCCGATGTGACCCTGCCGCAGGCCACGACCACACAGGCCGGCCTGCTCAACGCCACCGGCAAGACCCGTCTTGACCAGCTCGACGCCGACGACTCACCGACCTTCGCTGGTCTTACCGTCACCGGCACCGCAACCCTGCCCGACATTGACGGCCAGCTCACCGGAGCGGTCTACGTTCACGTCAGGAATGACGACAGCGTGACCCTGACCAAGGGCACCCCCGTCTACATCACCGGCAACGTCGGCAACACCGACCGCCTGCTGGTCCGTCGTGCCAATGCCGCCAGCCTCTCGACCATGCCTGCCATCGGTCTGATGGGTGCTGATCTTGCCGTCGGTGCTGATGGGAGCGTCATCACCCACGGCAAGCTGATCAATCTCAATACCAACAGCTACAACATCAACGGCACGCTGTACGTTGCCTCTGGCGGTGGCCTCACCGCTACCGCACCCGCCAACCGTCAGGCGGTTGCCATTGTCGCCAGGGCCAACAACAGTACCGGCATGGTTCTAGTCATGGGTCCTAGTGTCGTCGGCTAAGGCAAGCTAGAACGACGGCAGAGCATTGAGGCCATGGCTGGCGATGATCAACAAAGATCGCTCCTTGATTGGCGTGAGATTATCCAAACGTCTGCCTCATGGCTCGTAATCGGCGCCATTTGTGGCGTCGGCTGGCTCTCTTGGACCGTCCCACGTCAACTTGATCGCATATTGCAGAATCAACAGCAACTCGTCGAGAAAACGCAGGACTTTGATAATCGCATAACAAAGATCGAGACCAATGACCGCGTGCAAGATACACGCCTAACACGAGTCGAGTCACACAAATGATGATGTTTCTTCGGTTGTTATGTGTCGCTTGGGGTACCGCCCTGGGCCTTGCGGTGGCGCAGGTCGGCGTCTGTGAGGCCAGAGCCGGCAGCCGGCCGCAGCAATGCCAGCAAGAATGGCAGTTAGCCACGGCAACCGTCATGGGTCTCGGCTCGCAGCTGTTCTCCCTGTTCCAGCAGCCCCCACATGAATCATGAGCGGAAAACTCATTGACGCGGCCCGGTTTACGCCTAACCCACCAGAGCCCCATCAGGCAGCGGCCTGGAACTGGCTTGATGAACAGCTGACTGCTGAGCAGCTTGCCAGGTTTATGGAGCTGTTCAGGGCTGCTCCATTGCCGAAGCCGGCCGACGATCCGGCGGTGAAGCTCGCCCTGCCGGTGATCAAGGAGTTCGAGGGCTGCCAGCT
>RFRL01000376.1 GCA_009924545.1 Planctomycetia bacterium | reverse complement strand
CACCGTCGCGCTCCAGGAGCGCGGCCAGGGCCAGGGAGCCGAAGCCGGCACCGGCCGTGGTGCAGAAGTGCCGGCGGGGGCCGGCAACGTGGTCCGCGGGGTGCATCGCCGCCCTTTCAGTCGACGTAGATCGCTTCGTTGCTGTTGACGAGTGCCAGGCAGAGGCGTGCCCAGGCGGCGTCGGCCGACCCGGCGGTCGCCGTCGTCTCCTCCGCCAGAAACGCCGCCGCGGCCGCGCGCTCGGTGGCCGTCGGTTCGCGCTGGTAGACCACGTGCCAGAGGCGCTGCAGCCGCGCGTCATGGTCGGCACCCGCCTCGCGCCGGACGCGGTCGGCCAGCCGCGCGGCCTGGGCATCGACCCACGGGTCGTTGAGGAGCAGCAGGGCCTGGGGCGCGGTGGTCGTGGTCGGTCGGATGACGGTCGGTGCCGACCCGGTGGGGGCGTCGAGCGTCTCGAGGAACGGCGGCTTGAGCGCCCGGCGCACGGCGAGGTAGACGCTGCGGCAATCCTCCTCCCCGGCCGGGCTCTCCGGCCACTTGAACGACGCTTGGTTGGCTGCCGCCCGCACCGCCTCCGGGAGCGCGGGATAGACCGGGGGGCCGGAGTCCTTGGGGCCGAGGTGCCCGGCCAGGCACAAGAGCGTGTCGCGGATCGCCTCCGCGTCGAGGCGCCGGACGCGGTGCCGCCGGTACGACGGCGTCTCCGCCGCGCCGCGCGACGTCGCCCGGTAGGTGGCACTGGCCATGATGATGCGGTGGAGGTGGTGGACCGACCACCCGGAGGCGACGAATTCGCCGGCGAGGAAATCGAGCAGCGCCGGGTTGGCGGGCGGGGCGCCGGTGAGACCGAAGTCGTCGGAGGTGGCCACGATCCCGGTGCCGAAGTGGCGCTGCCACACCCGGTTGGCCATCACCCGCGCGGTGAGCGGGTGCCGCGGGCCGGCCAGCCACCGCGCCAGGGCAAGGCGCCGCCCCGAGGATTCCCCCTGCGGCTCGATCGCCGGCAGCGGATCCCCACGGTCGGCGAGGATGGCGGGCACGGCGGGCCCGACCTCGGCGCCGGGGGCCCCGACGTCGCCGCGGTGGAGGATGAACGTCGCAGCGGGGGTGGGGAGTTCGACGGCGGCGAGGGCCATGGCCCCCGTCTCGGCGGTGAGCGGCCGCTGGATCCGCCCCAGCCCGCGCGACCCACCGCCGCGGTGCGGCTTGCCGTAGGGCTCGAGACCGCGCACGAAGCCCAACAGCGCGTAGTAGTCGCGCTGGCCGAGGGGATCGTACTTGTGGTCGTGGCAGCGGGCGCAGCCGACGGTGAGGCCGAGGAACGCCGTGCCGATCGACACGAGCACGTCGTCGGCATCGTCGAGATCGGCCTGGGCGGCGCTGGCCGGTTCGTCGTCCCATTGGTGGAGGCGGAGGAATCCGGTGGCGACGAGGGCCTCGTCGCGACGCCGGGGCGCAACGCTTCCGTCCCAGCCGGCGTCGGCGGCCAGCTCATCGCCGGCGAGCTGCTCGACGAGGAACTCGTCGTACGGCTTGTCGGTGGCGAACGCCCCGATCACGTAGTCGCGGTAGCGCCACGCATCGGGTTTGTCGGAGTCGCGCTCGTAGCCGTTGCTCTCGGCGTAGCGCACCCAGTCGAGCCAGTAGCGTCCCCAGCGCTCGCCGTGGTGGTGGGAGGCGAGGAGCCCGTCGACGAGCCGGGCCCACGCCGCCGCCGACGGGTCGGCGGTGAACGTGGCGACCACTTCGGGGGAAGGTGGCAGGCCCCACAGGTCGAACGTCGCCCGCCGCACCAGGTCGCGCGGGCTGGCGGGGGGGACGGGTGGCGCGTCGGGGTCGGTCGTGTCCCGGCCGACGAGGATGTCGATCGTCTCCGCGGCGGGGCGCCCGGCCGCGGCGCCGTCGGACGG
>RFRL01000375.1 GCA_009924545.1 Planctomycetia bacterium | reverse complement strand
GATGACGAGATGGCGGGGCATCGCTCGCTCCGGTGGCAGGAAGACGCGCCTTCAGATCCAGCCGCCCGATTCGACGAGCACCGCGAGGGCGAGCCCGACGCGCCGATCGATCGCCGACGTCGAGTCGGCGGTCAGATCGAGCATTACCGTGTCGCCGCCGTGATCCGCCTTCGCGATCGCGCCGAGTGATTCACCGTCGGCGAGGTCAACGCGGCGGAACACGTAACCCGACCGCGGAGCACCCGTCGCCTGTTGCAGTGCCCGCGCCGGAAACCCCGCGACGCCGGCGGCGTCACGGACTTCGAACAGCGGGGTGCCGTCGGGGCGATCACAGGTGAAGCGCACACCGAACAACAGCGGGTAGTTTCCCTTGGAGCAGCGGGCGATCGAGGCGCCGTCGGGAGTAGAGACGGCGAACCGGCGACGGATCGGGAGGAAGTGTCGCTGCTCGGCGACCTCGAGGATCGGCCCCGCATCCCCCGGCGCGTAACACCGCGCCGTGTAGGGCGGGGGAACGACGAGCGACATCAGGTAGGCGGGAAGGATCCCGAGGACCATCCCTCCGAAGCCGATGGCCGCCGAGATGTCGTCCTTGGGGTGCTGGGGCACGATGCCGAATTAAGCCAGTGCCCCGTCGATGGCAAAGGCCGCTGCGTACCATCCAGCCAGCCACGTGACCACGATGGCGAACGCACCGATCCAATAACGCAGCCAACGCACGGGGGCCCGCACGGTCGCCAAGAGCGTCTCGTCGATGCCACGAATCTCGTGGATATCGGCAAGAACGCCCGCCCGGTGGCGGATCAGATACCGGTCGTGATCGAAGACGGAATCCGTAGTCGTGGGCGTGGGCACGTGGACCTCCCCGCGGCAGCTCGCGCCGTAGTCGCTCTGTCGTGTCGATCTGAAGAGGAGCCTTGTCCGTCGCGACCGTCGCGAGCCGGCGGCCGGCGCATGTGCCGGCAGCGGTGGTGGCGGCTGGGAGCGGTGCGCGGGGACGACGCATTCTGGATCACCGGGCGTACCGGAGGGGGACTTTGTCACGCGCCGCGCGGGGGTTTTTGGTGCATCCAGGATTATTGTGGCTGGACCACACGAGACGACAGCCCAGCATCCCCATCACAGAGCCGGCGCAGCCCGGGCCGGCCGCGCTGGCTCGACTTCAACCGCGGGCTGCCATCGTTTCCGCAGGTCCACATGGACGTCGTGGCCGAGAGCGTGGCCGACGGCGACGCCCGCCCCGACAAGCCGCGCGGCCTGGAGATGGCCTTCGAGCCGGAGTACCTGCGCTTCTTCCAGGCGCGCTTCCGGCCGCTGTGAGCCGCGAGCGGGCTGGCCCGGCCCGCGGCGTCACCGTCGCCGGCACCACGGCGTGCTCGAGCCCGGGTGCGACGGGATCCGGTCCCACGACAACGTCCAGCAGGCGCGAAACCGGACCCTCCGGGGCATGGCCCCGGCGGGTCCGGTAAGGTCCGAAACCGATCAGCCCGTGTACTATCGATCAAGGACACATGAGACCGGAGTCCTTAAGGAACTTCTTGAATTCCTCTAAGTCGAGTTTTCCATCATCATTCTTATCATAGTCTTCAAAGATGTTGTCAACAAGCCCGGGAATATCAGCCGGAATCGCCCAGCTCGGTAAGAATTTTTTTTTGAACTTTTCCTTGTCGACAGGCTGACCAATGCCCTCCCAGAGCTTCTTGGCCCTGTTGTCGTCTATGCATTTACCCTTATTAAAAACCCGCAGGAGTTCCTTCTGGTAGTCGGGCCAAATTAGCTCGGCATCTCTCGGGTGCATGTCTCGACGAAACCAATCGGGAATAACCAGCGGTGGCTGTTCGCTTTCCGGCGGTGCCGGGCGAGAAACAGCGATACTACCACCAGGGTTTGCTACCGTCGGTCCGATGAGGACGA
>RFRL01000374.1 GCA_009924545.1 Planctomycetia bacterium | reverse complement strand
CGGTGGTGGGGATATCGGTGTTCGCCGTGCGGGCGGAGAGGGCGCGCGACGCGGCGGAAGCATCGCAGCGCGCGGAGGCCGAACAGCGGCAGATCGCCGACAGCGAGCGGCAGGCCGCAGAGTCGGAGCGGGCCAAGGCGACAGACGAAGCGACGCGAGCGAAGCGGCGGTTGTACGTGGCCAATCTCTACAAGCTCGGGGCGGCTCTCGAAAGCCCTGGGCGCGCGGTAGCGAAGGGGTTTTTCCGTGAGGCGGAAGCTTCATTCAAAGACGCGTATGGGGAGCAACGGCCTCGGCCCATCGAGCTCCTGGCGATGGAGCCGCAGCTTGATCAGTCGCTGGCGGTGTTCGAGGGGCATGCGGCTGCATTGACGTCCATCGCCTCCAGCCCCGATGGGACGCGGCTGGCGACTGGGTCTTCGGACACCACGGCCCGTGTATGGGACTCCCAGACCGGCGAGTCGCTGACGATACTCAACGGGCATGAGAAACCCGTGGTGTCCATCGCCTTCAGCCCCGACGGCACGCGCGTCGCGACGGCGTCTCGTGACAAGACCGCGCGGCTCTGGGACTCACGGACCGGCGCGTTATTCGCTGTGCTCGAGGGTCATGAAGATGAGTTGAGTTCCATCGCTTTCAGCCCCGACGGTACGCGAGTCGCAACGGCGTCCTATGACAACACCGCCCGGCTCTGGGACTCACAGACAGGCGAGTCGCTGGCGGCCCTCAATGGTCATAGAAACTCGTTGACATCCATCGCGTTCAGTCCGGACGGCTCGCGAGTTGCGACGGCTTCTGCTGACAACACGGCGCGGCTTTGGGATTCCCGGACAGGCGAGTCGCTGGTCGTGCTCGGGGAGCATACAGGAGCATTATCGTCCATCGCCTTCAGCCCCAACGGCGCTCGAGTCGCAACGGCGTCCTATGACAGTACCGCGCGGCTCTGGGACTCCCGGACAGGCGAGTCGCTGGCGGTGTTTGGGGGGCATGAGGACCCGGTGACGTCCATCGCTTTCAGCCCCGACGGCACGCGAGTCGCTACGGCGTCTTGGGACGACATCGCGCGGATCTGGGACTCGCAGCCAGGCGAGCCACTGGCGGTGCTCAAGGGGCATCAAGACCGGTTGGTGTCCGTGCTCGGGCGAAGTGGGCATCACGACGGGTTCATGTCGATTGCCTTCAGCCCGGACGGCACGCGGGTCGCGACGGCCTCTTCGGACAAAACCGCGCGACTCTGGGACTCCCGGACAGGAAGGTTACTTTCGGTACTCAATGGTCATGAACACGCATTGACGTCGATCGTGTTCAGCCCGGACGGCACGCGAGTCGCGACGGCTTCTGAAGACAAGACCGCGAGGCTCTGGGCTTCCAGGACAGGCGAGTCGCTGGCGGTGCTCGAAGCGCATGAGCACCTAGTGACGTCCATCGCCTATAGCTCCGACGGCGAGCGAGTCGCAACGGCGTCCTATGACAACAAAGCGCGGCTCTGGGACTCCCAGACCGGCGAGTCGCTGGCGGTGCTCGAGGGCCATCATGGACCGTTGACGTCCATTGCCTTTAGCCCCGACGGCGAGCGAGTCGCAGCGGCGTCCTCTGACGACACCGTGCAGCTCTGGGATTCCAAGACAGGTGGGCCGCTGGCGGTGCTCAAGCTCAAGGGGCCTAGAAAGTTGACGGCCATCGCCTTCAGCCCCGACAGCACGCGAGTCGCGACGGCGTCGTGGGACAAAACCGCGAGGCTCTGGAACTCCCGGGCAGGCGAGTCGCTAGCGGCGCTCAAGGGGCCCGCACGCTGGTTGACGTTCATCGCGTTCAGCCCCGACGGGACTCGAGTTGCGACGGCGTCGTTTATGGACTACACCGCGCGGCTCTGGGACTCCCAGACCGGCGAGTCGCTGACGATACTCAACGGGCATGAGA
>RFRL01000373.1 GCA_009924545.1 Planctomycetia bacterium | reverse complement strand
ACTACATCATCTTGGTGAACGGCGAGGAATTCTTCTCTGGGTCTCTAGCGCCGCAGTAATGGCGCATAAGGCGGCTTGGTCGTGGTTCGCGCGGACCCTAGCCCCACCCCAAGTGATGAGGAACAGATGACGCAGAGGGCAGTCCTGCATTCTGGGGTGTGACCACTTCAATGGTGCCACCCGCTTTAGGGCTCACCGGGGCATGGCAACTTGCACGGCTCGGGCCAACCGCACCATCGTTCGGGAAGGCCCTGGGCACGGGGTCGGGTCGCACATTCACTATGCGCGATGCCGACCCACACCATTGGGGTTTGCTAACAGTGTGGTCGGATGCTGCCGCCGCTGCCGAGTGGGCCGTGCCCCTGGGTGGCAATGCCTATGCCAGCGGCACGGCCGGATCGGGCGATGGCCTGAAGCGCGGCGGGCGCGTGGTGCGCTGGCGCGATCCGGCGACGAGCTATGCCGTGTTTTTCCACGTCGATCGCCCCGCCCGGGTGGAACTGGCGCTGGCCGGCCTGGCACCCGGGGCGGAGGTTTCGGCCCGTGTGGGGGACCGGACGGAGGCGGGCCGGATCGCCGGCGCGGTCGCCGAGTTCGGTGCCTTCGACGTGGCGGGGCCGGGCTACGTGCGCGTCGACTTGTCGCGACGCGGTGCCGTCGGTGACGCGGTCACCGCCACGCCGGAGCTTGTCATCCGCTCCGCCACCGCCGACCTGCGGGTCGGCGCCGTGCGCACCGACAACGACGGGATGTACTACTGGGGCCGCCGCGGACCGAGCGTCCACCTCGGCTACCAGGTGCCCGCCGACGTGGCGCTCGAGTGGGCGTACGGCGAGATCACCGTGCCGGAGGGAATGGACCCGATCGGGTCGTACTTCATGGCCAACGGTTTCGGCGAGGGCTACTTCGGCATCCAGGTCAACTCCGACACCGAGCGGCGCGTGCTGTTTTCCGTGTGGAGTCCGTTCAGCACCGACGATCCCCAGGCGATTCCCGCGGCCGACCGCGTCGAGACGCTGGCCACCGGCCCGGGGGTCCGCGTGGGGGCCTTCGGCGGCGAGGGCTCCGGGGGGCAGAGCTATCTCGTGTTCCCCTGGCGCGCCGGCACGACCTACCGGTTCCTCACCCGGGTGACGCCCGACGGCAAGGGGAGCACCGTCTATGCATCCTGGTTCGCCGAGGGGGCAACCGCCGACTTCCGGCTCATCGCCCGGTTCCGCCGGCCGCGGACCGACACGCACCTCACCGGGTTCCACTCGTTCCTGGAGAATTTCGCCGACACCACCGGCCACCTCGGTCGCCGTGCCGTCTACTCCAACCAGTGGGTCCGCGACACGGCGGGCCATTGGTATCCGGTGTCCGCCGCCCGATTCACCGGCGATGCCACCGCCGGGGGCGGTCACCGGCTCGACCATGCCGGCGGCCTCGAAGGCCCGGGTTTTTACCTGCGGAACTGCGGGTTCTTCGCCGACCGGGTCGCGCTCAACCAGGTGTTCCGCCTGGCGGCGGCGCCCGCCACGCCCCCCCCGATCGACCTCGATCGGCTCCCCTGAAGAACGCTTCCGGCAGTTGGCCGGATGGCTGGTCGCGCGGCGCGGGGATTTCGACGGGAGGTTGCTAGAATCGAACGCGGGCGGCGGGATGGCACTGAATCGGCCCGGCGTGGGCCGGCGCGATGGTTCCCGCTCGATCCATCAGCCTCGATCCAACAGCGCGGTGGGCCATCAGCGCGGTGGCTCATCGGTTGCTCCCTTCCTCCGACCCCGTGACTGCCATGATCCGCACTTCTTCCGTTCGTTCGGTCGTGGGTCCGTCGTTGACCGCCCTCGCGGCCGCCCTGCTCGTGGTGGCACCGGCGTCGGCCCCGTGCGTGCCACCGTCCATGGTGGCGTCGACGGCAACGGCATCGTCGGCGGGGAGATCCGCTCGTTCGCCGGGCCGATCACCTCG
>RFRL01000372.1 GCA_009924545.1 Planctomycetia bacterium | reverse complement strand
GACCGTACTCCCCCGGGGCCGCCGGGCGGATGAGCCGGACATGACCGGCGGCGAATCCACAGGTCACAACCGAGACGACCGACATGCAGTTTCCGATCTCCGTCATCGACGACACGCATCGGCCGGGTCCGCCGAGCGACATGGCCGCGATTGGGCGCTTCAACGGCCGGCGGAGCTTGAGCGGCTCGCGATGCTCGGGCTGCCGTGTCGCTGCCGAGAACGGCCGTCACGCATACCGACGCCACCGGGTTTCGGTGGTGTGTTATCATGCCGGTGTCGCTGCCGACTCCACGAGCCGTGAGGACGTCTTGCGTGGACCTCGATGCTGCCACTGTCCCTTGGGTCGCGCGAGGCCTCGCGTTGATCCACACCCTGATCGTCGGGATCACCGTCGCCGGTGGCGTCGCGATCTTCACGGGGAGATTTCGCCAGTTCCGGCGAGACGACTTTTTCGCGTGGGCTTTCCTGGCGTGCTGCCTCGGTCAGCTGATCTCTCTCGTCCTCACCGGCGGATGCGTGCTCACGGACTGGCAGCGACAACTCGAGCTTCAGTGGGGTGAAGGCGGGCGGATGCCCGCGACGTTTCTCCAACGGTTCCTGCCATGGCTGCCGGACTGGTTCGCGCTCAGGGGGGTACCCTTGCTGACCTTGGCTGCGCTTTCCGGAGCCACGATCCAGATCGTGGGCGCCGTCAAGAGGAATCGATCGGGCCGCGACACGTAGCCGGAATCGTCGGGTTCGGCATGCCATCACATACCGGCCATCGGTCGAGGTCATGAACCCATCGCAAGAATCCCTGATGATCCGCAGACACTTCCTCGGCACGACGGTCGGCGCCGTGGCACTCTGGTCTCCGAGCGCCGGTCATGCCGGACACGTTCCGTCGCCCAGTGAAGCCGAAGCCCCCTTATCGCGTGTGGTTTCAGCCTCGCTGCTTCCACCGGGACATGAGCCTCTATTGCCACATGACGATGGATGCCAGCGGATGGCTCGACCCGGCGCTTTGCGACCTGGCCGGCATCGCCGGGCTACGGTGGGTCTACGGTACGAACCACCCGGACGCAGAAAACGATTCGTATTGGCGACAGGAGTGCTCCGTCGAGACGCGAGCGATCCCGGGGAGGGGCGGTTCGTTCCTCTGCCCGGGTGTCGCCATCGATGAATGGGTTCCACCGAAGCGTCCGGGAATGGAGGCGCTCGTCGCGCAGGGATTGCGTGCCGCGAAGAAGGCCGACCCGTCCCTCTTCGTCTGTGTGTGGGTCACCGATCTCCGCCCTGCGCTCGTCGAGTTGATTCATGACGGCGCCGTCGATCTGGCGATCATCGAGGGCTACACCCACACCGCGGAGCGATTCGGCCCGGAGGCGTGGCTGGCGTGGTCGACCTGCCTGCGACGATGCGAGGAAGCCGCGAAGGCCGACATCCTCGACAAGACGATCTTCTGCTTCGGCCACGTCACCGACGAGCGAAACGCGAGGAACGAGCTCCTCGATCCGCGCTGGCTCGACGAAAAGATCCACGAAGTGAAGGCGGCCTACCCCACGACGCCTGGCGTCGCCTTTTTCCAGTCGGACGCGCCCGATACCCCGGATCTCCGCGAACTGATTGGCCTCTGCGACCGACTCAGCGGGAAGCTCTGGACGTAGTCGATCGTCGCTCCGCACACGGGCGGAGGACCCGAACTCGTGCCATTCGTTTTTCGATCGTGGCCTCCGACAATCGAGGGAGGTCCGAACCACACGACCGAGCCCCACCATTCGATCGGGATCGAAGACATGCCCCCCTCGATCGCCTCCCGCATGCCGCGCTCGTTTCCCTGGTTTTTTCCACACTCGTCGCGTTCGCGGTCAGCATCAAGCCCGCAATGACGCCGCCGACGCTCCCTGCGGTGGCCCACTCCTTCCGGACTGCGGGGAGTTCTCACACCGCAACGGCCGAGGTGTGTTCGGCTTCGAAC
>RFRL01000371.1 GCA_009924545.1 Planctomycetia bacterium | reverse complement strand
TCCCGCCGGCGGCCGGAGCGGGGTCACTCGTCGGCGATCGGCCAGAGCGTGGCCTTCCCGTCGATGACCTCCGCCTCGCATAGCGTCGCGCTGCCGGTGGCGCGGATCGTCACCGTGCCCAGATCGGGCACGGTCACCGTGACGTCCCGGGCCACCCCATCGGCAGCCCACGCCGTGATCAGCCACAGCGGTTCGTCCTGCAACCGGCGCACGAGCACGCGGGCCTGGGCATCACCCGTGGGGAACTCGTAGGCCGGCTGCTCCTTCGACCAGCGGTGCCGCCCGGGCCCCGGGAGCAGATCCCCCCGGCGCAGGTAGTGCTCGAGGTGGGAGAACAGCGCATGGACGCGCGACAGCGCCATCATCTGCCGCAGCCACAGCGGCGGCTCGTCGACCGGGAACGCGCCCGCGAACCCACCGGGCCGGAGGCGCGGATAGGCGTAGTACCCCGCGTTCCCCCCCGTCATGCCCGCCGTGTACATCACCTTGAGGAACCCGGTCCACAGGTCGATGTCGCTGACCTTGGACATGTCCTTCTGCTCGTCGTCGGCCGGACCGCCACCGTAGAGCCAGTTGTAGGACAACGGTTGGCCCGCCCCGATCTCCTGCCCTTTGGCGTTGAGCATCATCGTGAGGAGGTCGGAATTGCCGGTCCACCCGTCGTTGAACGACTTGTAGTAGGCCTGGGTGCTCGGCAGGTCGGACACCTCGCGCATGTCGTCGTAGAGGAACGTCCAGTCCTTCCATTGTCCGTAGGCATTGGCGATCGCGTTGCCGCCAGAGGCGTAGGAGACGTACAGCGCGCGGTCGGGCACGGCACGGCAGACGAGGGTGGCGATGATCGTCTCCGACCGCCCCTTGGAGGCCGACACGAACTCCGGCCACGGCACATCCCCCTTCGCCTCCACGATAGCCGGGTCCTTCTCCCACACCTTCTGCAGCGCCCCGGGATGGCCGATCCCGTACTCGCCGCCGTTGAGCACGATCGTGATCGGGCAGTGGGCGGCGAGACGATGCAGCGGCATGGCCCGCAGCCGCGCCGCCTCGACCCACACAGCGTCCGGGGCGACGGGGCTGTAGACCGGCTGCATGCCGGGGGTCCACCGCGTGCCGTCCTCCGACTGGGCCTGGCCGTTGAGGAGCCGCCCGTCGGCCCCCCGGGCCCAGGTCTCCACCGGCACCCGGTCGTTGGCCGGCAGATCGCGTGAACAAATCACGGCCAGCCGGTAGCGCAGCGGCTGGGCCCTCACCAGGGCCACGCACCGCCCCCCCGGACTGCGTGGATCCCTGATCCACTCGTCCACGAGCGCCTCGGTTGCATAGCCCTCGACCTGCAGGCAATAGCCCCAGTGGTCGGCGAACTCGACCTTCGTGTCGAAGTCGAGATCCCAACCGAATCGGGTGAGGGGCGACAGGGTGTGGCCTGTCTTGAACTGCGGCCGCGGCTGGGCCGCGAGCCATTGCGCGGGGGCCACCAGCCGCTCCGACCGCTGTCCGGCCGGCGCGGTCGACGGTCGATCCGGGAGGGCCGGCGCACCGCGCGGGGGCTGCGACCGCGTGCGCCCCGGCTGCGCCGCCGGCGCCGGCAGCGCGAACGGGTCGGCCAGGCCCACCACGCCGAGCAGGCATCCGGCCAGCGCCGCATGGCGGGCCCGGAGCGCGAAACGGGAAACGGCGGTCGGGTGCATGGGTCGCCGTGGGATGGGTGGGGATTGGCACCGGTGGTCGATCGTCACGAGTCCATCTCCAGACCGCGCATCGTGCCGGTTCCGGAGGCGAAATGATCGGTCTCGATCCCGAGCCACGCCGCTCGGGGAACCACAGCTCCGGCATGTGCCCGAGCGTCGAGCAAATACACACCATGCGGCGCACCGGTTGGGCAGCCGCGGCCCGCGCGGCCCGCGGTGCCCAACCGGTGCGCCGCATGGTGTGTATTTGCTCGACGCTCGGGCACATGCCGGAGCTGTG
>RFRL01000038.1 GCA_009924545.1 Planctomycetia bacterium | reverse complement strand
CTCGGCGCGGATCTCCTCCTGGAGGTAGGTGAGCGCGTAACTCCGGAGAAACGCCTTCGGGTCCGCCCCGGTCACGGCCAAGGGCAGGGCACCGTATTCCAGCAACCGGTCGATGTCGATCGCCGCCCCCAATTCGGCCGACACCAGCGGATACAGGTGCCGCACGTCGGCCCGGCCGGCGAGCAGGTTCGTCCCTCCGCGCCGGAGCTTGCGGGCACTCGAGCCCGACATGAGGAACCGCAACCGGCGGCCCTCGATGAGGCGATGCACCTCGTCAAGGAGCGCGGGCACCTTTTGGATCTCGTCGATAACCACCCAGCCGCCGGACGGCACGCGAGCCGTTTCACGGCCGAGGATGCCGGGATCGGCCGTCAAGCGGATCGCCTCGGCGGAGTCGAGCAGGTCATAGCTCGCCGCCGCGCGAATGCTGTTGCGGATCCAGGTCGATTTACCCGTGCCCCGCGGCCCGAACAGAAAACAGGAGCGGTCCGGCACGGGGCAGCGACGTGCAAACATAGTTGGCATATTAGCCGGCACTATGCCATCATGCCATACAGGTACTGCCAGAGCCCGCAAAGCATGCCGACTTCTCCATGGGACCAAGCGATGAACCACCGGTGCCGGGCCGCGATCGTCGTCCTCCTCGCGATCTCGACCGCTGCCAGTGCCGCCGACGTGGCCACGTCGCGCACGGTGCTCGTGTGTGGTCCGCGGACCGCGATCGTGGAGATCACCGACCCCGAGCGCGACGGCCGCGTCGAATGGAGCTGGCCGGCGAACACCCGCGAGGGCTGGGTCCTTCCCGACGGCAGGATCCTCCTCGCGCTGTCGAAAAGCCCCGCTTGCCCTGGCGGTGCCGCCGTGGAGATCGTTCGGGGCCGTGACGGCGCCGCCGACCGCGTGGTGTGGCGCTACGACGGCACCCAGGAGGAGGTCAACAGCATCCACAAGACCGCCGCCGGCACCTACGTGCTCACCGAGGCGGGGCCGAATCCCCGGCTCGTCGAGGTGGCGGCCGACGGCCGCGTGGCGGGCGGGTTTCCCCTCGTCTGCCAGAAGGCCAACGCCCACATGCAGTCGCGCATGGCCCGGCGGCAGGCCGATGGCACCACCCTCGTGCCCCACCTCCTCGATTTCGCCATCGTGCGTTACGACGCCGGCGGTCGTGAGCTGGCCCGGATCGACACCCATGTGCCGGGAGAGCCGCAGGTCAACAGCTGGCCGTTCACCGCCATCGCGCTGGCCGACGGTGGGATCCTCGCCGGCCTCACCAACGGCAACCGCGTGGTGGAGTACGACGCGGCGGGCAAGGCGCGCTGGGAGGTGACCGCCGCCGACACGCACGGGGCGATCAGCGACGCCTGCGGCGTGCAGCGCCTGCCGGGTGGCAACACCATGATCGCCAGCTACCACATCGGCCAGGGGGGCGAGCGACTCGTCGAGGTCGCGCCCACGCGGCAGGTGGTCTGGGCGTGGAAGGCCGACGTGCCGGCGGTGCACCATTTCCAGGTGCTGGCCATCGACGGCGTGGCCGTGCCCGCCCCGGCCCTGCGCTGAGCCCGGTCTCCCGGGGCTGGCCCTCGACCGCGGCCGGCCCGCCGCACTGCGCTGGGCTGCTTTTCCAACGCCGGCCAGGGGCTGCTGCCGTCGCGCTTCCCAACCATGTGCCGGGCCGGGGCAGCGGGTGTGCCGGGCTTCGAACGGCCCGCTCGCACCATGCTCCAGTGAGGTAGAATCGGGCCGGCGTAGCGCTGTGCCCGCTGCCGGTGCGTGCCAAGGATGGACACACCCGCTCCCGGAGGTGTCGCTGTGACCGCCTGGTTTGGCCCGATGGCTTGTTTGGCCCCGATGGTTCGTGCAGCGGTGGCGGCCGCGATCGGTGTGACCCTCGTGGTGAGTGGGGCCGGTTGGTTGCGCGCCGCCGAGCCGGTCGCCCCCTCGGCCGACGATGCGGCGTTCTTCGAGACGAAGGTCCGGCCGCTGCTGGTGGCGCACTGCTCCGAGTGCCACTCCGCCGCCGCCGGTGAGCCCGAAGGGGGGCTGTCGTTCGACTCGCGTGCCGAGTTCCTCGCCGCCGCCGGGGTGGCCGTGGCGGGCCAACCCGACCAGAGCATGCTCGTGCAGGCGGTGCGCTACGACGGCGACCTGCAGATGCCCCCGGCCGGCCGCCTCCCGGCCGCGGCCATCGCCACGCTCGAGGAATGGGTGCGGCGCGGCCTCCCCTGGCCCGACGACGGCAAGGCGGCGGCGCGGAGCGGCTTCGATCTCGACGCCCGCCGCGCCGAGCACTGGTGCTGGCAGGCCCCGGTGGCAGCCGAGCCACCCCCGGTGGCCGATGCCGCGTGGTGCCGTGGCGAGGTCGATCACTTCATCCGCGCCCGCCTGGAAAAGGCGGGGCTGGCGCCGGCCCCCGCGGCATCTCCCCGGGCGCTGGTGCGCCGCGCGGCGGAGGTGCTCACCGGACTTCCCCCCGATCCGGCCGACGTCGAGCGGGTCGCTTCCGATCCCGACCCGGCCGCCTTCGATCACTATGTCGACACCCTCCTCGCCTCCCCCCACTACGGCGAACGCTTCGCGCGCCACTGGCTCGACATCGTCCGCTACGCCGAGACGCGCGGCCACGAGTTCGACTTCCCCATCCCCAACGCCTGGCGCTACCGTGACTGGGTGGTCCGCGCCCTCAATGCCGATCTGCCCTACGACCGGTTCGTCGTCGAACAGGTGGCTGGCGACCTCGTGGAGCCGACGCGCGTCGACGGCGCCGGGGCGGAGGAGTCGGTGCTCGGGACCGGCTTCTGGTTCCTCGGCGAGGAGGTCCATTCGCCGGTCGACATCCAGCAGGACGAGGCCGACCGCATCGACAACCGCGTCGACACGTTCGGGAAGGCGTTCCTCGGCCTGCCACTGGGCTGCGCCCGCTGCCACGACCACAAGTTCGACGCCATCTCCGCCGCCGACTACTCCGCTCTCGCCGGCACCGTCCTCTCGGCGAGCTACCGGCAGGTGCCCTTCGAGTCGCTGCCGGTCAACCGCGGCGTGGCGGAGCGGCTGGCCGCGGCCGATGCCGGCGATCGCCAACGCCTGTTGCCGCGGGTAGGCAGCGTCGTGGCATCGCGACCGGAAGGGGAGGTGCTCGGCCGCGTGCGTGCCCGGCTCGCCACCGCCACGGCGGATGCCCCTCCCGCCGCCGACGAGGTGGTGATCGCCGACTACACGGGTGGGAACGGGGGGCCGAGGATCATCACCGACGGCGTCGCCTGGCGGAGCCTGCCGGCGGGGCAGCCGCTGCCGCGCGGTGACGGCCGGGGAGTGGCCCTCCTCCCGCACGGGGTGGCGCACAGCGACGCCGTCTGGGCGCGGACGACATCGGCCGGCGAACGCGATCCCGGTGCCCTCGGAGGGCTCGACCGGGCCGGCCGCGTGCTGCGGACGCCGAAGGTGTGGCTCACGCAGGGGGTGCTCTGGCACCGCGTCCGCGGCCACGTTCAGATCTTCGCCTGCGTCGACGGGCACGTGATGGTCCTCGGTCCGCTGTATGGCAGCACCGTGACGACCGTCGACACGCAGGGGCAGTGGCGCTGGGTCCGGCAGGACCTGCACAGCGGCATCGACTGGACGCGCGGGCACCTCGTCCACGTGGAATACGCCGCCGTCGCCGGGCCGGTGGACGTGGCCAAGGTGGTGGCCGCGCCCGGAGAGCCGCGCCGGGCCGACCCGCTCGCCGCGGCGGTCGCGGCGCGGACCGGGCCGGGATCCGACGGCGACCGGGTGATCGCCGGGCTGGTGGCGGAGGCGGTGGCCGCATGTGCTGACAGGGGAGCGGCATCCGCGCCAGCGCCGCACCTGGCGGCGCTTGTCAACCTGGTGGTCGAGGATCCGGCCACCGACTGGACCGGCGGGGCCGCCGCGGCGCTCGCGCACGAGGTGGCCGCGGTGGGTGCCGAGCGGGCGGCACTCGCGGCCCAGGCACGCCTCAGTTCGGCGATCGCCCCGGCGATGCTCGACGGCAACGGCATCGACCAGGCGATCCTCCTCAAGGGATCGACGGCTCGCCGAGGCGCCGTCGTGCCGCGCCGCTTCCTCGAGGCGATCGACGGCCGCGAGCAGCCGGCCTTCCCGGCGGAGACCTCGGGACGGATGGAGTTGGCGCGGCGCCTCGTCGATCCGGCCAATCCGCTCACCGCCCGCGTGATCGTCAACCGCATCTGGCACTGGCTCTTCGGCCGCGGCCTGGTGGCCACCCCCGACAACTTCGGCCGCCTCGGCGAGGCCCCGGTCGATCCCCTCGCCCAGGCTCTCCTCGACCGCCTCGCCGTCCGCTTCCGCGACGAGGGGTGGAGCCTGAAGCGCCTGATCCGCGAGATCGTCGTCAGCAACACCTGGCGGATGAGCACCGTGGCCGACCCGGTGGCGCTGGCGGCCGATCCGCAGAACCACCTCCTCCACCACGCGCCGCTGCGGCGCCTGGAGGGGGAGGCAGTCCGCGACACGATGCTGGCGGTGTCGGGGCGGCTCGACCGCACGGTCGGCGGGCCACCGGTGGAGGTCCATCTGGCGGAGTTCCACGAGGGGCGCGGCAAGCCCGCCTCCGGCCCCCTCGACGGCGCCGGCCGCCGCAGCCTGTACACGAAGATCCGGCGGAACTTCCTCCCCGGCTTCCAGCTCGCGTTCGACATGCCGGTACCTTTCCAGGCGATGGGGCGGCGCACCGTGACCAACGTACCGGCCCAGGCGTTGGTCCTGATGAACGACCCCTTCGTGGCCGATCAGGCGCGCCACTGGGCCGTGCGCACGCTGGCCGACGCCGGAGCCACGCCGCGCGCCCGGATCGACGCCATGTACCGGGCGGCTTTCGCCCGGCCGCCGCGGCCGGATGAGATGGCGGCGGCGGAGGCGTTCCTCGCCGCCCAGGCGAGCCTTCACGGGATCGATCCGGCCACCGAGCTGCGGCACGAGGGCACCTGGACCGACCTGGCCCACGCCCTGTTCAACGCCAAGGAGTTCGTCTTCCTGCCATGAACACCCCCGTTTCCCGGCCGCCGTTCCCCTGCCGGCGCCACCGGCCGACGAGCCGTTCGCGGCGCCAGTGGCTCGCGGAATCGGCGTGCGGCTTCGGGGCTGTCGCCGCCGCCGCGCTGTTCGACCGCGAGCGGGCCCGGGCCGCGGGCCTGCCGGCCGTGCACCATCCGGCGCGGGCCACGAGCGTGATCTTCCTCTACATGGACGGCGGCGTGTCGCAGGTCGATTCCTTCGACCCCAAGCCGCGGCTGGAGCGCGACGCCGGCAAGGACCCGCGCAGCCTGTTCAAGGTCGATGCCACGCAGTTCAACAACGTCGGTACCGTGCTGCCGAGCCCGTGGGGGTTCCGGCACTACGGCCAAAGCGGCATCGCGGTGAGTGACCTGTTTCCCTGTATCGCCGCCGAGGTGGACGAGTTGGCGGTGATCCGCTCGATGACCAGCGCCTTCCCCGAGCACACCAACGCCAACTACTTCCTCCACACCGGCAGCGGGCTGCAGGGGCGGCCGAGCATGGGGGCGTGGACCACCTACGGTCTGGGGAGCGAGAACGACGACCTTCCCGGGTTCGTTGTCATCAACGGCGGCCTCATCCCGCCGGGCGGGCTCGACAACTTCACCAACGGGTTCCTCCCCGCGACGTTCCAGGGGTCGGTGATCCGGCCGGCGCGGGGCGGCCTGGCCAACGTCGTGCCGCGCGAGCGTTCCCCGGCGCAGCAGGTGGCGAAGCTCGACCTCGCCCGCCGCCTCGACGACGGCTTCGCGGCCGCCTACCCCGCCGTACCCGACGCCCTGGAGAGCGCCATCGCCAATCGTGAGCTCGCCTGGCGGATGCAGGCCGAGGTGCCCGGTCTGCTCGACCTCGACGGGGAAGCGGCCGTCACGAAGCGGGCCTATGGCCTGGAGAGCGACTACGAGCCGACGCGGATTTTCGGCACGGAGTGCCTGCTGGCGCGGCGCATGGTGGAGCGCGGGGTGCGGTTCGTGGAGCTCACCTGCCCGTCGGTGGGCACCGACCGCTGGGACCAGCACGGGGGCCTGCGCGAGGGGCATGCGCGCAACGCCCGCGCGGTGGACCAGCCGATCGGCGCCCTCATCGCCGACCTCCGCCAGCGGGGGCTCCTCGACTCGACGCTGGTGGTGTGGAGCGGCGAGTTCGGCCGCACGCCCTTTGCCCAAGGTTCCGACGGCCGCGACCACAATCCACAGGCGTTCTCCCTGTGGATGGCGGGGGGCGGCGTGAAGGGGGGCTCGGTCGTGGGGGCGACCGATGACTACGGCTACCGCGTCGTCGAGAAGCCGTTCATCATCCACGACCTGCACGCGACGATGCTCTGGCTGCTGGGCATCGACCACACGCGGCTCACCTACAGGCACAGCGGCCGCGACATGCGCCTCACCGACGTGCATGGCCACGTCATCAGCGACGTCCTCGCCTGACGGCCGCCCGGGGCGGAGGCGGCCCGGGCCGCGACCTCAGCCCGTGCCCTTCATCGACAGGCTGCGGAGCGTCAGCACCGAGCCCACCGACATCAGCGCCAGCCCCAGCCAGCGCGGCGGGGAGACCACCTTGCGGACCGGCGTGGCCTGCCACAGATTCGCCCCGGCGGCTGCTTGCGGATCGCCGAGTTGGGTGACGATGAATCGCGTCGACTTCTCGGAGAGCGTGAACGACTCGACGAGCCGGAACTGGACCCCGGCGAGGAACAGGACCAGCCCCACGAGGAGGACGTGCTGCCGCTTCAAACCCAACCGCATGGCGCCCTCCGCAGCCATCACCCACTCCCGATTCGATGCCCCGAGAGGAGGATCGATTCGCGGAACGCTCCGGCTTCAGCCCGACGGCGGGATTTCCGCCTGTGGCGGTGATGCGGGCCGCCGCCACCCGGTTACCGAACACCACCATCCGGGCAGGCCGAGCATCCGGGCAGGACGGGGGGATTGCGTAGATAAGTGGCGTTTCCCCCGGTTTTTTCTACGGAAACGATTCTGACGCTGACGATAGATCCGACGGTTGGGCCGATTGTTCCGGTTCCTGAGACTCGCACACACACGGGGCCGACCGTGAAACAGTACACGCAGCGAAGTGCCAGAGCCGTTTGGACGTGTGTCCTGGTTGTCTGGCTCGGGGCGGGGGTGAGTGTGGTCGCCGACGGGCTTCCGGTGCTGGCCGGGGATCCGCTCTCCTCGGTCGTGGGGGAGGACACGCGGCCGAGCACCGCACCGGCGCTCGAGCTCGAGTCGGCAGCGCCGGTTGCCGAGCGCGGGATGGTGCTCGACGAGATCGCCGAACCGGGCGGTGTCGTGGCGGTGGAGCCGATCCCCGACGGCCTCCCCGGTCTCCCCGAGCGTCTGGCCGACGACATGCGGCTCGACGAGCGCTTCATGGAGCGGATGCCCGACGAAGTCAGCTCGGGCAACTGGTTCTCGCTCGGCCAGTGGTATGGGTCGGCCGAAAACGTGTGGATGGGCCGCAATCGCGAATATCGGCGGGTCGTCGGCCACGACATCCTCGTGCCGGTACCTGCCGGTCGGAACAAGCAGGGTGTGTTCGTCACCGACTCGATTCCCTACGACCTCGCGCCGGGTGCCCGGGTGACGCTCGGGACATTCGTCGGCCGCGACTACCTCAACCGCGACCAATCATTCGAGCTCACCTACTACGGCGGGTTCTCATTTTCGGTCAACGACACCTGGAACGCGATCGTGCTCAACAGCGGCACGGCGTCGTCGTTCCTCGTGCCGTCGCTGGCTGCCGCCTCGCCAGGTTTCACCGGCGCCCAGGAATACGACCTCAAGACCACCTCCAACTTCAACAGCATGGAGCTCAACTGGAAGCTCCATCGCCGCCTCGGCCGGGACAAGGTGATGATGTCCCCCAATGGCGACTGGACGAAGCACGCCGAGCGCGGCTGGCTTCCCAGCCTGATCATCGGACCGCGGATCGCCAACGTGAACGAGTCGTGCACCTTCAGCGGGCGCATGCCCGGGCAACCGGTGTCGACCTTCGGTGGCGACTATGCCGTCAACACACAGAACTGGCTCCTCGGCCTCAACCTCGGTGGCGAGCTCATCAGCCAAAACGAGTTCTTTTACTGGGGGCTCCGCGGCCGGGTGGCTCCGGCGATTTCATGGACGTCGAACCAGCAGTCGTTCTACGGGGTCAACACCTACCTCCCCTCCCCGATCCCGATCCGCGATCTCAACGGCAACCAGATCGTCATCGACGGTGTGCCGCAGACCGTCACCGTTCCCCAGGGGGAGGAGCGGTGGCAGATGGCGGCCACCCAGACGGCGCCCGGGTTCCTCGGTGATCTGTCGATCCTGGCGGGCTGGAACATCACCCCCAACTTCGCCCTCCAGGCCAGCTACGATTTCCTCTGGGTCGGTGGCCTGGCCACCGCGACCCGGCAGTTCAACATGAACAAGATCCGCCAGAATCCGATCGACGGCGGTGGGCAGATCTTCCTCAACGGCTTCGCGTTCGGCATCAACGGCACGTGGTGAACAGCCGCCGCGGTCCCCGCTCGGGCCGGCTTCAGTCGGCGGCGATGGCGATGGCCGCCGCCTGGCCGGTGGAGCAGAGGTTCACTGTCAGGGCCGTCGCCGGCCGGCCCGCCAGCGGCGCGCCGTGGACGACGTTCACCGGGCACTGCGGGTCGGGGGTCTCGTAGTTGAGCGTCGGGGGGACGAGGCCGGCGGCCAGGGCGAGCACGCTCCCGGCCATCTCCACCACCCCGCCACCTGCGCCGAGATGACCGAAGGCCGATTTGGGCGCGGTCACAGGGACGTTGCCCAGTTCCGTGGCGATCGCCACCGCCTCCACGCGGTCCATGTCGATGGTGCCCACGCCGTGGGCGTTCACGTGCCCCACCGTGGCGGGTGACAGCCCGGCATTCCGCATGGTCGAGCGGATCACCTGCCGCAGCGCCGAGCCGGCGAGGCCGCTGCGCCGGGCCCCCGGCTCACAGCCCGATGCCGTGCCGAGGATCCGGGCCCGGACCCGCGCCCCCCGGGCCAAAGCGTGGGACCGTGACTCCAGGATCAGGGCGCCGGCCCCCTCGCTGTTGACGAGCCCGTCCCGGTCGCGCTCGAAGGGGCGGCAGGCCGCGCGGCAGTCGCCGCCGCGGTGGCTGACCAGGCTGTCGCCGCGGGCCACCAGCGCCGTGGGGTGGAGCCGGCACCCGGTGCCCCCGGTGATCATCACGTCGGCCCAGCCGCGCTGGATGACACTGACGGCTTCGGCGACCGCCAGCAGCCCCGACACATCGCCGAGGACGATCGAGTTGTTCGGCCCGCGCGCATCGTGGGCGATCGCGATGTGCGAGGCGGTCATGTTGGGGAGGTGTTTGAGGAGCCACAGGGGATGGAGTTCCTCGTGGATCGCCTCCGACCACAGGCCGAAGTCGAATTGTCCGCCGCCCACCGATCTCCGGTAGGTGCTGGCGAGATCCTCCAGGTCGGCATAAATCATGTCGCCGCCGAACACCACACCGCAGCGATCGGGTTCGCGGAGCGGGGCGGCCAAGCCGGCGTCGGCCATGGCCAGGTCGGCGGCGGCGAAACCGAGCTGGATCTCCCGGCTCATCACCTTGAGGCTCTTCCGCGGCCGGATGTGTTCCTTGGGGTCGAAATCGGTGATCTGGCCGCCGAAGCGCACCGACAGGGAGCTGGAATCGAAGCGATCGATGGGGCGGATGCCGCTGGTGCCTGCGACGAGTGCCCGCCAGAATGATTCCGCGCCGATCCCCAGGGGGCTCACGACCCCGACACCGGTCACGACGACGTCGCAGGCGGCAGGCATCACCGCACCCTAAACCAATCCGGCCCCGATCGGAAGTGGCCCCGCGGGCTGGCACGCGCGATCCGCCGCGCCACCGGCGAGCGCTCAGGGGTGCCGTGGATGGCTCTGCCTCCAAGCGGCGGGATCGACGGGGTGCTCGGCGGCCCACAGTCCGCGGCGTTCCCGGCGCGCCTCGGTCTCGGCAGCGACGATCTCGGGATCGGGGGCGATCCGCCCGAAGGCCCAGGCGTGACCCTGGCGCACCAAGTCCGCGTTGATATCGCGGTTCTCCACGCGGAGGCGGGCCAGCAGCCGCCCGTGCTGGTCGTGTCCGTGCGACTCGACCGCCACGCGGCGCCCCCCCACGCGGGAGGCGAGGGCATCCCGGGCCTGCCGACCGTGCGGCTGATCGTATTCGGGGGCGTCGATACCGATGAGGCGGATGCGGTGCTGGGTGCCATCGGGCGCCTTGGCGCTGACCGTGTCACCATCCTGGACGGCCACCACCAGCCACTCATCCGCCGCGGTCGTCCTCGTCCGGCGGCAGTTCTCCACCCCCGCCGCGACCGCGGACGCCACCAGGGCGGCCAGCATGTGCCGCCGCCGCAGTCCCCGGGGGATCCTCGCCAACGGAGGAGGGTATGATACCCTCCAGTGGGGGTAGAGTAGGGGTGGCAACTTGGGCATGGACCGATTCTATCCGAGTTGACAGGCGTGGTTTCGTCTGTGAAATGTCCAACTGCGGATTCAGGGTTCCCCGCCCGACGACGGCACAGCAGTGCCAGGCCGTGCCGGCGGAGAGGCGCGCGGCGGTGATCGCGGTTCCCAGGCGTGTGGGGTCATGTCCGGCCGATCGGGGAGCAGCGCTTCCGATGACAGGGCTTCCGACGATGGGGCTTCCGATGATGGGGCTTCCGATGACGGGGCTTCCGATGACGGGGCAGCGGGGTCTGGGCCACGGTCTGATCATCGTGGTGTCGGTGGGCCTCGCGTTGGCTGGCGTGGCGGGCGGGTGTTCCCGGAGCCCTGTGCAACGGGCCGAGAGCCTGGCGCGGAGCCTCGGTGGCCGGGCCCTGTTCGCAGGCGATCGCTTGTTTCGCCTGGAGTTGCAGCGTTCGCGGGTTCGCGACAGTGACCTGCCGAAGTTCCTGGCATGGGTGCCGCACCTCGAGGAAATCGACGTCTCGGCGACGAAGGTCACCGACGAGGGGGTCCGGGCGATCGCCGCGATGCCCCGGCTCCGCAAGGTCTCGGTGTCGGGTGTGAAGATCTCGAAGGCGGCGGTCGAGCACCTGGCGACGCTGCCGGAACTGACCGACCTGTATCTCGTCGCCACCCCCCTCACCGACGATGCCATCGAGGCGCTGGCGAAGCTGACCAGCGTCCGGCGCCTCTCCGTGTCGGGGAGCAAACTCTCCGAAGAAGGAGTGGAGCGGCTGCGGCAGGCACTGCCCGGCACCGCGATCGCGGCGGAGTCGCTGGTCAGCCGCCCCCCTGCCGGGACGACGAGGTTGAGCAAGGATGGATCCTGACCGCCGCCGTCACCCGGCCCCGGGTCGCCTCCGTCGGTCGCGTTCAGGTCCCCGTCGCCCCCGCCTACCGTCGGCCCCGCCCGCTCGGGGCGCCGTCCTCAGGACAGCCAATCGTGGATCACCCGGCCGTGGACGTCGGTGAGGCGGTAGTCGCGCCCGCTGTGCCGGTAGGTGAGGCGGGTGTGGTCGAGGCCGAGCAGATGAAGGAGCGTGGCCTGGAGGTCGTGCACGTGCACCGGTTTCTCCACCGCTTTGAAGCCGATGTCGTCGGTCGCCCCGTACACCGTCCCGCCCCGGACCCCGCCGCCGGCCAGCCACACGGTGAATCCATGGTGGTTGTGGTCGCGGCCCGACGCCACGGTGACGTTGCCCGGTGAGGGGAGCTCGATCGTCGGCGTGCGTCCGAATTCCCCACCCCAGAGCACGACCGTGCTCTCCAGGAGCCCGAGCCCGACGAGGTCGTCGAGGAGTGCCCCGATGGCCTGGTCGCACTCCCGGGCGAGCTTGCGGTGGGCCTTCTCGATGTGTTCGTGGCTGTCCCACGGCTGCCCCTCGCCGTGCCACACCTGCACGTAGCGCACTCCGCGCTCCACGAGGCGCCGGGCGATGAGCATCTGCCGGCCCTGGATGTCGTCACCGTAGCGGTCGCGGACGTGCTGCGGCTCACGGGTCACGTCGAAGGCCTCGCTCGCCTCGGCCTGCATCCGCCAGGCCAGTTCCATCGACGCCAGCCGGGCTTCCAGATGGGGGTCGTGCGGTCGGGAGGCGAGGTGGTCGCGGTCGAGGGCCGCGGTGAGGTCGAGCTGGCGGCGCTGCGTGGCCCGGTCGAGCACCGGGTGGCGGACATGTTCGACCAGTTCGGCGACGGTTTTCTTCCGCGTGTCGACGTAGGTGCCCTGGTAGGCCCCGGGGAGGAAGGCGCTCCGCCAGTTTTCCGTACCCTTGATCGGATAGCCCCCCGGGCACATGGCGACGAAGCCGGGGAGGTTCTGGTTCTCGGTGCCCAGCCCGTAGGTCACCCAGGCGCCCGCCGCGGGGCGCACCAGACGGCCGTCGCCGCAATTCATCAGCATCAGCGACGGCTCGTGGTTGGGCACGTCGGCGTGCATCGACCGCACCACGAGGAGCCGGTCGGCATGGCGGGCCACCGATGGGAAGAGGTCGCTGATCTCCAGCCCGCTGTCGCCGTGGCGCGCGAAGGGGAACGGCGAGGGGAGGGCGGCGCCCGTGCGCCGCTCGGTGGGAAGCCGCCCCGGCACCTCCTGGCCAGCGTATTTTTCCAGGGCCACCTTGCGGTCGAACGTGTCGAGGTGGCTTGGACCGCCGTTGGCGAAGAGGTGGATCACCGCCCGGGCCCGGCCGGGAAAGTGGGGGGGTCGGGCCGCCAGCGACCGCGGTGCCGTCGGACCGCCACCGTCACCTGCCGCCGTACCGGCCAACAGCCCGCTGGCACCGAGCCAGCCGATCCCCAGACCGGTGCGGATCAGCGCGTCACGTCGTGAGAGGGGGTCCATGGGATGGCTTCCGGGGCCGGGCCCGCCGCTTTGGCCCGTGGGGGGCAGCCTGTTTCGCCAGGCCCGCGCGGGGGTCAATCGATGAATTCGAACTCCGCCGTGGCGAGGAGGGCTTGGGCAAGGCGCGCCCAGCGGTCGAACTCCGCCGGAGCGGCGGCATCGGCCTCCCGTTCCCGCGCCAGCCAGTCGAGCGCGGTGGCCCGTTCCGTGGCAATGGGATCACGCGACAGCACCGCCCTCCATGTCCGCACGAGGCGCACGGAGTCGGCGGCGTCAGCGGCCGCCTCGAGCGCCGACCGCTCGGCCACGCGGCGCGCGGCGTCCACCACCAGCGGCGCGTTGAGGACGGCCAGCGATTGCTGTGGCACGGTGGTGCGCTGGCGCATGTGGACGGCCGTGTCGGGGTTGGCCAGGTCGAAGATACGGAGCGTGCCCGGCACGTCCTGGCGATCGAGGCGCGTGTAGAGGCTGCGGCGATCGGATGATTCGGGCGAAAGTGGATCGCTTCCTGGACCCCCGCGGCGGGCCACGGACAGGGTGCCGGCGGCGGTGAGGAGGGAGTCACGGAACGCCTCCCAGTCGAGCCGCCGGCGGTTGGCCCGGGCGAAGAGGTGGTTGTCGGGATCGGCCGTCACCAGGTCGTCGCGCGCCAGCGACGACTGCCGCCAGGCACGGCTGGTGACGATCTCCCGGTGCAGCCAGCGCAGGCTCCAGGCCCCCTCTTCGATGAACCGCCGGGCCAGGTCGTCGAGCAGTTCGGGGTGGCTCGGGGCCTCGCCGCGCAGTCCCAGATCGCCGGGGGTGGCGACGAGTCCCGTGCCGAAGTGGTGGGTCCAGACCCAGTTGACGAGCACCCGGGCGGTGAGGGGGTTGTCGGGCGCGACGATGGCCCGCGCCAGTTGCAGCCGACCGCTCGTCTCGGGGGGCACCGGGGCGGCGCCGAGAATCTCGGGGAGGCGGCGCTGCACGCGGTCGCCGGGGCGGCCGGGATTGCCGCGGAGGAGGATCTGGCTGTCATGGGGCTGGTCGACGTCGACGAGGACCATCGCCTTGGGAGGGGCACCGGGGGCTTCGGCCTCGTGCCGGGTGATCTCCTGACGGCGCTTGCGGGCCTCCGTCTGTTCCGCCACCGTCGCCACCCGCATCGCCTCCCCGATCGCGAGGACAAGCGGCGTGCCCTCCGCCCCCAGCAGCGCCCGCACCTCGGCCATCCCCTCCGGCTCCATGCCGGCGGGGGCCGGGCCGCCGGCCATTTCCGGCGCCGCGCGCTGCACGAGCCGCGCATACACCTCCGCCAGCGCGCGGAGCGACTGCGGGTCGGCCGAGCGCAGTTCGGCCAGGAGCAGCGGGTTGACCACGGTGACCGCCGGCATCTCCCCCCAGCCGGCGAGCAGGTCGCGCACGGCGGCGGGAAACTCGGCATCGGTCCGCCCCTTGAGGGCCACCCACGGGCCGAGCAGGGGATGGCCGGCGTCATGGCGGTTGACGAGGCCGGCCAACCGGTCGATGAGGAACTGCTGCAGGTCATAATCGTCGGCGAGGCGCGGCGGCCGGTTGTCGGCGTTCCGCGGTGCGGGACGGGCCGTCTCCAGGAAATAGTCGGCCGCATGGGCCACCGCCTCGCGGGAGCCGCGTGCCTGGACAGCCGCTTCGTGGGCGGGGAGGGCGGCCTGCAGTCCCGCCAGTTTGGTGGCGAACGCCTCCGCTTCCGGCCCCGGAGGCGGTGCGCCGATAACCGGCAGCGCCTCGGGGATCCGCGAGCTGGCGAAGATCCCGTGGAGGGCGTAATAGTCGGCCATGGCGACCGGCTCGTACTTGTGGTCGTGGCACCGCGCACAGGCCACGGTGAGTCCCATCAAGCCGCGCGTCACCAGGTCGATCCGGTCGTCGATGATGTCGTGGGTGTTGCCGAGGAAGGTCCGCCCCACCGTGAGGAATCCCAGCGCCGCCAGGTCGGCCTTGTCGACCGCCGGCTCGATCCGGTCGGCGGCCAATTGCAGCGTCACGAAACGGTCGTAGGGGATGTCGTCACGCAGGGCGCGCACCACCCAGTCGCGGTACGTCCAGGCGAAGGGGTAGCGCGGGTCCTGGTTGGCGAAGGCGTAGCCCATGGTGTCGGCGTAGCGGGCCAGATCGAGCCACTTCCGCGCCCAGTGCTCGGCATGCTCAGGGCTGGCCAGCAACTGCTCCACCGTCGCCCGGTAGGCCTCCTCGGTGGGCGCGGCGGCGAAGGCATCGGCGGCGTCGGCCGGCGGCGGCAGACCGGTGAGGTCGAACCACACCCGGCGGTGGAGGTCACGGGGAGTTGCCGGGGCCGAAGGCGTCAGCCCTGCCGCGGTCAGCGCCGCCAGAAGGAAGCGGTCGATGGGGGCCGACCAGCCTGCGTCGTCGGCTGTGTCGGGGGGCGGTGTGTGCGCCTCTGCCGCGACGCCGGCCGGCGGCCCACTGCCTGCCGGTGGCGCATGGCGCAGCGGCGGGCGGAAGGCCCAGTGGCCCTCCCGGGCGCGGGCGATCCGCTCCGCCATCGGGAGGCTCGTGATGTCGGTCGGGGTGGCGCCGTCGGGCCAGGGGGCGCCGGCGGCCACCCAGGCCTCGAGTGTCGCCACCTCCTCGGCCGGGAGCGGGTCGTCGGGGGGCATCGCCAATTCACCGCTGCGGCGGATCGCCTGCACGAGCCGGCTGGCGGCCGGGTCTCCCGGCACGATCACCCGACCGCTGTCGGCACCCTTTTCCACCCCCTGCCGGCTGTCGAGCCGCAGCCCCGCCTCCGCCACCAGGCTGCCGTGGCACCCCTGGCAGCGCGACACCAGCACCGGTCGGACGCGCTGTTCGAACAGCGCCTCGGCAGCCCGGGCGTCGGCTGGGGAAGCCGCCGCAGGCTCGGCCGCAAGCGCGGTTCCTGACCCGGCCGCGATGGCCACCACCAGGAGGATCGCCGGTGGAGGGATGTGCGACGGTCGCAGGCAGCGGAGGGATGGAAACGGCGTCACCATGTCCTCATCGTATCCGACCAACGCGGGGGATGACCGAAACCGTCCGGGCGGAAAAAGTGCCCGGAAACACGGAAAGGGGACCGGAAAAAGGAGCGCCCGAGAAAAATCGCCGGGCACGGCTTGACAGGCTGTGGCCAAACAGCCTGCTGCACGGCAGGGATGAGGTGCCGGGAGCGCAGCTCCCGTGAAAACCGGAGGTTTTCGCGTGGACAAAGGTCACGGAGGGACTTTGTCCACGGGCTGTTAAGGTTTCGGAGCCAGCCCGCTTTTTCTCCGGCCGCCGGCGGAGTCGTGACCGGCCGCCGTCTTTCAGCCGGGCGGTCGACAGCGAAGGGGGGGCGGCTCTGGTCTTCCGCCGCCAGCTTTCCTGTTCTGGAACTGCTCCTGCAAGCACCCACCCGTCGCGCCGCTCCCTGAGCAGAGGCTTGTGCACCGAAAAAGGGAGACGGGCACCGCGGAGGGCCTCGGAGCCAGCCCCTTTTCTCCCCGTCAGGGGATCATCACGCCGCGGGTGAAGACCATCGCGGCACCGGCGGACGTGATCGCCTTGCGGGCCTGGCTGTCGGCGCGGAACCCGAAAAACATGGCGCGGATCTCGGCTCCGGGAGCCGATTCCCGCGCCGCCTCGACGACCTTGAGGAACCGGCGGACTTCACTGGCACTGACCGCCGCCTTGACCTCGCAGAGGACGACCACCGGCCGGCCGCCGATCGAACCGCGGATCACGACGTCGAACTCCTTCGCCTCGCCCCCGACGACCATCTCCTCGGGCCCGGCCGATTCGATGACCATTCCCTGGTGATGTTCGAGTAACTCGGGGACCAACTCGCAGGCAAAATCCTCGAGGCTGCCGCCGAGGGCTCCGGCGAGGCCGCCGACCTGCTTGGCGAGGTCTTTCACCGCCCAGGTCGTCTGCTTCTGGGCTTCAGCCAGCTCCTCGACACGGGCCTCGGTGCGCTTCTGCGCTTCGGCGAGATCCTCGACACGGGCTTCGGTGCGCTTCTGGGCATCGGCGAGATCCTCGACACGGGCTTCGGTGCGCTGCTGCGCCTCCGCCAGCTCCTTGACGACGGCGGTGAGCTCGTTGAACTCGGCGCGGTGGATCAACTCGTCGTGCGACTCGACGAACACCGTGGCCATGAGCGTGGCCTGGGGCTCGGGAAACTGTTCGAGCAGTTTGGTGCGGATCGACGAGATCGTGGCCATGGGTCGCGTCTCTCGGGGAAGCCCTGCGAAAGTGTACGGGCGTTCTCTTCGGCTGCCAAGCACGCAGGGAGATGGGTCCGGAACCAGGCGGCACGAAGGGGCAGCGCAAGGGGACACGCCGGCAGGCACCTCACGGGGCGTCGGCGTGTGTCCCTTTTCCTCCCGTTGTCGTCGTCATGGATGACAGGGGGCACTGGTGCCACGACCGCCGGTTTTGCTCTGGAGATGGGGCACGGTGGGGGTACAATCCGGTCGGTATGCGTCGGGACCGCGGTGTGGTGGCCTCGCGCAGCCCGTGAACACGAATCCAGGGATCGGCCGCTGGAGGCGGCCGACCGCGACCTTGGAGACCCTCGGCGTTTCCTCCGGTTGCCAGAGTGGACGGCTAGCCAGACCAGAGTGGATAACGCTGCGGAATGGACATCCAGAAATTGACAACGGCCATGGATGACGTTGTCCACGGTCAGAGATAGCGGCCGAGGGGGTGTGCCGTGGCGAGCCGGTTTCCTCTTCCCTGCCGCGGTCCTGCCCCGCGCCGGGAGTTGCTGCGGATCGGCGGCCTGGGGGCGCTGGGGTTGACGCTCGGCGACCTCGCCCCGCGGATGTCGCCCGCCGGCGCGGCCGTGCCGCCCTGCCGGCCGCGGGCCCGCAACTGCATCGTCCTGTTCCTGGCGGGGGGGCCGCCGCAGCACGAGACCTTCGACCCCAAGCCGGGGGCACCGGTGGAGATCCGCGGGCCGTTCCTGCCGGTCTCGACCAGCGTGCCGGGGGTGTCGTTCTGCGAGCTGCTGCCGCGGACGGCGGCGCTCGCCCACCGGCTGTGCGTCATCCGCTCGATGACCACGGGGATCCACTCCCACTCCACCAGCGGCGCCTTCATGCTCACCGGCCACGAACCGGTGAGTAGCGCCGAGAACGTGCCGGCCAGCGCCGCCGACTGGCCGAGCATCGCGGCGGCGGTGGGGGCCCTGCGGCCGAGCGACACGGCGCCGCTCGACGCCGTGATCCTCCCGGAAGCGCTCGTCAACAACCCGGCGATCCCCTGGCCCGGCCAGAACGGCGGCTTCATGGGCCCGGCCTGGCATCCGCATCTGTTCCGCTGCGACCCCACCGCCGCCCGCATCGAGATCGACGGTCTCGCGGTGCCCGACGAGGCGGCGGGACTACGGCTCGGGGTTCGCCGGAGTCTCCTCGAGGGGCTGGACCGGTATCCGCTCGCCGGCAGCCCGGCCCTCCTCGACAGCGACCGCGTCCGGCGCGAGGCCTTCGAGCTGCTCAACGCCGGGCCGACGCGTGCTGCGCTGGAGCTCGACCGCGAGGCGGTGGCGACCCGCGACCGGTACGGGCGCACCAAGTTCGGTCAGAGCGTGCTCCTGGCCCGGCGGCTGGTGGAGGCGGGCGTGCGGCTGGTGCAGGTGAACTACCCGCGCGAGCCCGGCGACACGACCGCCAACAACCCGCTGTGGGACACCCACGCCGACAACGCCGGACGGCTGAAGAACGTCCTCTGCCCCGCCTTCGACGCCGCCTTTGCCGCCCTCGTCGATGACCTCGCCGATCGGGGCCTCCTCGACGAGACGCTGGTGGTGGCGATGGGCGAGTTCGGGCGGACTCCCCGGATCAACGCCGCCGGCGGCCGCGACCACTGGGGGAGCGTGTTCTCGGTGGCCCTGGCCGGCGCGGGGCTGCCCGGGGGCGGCGTGATCGGGGCGAGCGATCCCCACGGCGCTCAGCCGGTCGATCGCCCGGTGCGTCCGCCCGATCTGGCGGCCACGATCTTCCACCTCCTGGGGATCCCGCCGGCGGCGGAGTTCCGCGACGGCCAGGCGCGGCCGCACACGGTGATTACCGGAGGCGTGCCGCTCCGCGAGTTGGTGGGATGAGTTGACACGATCGTCCACCGCGCCGCCTGATGGCCCGCGCGGAGTGGCCCGCCAGCGGGGGCCATCCACCCCGGGCGCCGTCACTTCGGGGCGATTCCCTGGTGGGCGCGGAGGGCGGTCACTGCCGCAGTGACCTCGGCCTCTTTCGCCGCGGCGGCGGCCCGGGCCGACTCCAGGGCCTTCGTCGATTCCGCCACAGCGGCCGTGGCTGCGGCGATCTGGCCGTCGAGGCCCTGCATCCGGGCGCTCACCACCGGCATGTCGGTCTTCGCCTTGGCGGCGGCGGCCAGGCGGGCGGCAGCCTCCTGCTCCCAGGTCGTCCGCTCGGCGGCCTGGGCGGCCATCGCTTCCTGCATCCCCTTCATCTGCGTCGCCTTGGCGGCCATGGTGTCGGCGAGCACCTTCGCGGCGGCCGCCAACTCCGCGTCGCCCGGGGCGGCGGCCGCGGCGGCCTGGGCCTGGGTCGCGGCCTGGCCGAGGAGCCCGGCCGCCTTGGCGAGCTGATCGAGCGCGCCCTGCGCGGCGACCAGATCGTTCTGCCGCACGGCGACCTTGTCGAGGAGGGCCTTGTGCTCCTGCTCGGCGGTGGTCACCGCGGCCACGAGCGAGTCGAGCTCCTTTTGGCTGGCGCTGCGCTGGTCGGCCATCGCACGCCGCGCCGCCTCGTCGGCGGCGACGCGCGCTTCCACCTCCGCAGCGGCTTGCTCCGCCTGCCGGAGCACCTCTTCGGCGGCGCTCACGGCTCCGGCCAACTCGCGGTAGCGGCCCATGAAAGCGTGCTCGTCCTGCCAGCGGGCCAGGTCGGCGCGGGCCGCTTCCAAGCGCGCTGCGGCCTCCGCGCGCCGGGCTTCGGCCTCGGTGGCGGCCCCCTGCACGGTCTTCAGTTCCGGCTCCATGGCGGCCACTTTCGCGGCCATGGCGTCGGCGGCGGCCTTGGCCTGGTCGCGGGCGTTGTGCGAGGCGTTCAACTCCGCGTCGGCCGCGACCAGCATCGCGGCCGAGCGGGCCACGGCGTCGGCGGCGGCGGCGCTGCGTTCGCGCTGGCCCCGGAGACGGTCGCCTTCGGCCACGGCGGCGGCGCGGGTGGCGTCGTCGGGCGCGCTGGCCAGGCTGGCGAAGGCCTTGGCGTGCGCCTCGATGGTGGCCGCCAGGTCGGCCTCGGTCTGCGTCGCGGTGGCGGTGGCCGTGGTGCGCCCTGCGTCGGCGTCGGCCCGGTTTGCGGCGGCGGCGTCGGCCTGTTTCTGCCGCGCGTCGAACTGGCCGGCCGCGGCATCGCGCTCGGCGACGAGGCCGGCGAAGGCCTTCTGCATGTCGGCGAGCCGGGCCATGGCCGCCGTCGCCGCGGCCGCCGCCGGCTCGACGGCCGGGGCAGCCTCTGCGACGGCCTTCTCGGCGCCGGCGAGGCGCTCGGCGAGCGTCGGGGGATTGGCGGTGAGATCGCCGAGGCGGGCGGCGTCGGTCGCCTTCCACACGCGGATCGCCCCGGTCCAGTCACCCACCACGACGCTGTCGGTCTCGTCGCAGTAGGACACTGCGAGGCCGAGGTCGGCGCAGGCTTCGAAGGCCTTCTGCTGGTTGCCGTCCTGGGCCCACAGCTTCGGCGTCTTGTCGCGCCCCACACTCACCAGACGGCCATCGCGGGTGAACTCCACCGCGGCAACGCCGCCGCCGTGGGCGTTCCAATTCTTCACCTGACCGCCGTTCTCCATCTCCCACAGGCGGATCGTGCCGTCCTCGCTGGCCGAGGCGAGCATGTTGGAGTCGGCCCGCCACGACAGGCCGGTGACGCTCGCCCCGTGGCCGGCGAGGACGAGGTAGTCGCGACCGGTGGCCGCCTCCCAGACGATCACCCCGCCGTTGCGGTCGGCGGTGGCGAGGAGGACGCCGTCGGGGCTGAACGCCGCCGCCGTGATCCAGTCGGTGTGCTTGCGCAGTTCGTGGAGCTTCTCGCCGGTGGCCGCGGAGTGGATCCGCACCACCTTCTGCGGTCCCCCGAGGGCCACGAGGGTGTGGTCGGCGCTGATGTCGGCGGCGAGCACCGTGTCGAGCTCGTCACCCACCTGGAGCACGCGGCGGCCATCGTCGACGTTCCAGCCCACGACGCGGCCGCTGGCCCCGCCGCGGCCCCCTCCGGCGAGCACCAGGCTGCCGGAACGGCTGAAGACCACCACCTGCGGCCGCCCCTCGGGGAAGGGGAGCACGCCGGCGAGTTGCCGGGTGTCGGTGCGCCACAGGAGGACCTGCTTCTGGCCGCAGACCGCCGCGAGCGGGGCCCACGGGCTGGTGGCGATGGAGCAACAGGCGGCATCGCCACCCGTGCGCACCACCGGCTCCAGCGGGAGCCGGGCGGGAAGCGGTCTGACGGCGGGCCGCTCCGTGGGGGCGGTCTCCATGGCGGCGAGCATCGGTTTCTTCTTCGCCGCCGCCTTGCTCCCCTGGTTCTCGAGGATACCGCCGTCGATCCAACGCTTGACGAGCGCCGCCTCCGGCTCGGGGATCGGCGGCGCGTCGGGGGGCATCTTCGGTTCACTCTGGTGCGTGATCAGTTGGTAGAGGTAGCTGGCCCCCGCGTCGCCCGCCTCGACCACGGCCCCGGAGCCACCCCCGGCCATGAAGCCGCTGTAGGTGGTGAGGTCGAGTCCACCCGCCTTCTTGTCGGGGTTGTGGCAACTGCCGCAGCGTTGCCGGAAGACGCCGAGGACGTGGTCGTCGAACGTCACCTTCTCGGCATCGGCGGCCAGCGCCCCTGCCGGCAGCGCGAGCAGCAACGTGGAGAGGACCAGCGCAACGGTTTTCATCAGGTCATCCTCGCGGTCGGGTGCCGCGGCGGTGGCGGGAGTGTCGGCGGCAGGTCAGTGCCGGGTCAGTGATTGAAGACGAACTCGCGCGAGTTGAGCACGGCCCAGAAGCCGTCCTCCAGGGCCTGCCGTGGATCGGGATCGGCGCCGACCAGAGCCAACAGGTCCGCCTTCTCCTTGTCGGTCGGCCGCCGGGTGAGGGCCCGGACGTAAAACTCCTCGATGATCTGCTCGGGCGACTGCCCGGCGTCGAGGAGCCGCTTCACCAGGCCGCCGGCCTGGATCTTCCCCTGCACGGTGTCGCCGTTGAGGAGGTGGAGGGCCTGCGACAGGTTGGGCTCCATCTTCACCTCGCAGGAGCAGACGGTGCCGCGGGTGGCGCGCCCGAACGTGGTGAGGAAGTAGGTCGACGTGTTGCCGTCGGCGATCTGCACCGCCCGGGCGCCGAGGGGGAGGCCGGCGAACTTGTTCTTCGTGTCGGTGACGGCCGACACCATGTCGAGGAGCACCTCGGCACGCACCCGGCGGAGGAGGGCGTGGGAGAAGTTGCGCTCGTCCGCGGCGTTGGTCTCGTTGGTCTTCGTGGAGAGCTGGTAGGTCCGCGAGGTGCAGATGTCGCGGACGAGCTTCTTGAAGTCGTATTTCGATTCCACGAAGCGGCCCGCCAGGTCGGCGAGGAGCGCCTCGTTGACCGAGGGGTTGCTGACGCGCACGTCGTCGACATCGTTGACGAGGCCGGGCCCGAAGAAGTGGGCCCACACGATGTTGACGAGGTTGCGGGCGAAGTAGTCGTTGTCGGGGGCGGTGAGCCACTCGGCCATCACCGCGCGCCGGTCGCGCCCGGCGAGGTCGGGGAACCCGCCGCCGAGGACCTTGGGCGGCACCACGCGGCCCCCCACCGGGTGTTTCACGTCACCGCCACCGGAGTTGAAGATCACCGTTTCGCGTGGGTCCTCCCCCGGCTTGCGGCCGATCTGCGCGAAGAAGTTGGCGAACCCGTAGTAGTCGTCCATCGTCCAGCGGTCGAAGGGATGGTTGTGGCACTGGGCGCACTGGATCCGCATCCCGAGGAACACCTGGGCGACGTTCTCCGCCACCTTCAGCGTATCGGTCTCGTTCTGGTAGTAGTTCGTGGCGGCGTTGGTGAAGGTGCCACCGTTGGCCGAGAGCAACTCGCGGACGAGCTGGTCGATGGGAACGTTGGCCTGGATCCGCTCCTGGAGCCAGTTGTAGTAGAGGAGCATCGCCTTGTAGCTGATCTGCTGCGAGGTGCGGATCATGAGCAGTTCCGACCACTTCATCACCCACAGTTCCACGAACTCCTTCCGCTCGAGGAGGCCGTCGACCAGATGGGCGCGCTTGTCGGGATCGGTGCTCTGGATGAAGGAGCGGTATTCGTCGGAGGTGGGCAGCGTGCCGCAGATGTCGAGCGACACGCGGCGGAGGAACTCCTCGTCGCTGCACAAACCCGAGGGGTTGATGCGCAGCTTCTGCAGCTTGCGGTCGACCAGTTCGTCGATGGCGTTGGCCGCCGGCGGGGCCGACCAGGTGAACTGCAGCCCCTGGGGGAGGACGATCGTGTCCATCCCCACGGTGTGGGTCTCGAACCGCGCCATGACGAAGGCCTCGCCCCGGTTGTGGGCGGTGATCAGCCCTTCCTGTGAGACGGTGGCGGCGTTGTCGTTGCTGGTGAGGAACACCGCCAGCCCCGTGACGTCACGGTCGGTGCCGTCGGCATAGGTGGCTCGGACGGTGAGCTGCTGCGTTTCCCCCGGGCCGTCGAGGACCGCGCTGCCGGGGAAGATCTCCACCTTGGTCACCGCCGGCACGGGGCCCGGGTCGGCCGGCGCCCCCTTCTGGAGCCATTCCAGCAGCGTGGCGTGGTAGCGATCGCCCACCTTGATCTTGGCACCCCCGCTGTGCGGCACGGCGTTGGTGGCCTTCTCGAGGAGCAGGCTCTCCTCGGCCAACGCGAGGTTGAGACGGCGGCCGGAGATCTCCCGGGTGAGGCGGTGGTGGTCGCCGTCGGGGTCGAAGCCGAACAGGGAGAGGCGGAAACCGTCCTTGCCGCGGGCGGCGCCATGGCAACTGCCGGTGTTGCAGCCGGTTTTCATGAACACCGGCATGACGTCGAGCTTGAAGCTCAACGGGGGCGCCTCGGCCGCCTGTCGCACCTGCACCGGCACGGCCAACGAACGGTCGCCGAAGGCCACGGTGAGGCTCGTGTCGCCGTCGGCCAGCGGACGGGCCACCCGGCCGTCGAGGGCCGCGATGCCCGGATCGGCAACCGCCACGCTCGCCGCCGCGGTCACGTCGCGCGTGATCCCGTCGGCATAGGTGGCCTGCACCACCAGCGACTGCTGGTCGCGGCTCCCCGACAGGTGCACCTTCCCGGGATGGACTTCCACCGCCACCAGCGCCGGTGGCACCGCCACCAGTTCCGGTGGGTCGGCCGCGGCGACGGCGATCCCCGACAACGACAGCGCGAGCAACAGGCAGGTGGGCTTGTTCACGGTGCGGGTTCCGAAGGGAGCGGGCGGGGGTGTCGGGGGCCCCGAAACGGAGGCGGAAAGCGGATCCGGGAAGCGATCACGGGGCGGCGGTGGCGCCCACGCCCTTGGTCTGCTGCCGCAGTTTCTCCA
>RFRL01000370.1 GCA_009924545.1 Planctomycetia bacterium | reverse complement strand
ACCGGCCGCTGGTGCTCCTGCTGCCCGGTTCCCGGCGCCAGGAGATCGACGCCAACCTGGGAAGTCTCCTGGAGGCCGCCGCCATCATCCGCCGGGGGATGCCCGGCGTGCGGGTGGTCATCGGGGCCCTCCACCAGCGCCACGCCGAGCTCATCGCCTCCCGGGGGGGCACCGTGGCGGAGATCGTCGCCGGCCGCTCGCGGGAACTGATGGCGGAGGCCACCGCCGCGATCGCGGTGAGCGGGTCGGTGTCGCTCGAACTCCTCGCCGCCCGGGTGCCGACCGTGATCGTCTACCGGATCAGCGCCCTGGCCTACGTGGTGCAGAGTTTCTTCCGGCACGCGCGGTTCATCACCCTGGTGAACCTGCTGGCGGTGCCCGACCCGGTGGGGCCGGTGCGTCCGGTGTGGCGTGCGCCGGCGGGCGTGCCGCCGGCCGACGACACGGCGGTGTTCCCCGAGTACCTCGCCGTGGAGGATCCGGCGCGCCGGGTGGCGGCCCACGTGCTTGCGTGGTTGGGCGACGCCGGTGCGCGGCAGGCGGTGGTGGCGCGGCTCGGCCGGGTGGCGGAGCAGGTGGAGCGGCCCGGGTCGGCCGATCGCGCCGCGGCGGCGGTCCTCGACATCGCCGGGGCCGCCCGGCCACCGGCCGAAACACGGTTCCGTCGTCAGGCCGCATAATAGCCACATGCTCCTCTCCCAGCCGCAGCCCACCCCCTTCGATCTGCAGTTCTCCCTGTTGGCCATTCCGGTGCGCGTCTCGGGATGGTTCTGGCCGGTCACCGCCCTGTTCGGCTGGGGGCTGTGCCAGGGACTCGCCGACGACCCGCGCCAGGGTCTGCAACTGCTGGTCCTCTGGGAGCTGGTGGTCTTCGTCTCGATCGTCGTCCACGAGATGGGCCACGCCCTCGCCTACCGCGCCTTCGGCCAGCCGGCCCATGTGGTGATCTACCAGTTCGGCGGGCTCGCGGTGCCGGATGGGTGGGGCCGGCGCGGGGCGCGGCGGCCGGTGGAACGGCTCCTCGTCGCGGCGGCCGGCCCGCTGGCTCAGTTGGCGGTGGCGGCCATGGTCGTCGCCGCCTTGCGCCTCGCGGGCCGGAGCGTGCCCTTCCCGGTGGAGTGGATCGGGGAGCGTTTCGGGTTCTTCGAGGGGCGGCCACCATCGTCGCTCTTCGGCTTCGCGATCGTCGTGTTCCTCCTCGAGGTCAACATCTTCTGGCCCCTCATCAACCTCGTGCCGGTGCCTCCGCTCGACGGCGGCCAGATCGTCCGTGAGGGGCTGGCGACGCTGGGGATCGACGACGCGCCGCGGATCGCCGCCGCCATCGGTGTGTTGGCCGGCGGCGCCATGGTGTGGTGGAGCTGGCGGCAGGAGCAGTGGTTCATGGCGATGTTGTTCGCCTCGCTGGCGCTGTCGTGCTGGCAGGTGCTGCAGCAGGGACGCCCCCCGTGGACGCGGCGCTGACGACGGCCCCGTCGGGGGCGCGGCTGGTGGTCCTCGGCGCCAGTAACCTCTCGCGCGGGCTGCCCAGGCTGGTCGCGACTGCCCGCGGTCGGACGGGCCGGCCAGTGGAGTGTTTCGCCGCCGCCGGCCACGGCCGTTCCTACGGCGCCACCAGCCGGGTGGCGTGGCGCCGGCTGCCGTCGATCCTCGGTTGCGGACTGTGGCGGTCGCTGGACAGGGCTCCGGCAACCGCCGGCCCACTGCTGGCCCTGATCACCGACGTGGGCAACGACCTGCTCTACGGCTTCCCGCCCGACGAGGTGGCCGGCTGGGTGGCGGTGGCCGCCGGCCGGCTGCTCGACAGGGGCGCGCGGCTGGTCATCACCCGCCTGCCGATGGCGAGCATCGCGCGCATCGGCCCGGCGCGCTTCCGGTCGCTCAAGACGCTCTACGTGCCGGGCTGCCGGCTCCGCCTCGATGAGCTGCAGGCGGCCGCCGCCCGTCTCGATGACCGGCTGGCGGCGCTCGCCGACGCCCATGGCGCGGCGCTCGTCGGGCAGCCGGGCG
>RFRL01000369.1 GCA_009924545.1 Planctomycetia bacterium | reverse complement strand
GCGATGTTGCTGTGGGGGGGATTGCGGGATTTCACGCCACCGCCCGAGGAGCACACGTGCCCCCGCCCTCCGCTGCCCTGTCGGCCGTCTACACAGGGTCGTTCGACCCCATCACGCTCGGCCACCTCGACGTCATCGAGCGGGCCAGCCGGATCTTCGGGTCGTTGATCGTCGGCGTGGGCATCAACCCCGACAAGCAGCCGCTGTTCGCCGTCGAGGAGCGCGTCGCCCTCGTGCGGGCGGCGACCGCCCATCTGCCCAACGTGCGCGCGGCGCCGTTCGCAGGGCTGTCGGTGGTCTTCGTCCGTGAGCAGGGGGCGGCGGTGATGCTGCGTGGCGTCCGCTCGCTGACCGACATCGAGGCGGAGTTCACCATGACGCTCGCCAACCGCAAGCTTGATCCCGACATCGAGACGGTATTCCTCATGTCGGCGGCGGAATACTCCCACATCTCTTCGTCGTTGCTCAAGCAGATCACCCCGCTGGCCGACGACCGGGCGCTGGCGCGCTTCGTGCCGCTGCCCGTGGTCCGCGCCCTCCGCACCAAACTCGCCGGGGCGATCGAGTGACGGGTGTCAGTTGAGGCCGGAGCGCCCACCGTCGCCAACTTCGAAGTGCTGGCGGAGGTAGCGCGCCCGCTCGATCTTCTCGTCGCTCCCCTCGAGCTGCACGCCGCGCAGCTTCTGCAGGTGGGCCGGCTGCGTGCGCACCAGGAGCGAGTTGATGTCGGCCACCTTGACGTCGCCGATGAGGCCGAGGAGCACTCCCATGCGGACCCGCGACAGGAGCTGCATCGCCTCTTCGACCTTGATCGTGTGCGCCGTGCGCAGGATGCCGTAGGCGCGGCTCACCTGGTCGTGGACATTCTGCTGCGTCTCGCGCAAGAGGAAGTCGCGCGCCCGGCGCTCGTACTCGATCACCACCGGCACGACGTCGCCCACCTGCTGGAGCAGCTCCTCCTCGGTGCGGCCGAGGGTGGTTTGGTTCGAGATCTGGTAGAAGTCGCCGAGGGCCTGCGACCCCTCGCCGTAGAGCCCGCGCACCGCGAGGGAGATTTTCTGCAGGCTGCGGAACACCTTGTCGATCTGCCGGGTGATGACCAGCGCCGGCAGATGGAGCATGACGCTGACGCGGATCCCGGTGCCGACGTTGGTGGGGCAGGCGGTGAGGTAGCCGAACCGGGAGTGGAAGGCGTAGGGCACCACCTGCTCGATTTCGTCGTCGACGGCGCGGATCTGGTCCCAGGCCCCGTGCAGGTCGAGGCCGCTGTGGAGGCACTGGATGCGGAGGTGATCCTCCTCGTTGATCATCAGGCTGACCTGCTCGCGGGCGTCGATGGCCACCCCACGGGCCCCCTGGGCCTCGGCGTGCTCACGGCTGATCAACTGCCGCTCCACGAGGAAGCGTCGGTCGACCTCGTCGAGCCGCCCGACGTCGATGTAGTCGAGGCCGCGTCCTGAGGGCACCGCGACGAGGCGCTCGCGCAGGAGCCGCTCCACGTCGGCCCGATCCTGCGTCGAGGCGCGGCTCACGAAGGGGAAGTGGGCGACGTTGCGCGCCAGCCGCACGCGACTGCTCATCACGATGTCGGACTCCGGCCCGGTGCCCCGGAGCCATTCGCCGACCGAATCGGTCAAGGTGTCGAGTTTCATCGCCCCCCTCCCTCATGTGCCCCACGCGCGGTGCGCCCGCAGCCCTGGCGTGCGGAAACCGTCCCGCAAGCGCCGGCCGTCATCACACCCGTCATGCCTCATCCGGCTCTGCCGGCCGGCTTCCCGGCTGTGCCCGCCGCCGCGGTGCGAGCCACCGCTCCTCCGTCGCACGGATCGCATCACGGTGCTCGCGCGCCTCCTCGTAGCGCTCGGCGGCGATCGCCTCCTTGAGGGCCACGCGCCGCCCGATCACCGCGGTGAGCTCGCCGGTGTCCTCCGGGAGCACCGCTGCCTGGGGTACCGCTTCCGGCAGCACGGCTTCGTCGGCGGCGCCCGGCGCCCCGGCCGCCGCCGGCAGCCGGCTCG
>RFRL01000368.1 GCA_009924545.1 Planctomycetia bacterium | reverse complement strand
GGACCGACGTGAAGAAGCCCGAGCGGCGGCAGTATCTGAAGAACGCCTCCCTTGTGTTGCTCACGCGGGCCCGGCAGGGGATGGTGATCTTCGTGCCGCCGGGGGCGAAGCGCGACCGGACGCGGAAGCCAGACTTCTACGAGGGGATCTACGACTATCTGACGGGCATGGGCGTGGTGGAGGTTTAGGCCGACTTCTCGAGCTCAGCTGCTCGACGATCGGCTTCTTCCTTTTCACGCTGCAGCCGTTGCGCATCGCGTTCGCGAATGTACTGCATGAAGCCTTCGATGCCGCCATGCTTCTCCAGCAACTGACGGCGAATCTCATGCACTTCCGCGACGATCGGGTCATCGAACTCGTCAGCGGGCTCGTTTTTGTCGTTCGGTTCAGTGGTCATGGCGAAGCTCCATGAGTTCGGTCACTGTGCAGACAACCGGAACGTGCTTGTCGAATTCGTCGAACAGGGCCTTGATTGCGGATCGGATATTCGTGTTCGCCAGATGCCGGCAGTTCCACGTAGCCAGAAAGTCGACCTGGTAGACCGCCGCGAATGCAACATGCACGGCATCGAGTCGAGCCTTGGACGGCAGGAGCCGCCGCCGGATCAACTCCGTCGCAATGAAGTCTACCTCGGGGCTGTCGGCAAGGACACGTATACCCTGCATTGCTAGCAGCCGTTGGCCCGCCACGGAGGTATCGCCGCTGCCCGCCTCCACGAGCACCACTTCCGACGTCACGAGCTCGTACCGGTGCCTGTGGCGATCCCACCACGTCCGTGTGATGACCTGCTTTTCCGCGAGCCCGTCGTCCTGGGAAACCCTGGCGACGAGGAACGACGGAATCGTGGTTTCGAGGTAGACGCTTGGCATCGGCCGGCTGGCGAGTGGGCTGCTGGCAGCAATGGCAAGGAGTGTACATGCGTACCGTATTGCGTCAAGCCCCCGCGCGGGACCAACGTTGTCCCTCGGGGTGGTATTCTGCCCCCCATGGTTGCTGCCCCCCCTATCGCCGGCCTCGTGGCCTCCTCGTCCGCGAGAGCGGCTCAAGCCCCACGCGATCGGCATCCGGGTGAACATCGACCCGGTGCACTGGTTTTTGAGTAGCCAGAGCGACACTCGCTCATCGCTGTATCTGGAGGACGCGGCGACGGAGTTTCAGGTGCAGGGGCTGGAGCTCGACTGGACGATCGTGACGTGGGACGCCGACCTCCGCCGGCGTGGGAGCGACTGGAGTTATCACAGTTTTCGCGGCGCGAAGTGGACCGACGTGAAGAAGCCCGAGCGGCGGCAGTATCTGAAGAACGCCTACCGCGTGTTGCTCACGCGGGCCCGGCAGGGGATGGTGATCTTCCGCCGGGGGCGAAGCGGGACCGGACGCGAAGTCCGGGGTTCTACGAGGGTGTGAGTCGGTATCTCACGGACTTGGGCGTACCGCAGGTGTAACCAGCCCTCGCGCATCCCGCCGCAGCAGGTTTTCGAGCTCTTGCAATGCCAGCGGTTGCGGCAACGGCTTGCCTGCTTCCTCCAGCGTCTCAATCGCCTCTTCAACAAGTTCGCAAAGCTCGGCGAACACTTGCTGGGCGTCGTCACCATAGGATCCGCCGTACATCAACTGCGGGCAGGTGCCGATGAAGCACTTGTCTTCGTCCGACCACGCGACAACCTTCAGGTATCGGTCGCCTTTCGCCATTGGTTCACCTCGTCGATGGCCTTCTCAACCGTTTTCTCGAGATGCCGCCGGGCATCGTCACCGTCCTTACCCGATATCGTAACCACTTCGGCAAACAGAGGGTGGCTGTAGTTTCGATGGCTGCCCTTTCCTCGACGCTCCTCGAAACCGGCTTTCACGAGATCTCTGACGAGGTCGCGAATCTTTCGGGGCATCGGCGAGTCCCTGATTTCGTGCTTTCCCGAGGAGTGTACAGGCGTACCGTCCTGCGTCAAGCTCCCCCGCGCGGGACCAACGTTGTCCCTCGGGGTGGTATTCTGCCCCCCATGGTTGCTGCCCCCCCTATCGCCGGCCTCGTGGCCTCCTC
>RFRL01000367.1 GCA_009924545.1 Planctomycetia bacterium | reverse complement strand
CCGCCTGCCTGGCCCGCCAGGCGCGCTCGCGTTCCACGCGGATCCGACGGTGGGGCCAGCCCGCCCCCTCCAGCGCCGGCCGCGTGGCCCCGCCATCCCCCTGGCTGTCGACGGTGTCGTAGCCCCCGTCACGGAGGGCGAAGGAGAGCTGGCGGCGGTTGGCGGGGTGCTGGAGGTAGCGGCTGAAGTCGCTGACGCCGGCGTGGGTCGACTCGTCGATGCCGATGAGCATCACCTGGCGCGTGACCCACTGGCCGCGGACCTGGAAGTTGAGCATCGCCGGCACGGCCACCGTGGGGGTCATCCCGGTGATCGCGTCGCCGGCGGCGCGGCGGATCTCCTCCATGTGCCACTGCGGATCCTGGAACCCGGAGAGCGAATGGCTCTCGAACACCAGGTCGGAGAGGATGCCGTGGATGCGCGTCTGCATCTCGTGGGAGAAACCGGCCATCACCGCGTTGACCACGATCATCGTGGCCACGCCGAGGGTCACGCTGATCACGCTCGCCAGGGCGATGAACCGCGTGCGGAGGTAGCGGCAGCAGAGGAAGAGGACGTACATCGGCGGCTCGCGCGGTCGGGCGGGGGAACGGGTCAGACGCCCTTTGCCCGGGGCGGATCAGTGGCCCGGGACGGATCGGTCGCCCGTGGTGGTTCGGTGGCCCGGGCCCCCTCGGCACGGAGCAGGGGGAAAAGGATCACGTCGCGGATCGAGGTCGCCTGCGTGAGCAGCATCACCAGCCGGTCGATGCCGATCCCCAGGCCGCCGGCCGGCGGCATCCCGTGCCGCAGGGCGCGGATGAAGTCGTGGTCCATGCGGGCCATCGACTCGTCGGCGGGGAGGCCGGCCAACTGGGTGCGGAACAGCTCCTCCTGGAGATCGGGGTCGTTGAGTTCGGTGTAGGCGTTGGCGAACTCCATCCCCGCGACGTACAGCTCGAACCGTTCGGCGACGTGCGGGTGCCCCGCCTTCCGCTTGGTGAGCGGGCAGATGGCGGCGGGGTAGTCGATGACGAACACGGGGCCGGAAAGCCCCGCCTCGCAACTCGACTCGAAGAGCTCGCTCTTGACCACGTCGGGATGCCTCCCGGCGGTGTCGAGGCCGCGCGCCGCAGCCGTGGCGACCACGCTCGCCGGGTCGGCCGGATCGCAGCCGGTCACGTCGCGGAGGAGGTCGTCGTAGCGCACGCGCGCGAACGGCTTGTCGAGGTCGATCCCATGGCCCATCCACGTGAAAAGCGCGGGGGTGCCGGCAGCGGCGGCGGCGTTGCGGATCACCGCTTCGGTGAGATCCATCATCGTGGCGTAGTCGCCGTAGGCCTCGTAGGCCTCGAGCATGGTGAACTCGGGGTTGTGCCGCGGGCTCAGCCCCTCGTTGCGGTACACGCGGCCGAGTTCGAAGACGCGCTCCAAGCCGCCGACGAGGAGCCGCTTGAGGTGCAACTCCAGCGCGATGCGGAGCACCAGCGGCATGTCGAGGGCGTTGTGGTGCGTTTTGAAGGGCCGCGCGGCGGCGCCACCGGCCGACTCCTGGAGCGTCGGCCCCTCCACTTCGAGGTAACCGCGGTCGGTGAGCGTGCGGCGCACCGAGGCCACGATGCGGCTGCGGGCCATGAAGCGCTCGCGGACCCCCACGCCGTGGATCAGGTCGAGGTAGCGCTGGCGCTGCTTGAGCTCCGGATCGACCAGGCCGTGGAACTTGTCGGGGGGCGTCTCGATCGACTTGGTGAGGAACTCGAGCCCGGTCGCGAACACCGTCATCTCGCCGGTCTTCGAGAAGCCGAGCCGGCCGTCGATGCCGACGATGTCGCCGAGGTCGAGGCAGTCGGCCACCTGCCAGGCCTCGGGGCCGACCTGCTTCTTCCCGAGCATCACCTGGATCCGACCGCTGCGGTCGGCCAGATCGAGGAACACGAGGCTCCCGGCGCTGCGCTGGAGCATGATCCTCCCGGCCACGCGGACGGTCGGGCCGTCATCGGCGGGCGGTTCCCCGGCCGGCCGGCGCAGTGCCTCCCCGGCATCGCGGACGGCGGCGATCGTC
>RFRL01000366.1 GCA_009924545.1 Planctomycetia bacterium | reverse complement strand
TGCCTCGACGCCGGCTACTGGGTGGGCTTCACGCTCTATCCCATCACCAAGTGCTCGCCGAAGCGAGCCGTCGACATGCTGGAGAAATACGGCACCGACCGGATCCTCGTGAACTCCTCGGCCGATTGGGGCCCGAGCGACCCGTTCACGCTCCAGGAGTGCATCCTCGAATACCGGCGCCGGGGGCACTCGCTCCAGGAGGCGATCGAGGTGTTCCACAACAATCCCTGCCGGTTCCTCGGGCAGAACCCCAAGTTCGACATCCGCCCGATCCGCATCGAGGCCGCCGACGTGGCCCATGCCTGACCGTCGGTGGACGCTTCCCATGCCTGACCACCCCGGTTCCGCGACGAGCCTGGCGCTGGTGCGCCGGCTCCGCTTCTGCGCCGGTCACCGGCTTTACCGCCACGAAAGCAAGTGTGCTTACCTCCACGGGCACAACTACCGGGTCGACGTCGAGGTGATGGCCGCGGGGGCCGTGGCGACTGTCGACGACGTGGGGCGAATCGTCGATTTCTCCTTCATCAAGCAGCGCCTGCTCGGCTGGCTCGATGCCCACTGGGACCACGCCTTCATCCTCTTCGTCGACGACCTGGGCGCCATCGCCGCGGTGCGCCAGTCGACCCCCTCCAAGCTGTTCCTCCTGCCGTGGAATCCCACCGCGGAGAACATGGCCCGCTACCTGCTGGAGGTGGTTTGCCCCGGCGTGCTCGGCGACCTGGGGGTCATCGCCCGGCAGGTGTGCGTCTGGGAAACGGACGACGCGTGTGCGATCGCCTCGCTGGCCGGCACCCCCGCTCCGCCACCGGTGCCGGTGGGGAAAGTCGAGATCGTCGACAGTCGCTGACTCGAGGATCCCGTGATGCACGCCGCCGGCCCCGGTTCCTTTCCCGCCACGCGGCTGCGCCGCAACCGCCAGCACCACTGGCTGCGGGCCATGGTCGCCGAGACGACGCTGGCGCCCGCCGACCTGGTCTGGCCGCTGTTCGTCCACGATCACGCCGCCCCCCTCCCGATCGCGGCGATGCCCGGCGTGGAGCGCCTGCCGATCGAGGGAGTGGTCCGGGCCGCCGCCGAGGCGGTCACGCTGGGGATCCCGGCCATCGCCTTGTTCCCCGCCACCGACCCGGCCCTGAAGACGGCCGACGGGGCCCACGCCCTCGATCCCGACAACCTCGTCTGCCGCACGGTGCACGCGATCCGCCGCGAGACGGGCGACAGGCTGGGGATCCTCTGCGACGTGGCCCTCGATCCGTACACCACCCACGGCCACGACGGTCTCCTTGTCGAGGGCCGGATCGTGAACGACGAGACGGTGGCGGTGCTCTGCCGGCAGGCGGTGGTCCTCGCCGAGGCGGGCTGCCACATGGTCGCCCCCAGCGACATGATGGATGGCCGCGTGGGGGCGATCCGCGCGGCGCTCGACGCCGCCGGCCGGCACGACGTGGGGATCCTCGCCTACGCCGCCAAGTATGCCTCGGCCTTCTACGGACCGTTCCGCGACGCGGTGGGGAGTGCGGCCTCGCTGGGCACGGCGGACAAACTCGGCCTCGGCGACAAGAAGACCTACCAGATGGACCCGGCCAACGCGCTCGAGGCGATCCGCGAGGTGGCCCTCGACGTCGCCGAGGGGGCCGACATGGTGATGGTGAAGCCTGCCGGCACCGCCCTCGACATCATCCACCGGGTGAAGACCACGTTCGGCCTGCCGACCCTCGCCTACCAGGTGAGCGGTGAGTACGCCATGATCCAGGCCGCCGCCGGCCACGGCTGGCTCGACGGAGCCCGGGCCGCGGCGGAGAGCGTGCTGGTGATCAAGCGTGCCGGAGCCGACGCCGTGCTCACCTACTTCGCCCCGGTGCTCGCCCGCGCACTTTTTGCGCGAGGCTGAGGCGGTGCTGGCGGGGTGATCACGGCTGGTCGGGGCTGCCCACGCCCCGTCGCCGGACGCTCGCTCCGGCCTTCCCGGCCTCCGCTCGCTCGGATGCCGACGGCGCTTCGCCATCCATGGCTGCGCTCGTCGGCATACGCCGGCTCCCGGGGCATGGGCAGCCCCTCCAAGCCGAG
>RFRL01000365.1 GCA_009924545.1 Planctomycetia bacterium | reverse complement strand
CGCCGAGCACGGCCGCGGCGAGGGCCGCCACCGAGCCCACCGCCAGATCGATGCCCCCCGCCACGATCACCAGTGTCATCCCCGCCGCCACCACCGCGAGGGCGGGGAGCCGGCCCGCCACCGAGAGGAAGGTGCCGAGGGAGAGGAAGTGCTCGGTGAGCAGGCCGAAGAGGATCACCAGTCCCAGCCACACCGCCAGGAGCAGGGCCCGGTCGCGGAGATCCTGCCAGCCACCCCTCACGGTCGTGCCGCCGTGGGGCCGGTGACCAGGTCGACGGGAGTGGTCCGGTCCGCCGGCGCCGCCGCCCCGGCGAGGATCGCCAGCGCCGTCTCGATCCCCTCCGCAGCGAGCCGATCGCCGTGCTGGTCGACGGTGGCCACCATCCGACCGTCGCCGAGGAGGGGGCGTACGGCGGGGATGGAGTCGAAGCCCGACACGAGCACGTCGCGGCGCCCGGCCGCGGCGAGTGCCGCCACCGCCCCCAGCGCCATGCTGTCGTTGGCGCAGAGGATCGCCTTGAGCGTTGGGTGGGCGGCGACGGCCGCCGCGGCGATGCCGTTGGCCTTTTCCATCTCCCACTGGCCGCTCTGCCGGTCGACCACCACGAGGCCCGCCTCGCGGACCGCGTCCTCGAGCCCGAGGCTCCGTTGCCGGGCGTTGTCGGCGGTGACGATCCCCTCGATGATCGCCACCTCGGCCCCCTTTTCCAGCCGCGCCGCCACGGCCGCGGCCGCGAGCTTCGCCCCGGCGCGGTTGTCGGGGCCGACGAACGGAATGGTGAGGCCGGCGTCGCGGAGCGTGTCGGGGTCGAGGCGGTTGTCGATGTTGATCCCCCGCCGCAGCCGCCCGGGCCAGCACCGGGACCAGGGCCCGGGAATCGGCCGGAGCGATGACGATCGCCGTCGCCCGGCGGGCCACCATCTGCTCGACCAGGCCCACCTGCTCCTCGACGTCGGTCTCGTTGCGCATGCCGTTGACGACCAGGTCGTAGCGGTCCGCGGCCGTCGCGCGGTGGGCCCGGGCGCCGTCGGCCATGGCGGCGAAGAACTCGTTGGCCAGCGACTTCATCACCAGGGCCACCAGCGGCCGGGACGCCGGGGTGGCGCCGGACCCCGGGGGAGCCGCCGGCCGGCCGCCCCCACACCCGATGACGACGAACCCGCCCAGGGCGAACAGGGTGTGGACGACGAAGCGGCGGCCGCGGAACGACGGGGAAACGGGCACGCAACGCATGGCAACGATCCTCGGACGGCGGTCGGACCGGGCCGCCCCGGGTGGTGTGAGCGGATGTTCTACCCACTTTCCCCGGGGCCGGGGAACCGATCAGAAGCGCCAGCCGAAACCGGCGTCGGAGAAAAAGGGGGCCGCGTCGGCCGTGAGGCCCCACCCGACGCGCACGCCGATCTCCAGCCGCGGCGTGAGCAGGTAGTGGGTGCCGGGGCTCACGAACGGCCGCACGGTGTCGTCGGGCAGCCCCTGGGTGCTCGTGCTGAAGTACTCGGCGTGCACCTCCCAGCGCTCCGTGAGCGGCCGGCGCCACACCACCGACGGCCCCCACCGCGAGAACCAGCCGCTCTCGGCCTCGGAATAGGCGTAGCGCAGCGCGGCGTCGAGCCGGCTGCCACCGGCGAGCTCCCAGCCCCACACCGCGGTCGCAACCGGCTGCGTGCCCCACTCCTCGGCGTAGCAGGGGGTGGTCGCCTCCATGATGAAGCAGCTCTCGGGCACCCAGCCGTCCTGCCGGGAGAGGGCCGCCTTGAAGCCGAAGAGGATGTTCGACTCGTACACCGCATGGCCGTCGAAAGGGAGCTCCCCCACCTCGACGCTCGTCACCACATTGCCCTGCGAGCCGACGGTGTAGTCCACCCCGAGCCGCCACTCCCACCACTCGGCGGCGCCGAACCGGAGCAACAGTTCCGGATAGCTATTGGTCGGATTGCTTGAGCGGTTGTCGATGAACACCGCCGACCCCTCCGCCAGCCGCGTGCCGGTCGGGATGCAGGTGGTGGCTGGCGTGAAGGCGTCACGGTCGGTGTGCAGATCGACACCCTCCGCCGCGCCGGTGCGTACCCCCACCCCCAC
>RFRL01000364.1 GCA_009924545.1 Planctomycetia bacterium | reverse complement strand
GCAGCGGCGCGCCGCTGCCGCCGGTGGAGAACTACAGCGGCAACGTCAGCCCGGGGATGTCGGTGCCGGCCAACGAGCGGGTCCTGCTCCAACTCAACCCCACCGCCCCCGGGACCGCCGGCGGGTTCGACACCACCAACCCCGTGGCCGGCAATTTCATCGCCGGTCACAACTTCGCCCGCAGCGACAGCTACGTCACCAACAATCCCGACCAGGCGGTGGGCCCCCCCGGCTCCGGCACGGTGCCCGCCAATGCGCCCCCGGGCACCTGGCCGCCGGATGGCACGACCGTGGCGATCTCGAAGCTCTTCGCCCCGATCGGCACCCCCGGCACGCTGTCGATCGACCTGGTCGCCGAGGCCCTCCTCACCGACCTCGAACACGGCACGATCTCGGCCGGTGTCGCCGACTGGGTGGTGACCGGGAAGTTCCGCCTCACCGGGGACAGCCTGTCGCGGGCGGCGATCTCCCTCGACTTCAACATCACCGAGCGGCTGGCGGTCTACTCGTACGAACCGCTGATCAACATCGCCACCGCCTCCAACGGCTTCGCCATGGACGTGCTCGACAGCGCGGGGAGATCGGTCTTCGGCCCGTTCCTCGGGGCCAATCCCTCGATCACCCGGCTGCTGTCGTCACCCGCCACCGGTTCGGAGACCTACAACAACAACACCGCGATCCCCACCCACGTCTACCCGGGGCCGGTGATCGTGAACTTCCAGACCATCCCCCTCGCCCCCGGTGACTACACCTTCACCATCAAGGGCACGACGACGGCGTATGTCTCCGCCGTGCCCGAGCCGTCGACCCACGCGTCGCTGGCCCTGGCGGCGGTGTGCGGTGCCGCCGGCTGGTGGCGACGTCGGCGGCTGCGGACCTGACCGCGGATCCGGGATGTGGGGACCCGATCGGGCGGGCGCCGGGGCCGGTCTCCGGCGCCCGTCCGGCGACTTCCCGGTCGACGGGGCGGGAGAGGGCCCCCGGGGGTACGGATGTGACGGCGGTCACCCCGCCGGGCGGTGGTATGATTCCAGGGTTCTGCACGGCCGCCGGCGGGCCCTGAAACGCCGGCTCGGCCGCCCCGCCGGAGACCCTGCCATGCGCCCCTGCCGGAACCGTGCCGTCCCCGTTGCCAGCCTGGCGGTGATCCTGGCTTCCGCCGCCTCACCTGCCGCGGAGCCTGCGAAGCTGTCGTACAACGGCGACATCCGGCCGATCCTCGTGGAGAACTGCTTCTCCTGTCACGGGGCCGACAGTGCCGCCCGCAAGGCCGACCTGCGCCTCGACCAGCGCGACGCGGCGATCGAGTCGGGGGCCATCGTCCCCGGCGACCCCGACTCGTCGGTGATCATCGACCGGATCTGCTCCGACGATCCGGCCGAGGTGATGCCCCCGCCGACCACGAAGAAGACCCTCACCGCCGCGCAGAAAGAGCTCCTCGTCCGCTGGGTGCGGGAGGGGGCCGAGTACCAGCCCCACTGGTCCTACATCGCGCCGCAGCGGCCCACCCCGCCGGCCGTGGCGAACGAGGCGTGGGTCCGCAACCCCATCGACCGCTTCATCCTCGCCCGGCTCGAGGCGGAGGGACTGGCGCCCGCGCCCGAGGCCGACCGGCGCACCATCGCCCGGCGCGTGGCCCTCGACCTCACCGGCCTGCCGCCGGAACCGGCCCTCGTCGAGGCGTTCGTCGCCGACCGCGCTGCCGATGCCTACGAGCAGTACGTCGACCGCCTCCTGGCGACCCTCGATTGGGGCGAGCACCGCGGCCGTCACTGGCTCGACTACGCGCGCTACGGCGACACCAACGGGATCCACATCGACAACTTCCGCGAGCTGTGGGCCTACCGGCAGTGGGTGGTCAACGCCTTCAACCGCAACATGCCGTTCGACGACTTCACGATCCTCCAGCTCGCCGGCGACCTGGTGAACGCCGAGACGCCGTCGCTGCCGCGGGAAACGCAGCTCGACAACCAGATCGGCAGCGGCTTCAACCGCTGCAACATCACCACCAGCGAGGGCGGGGCGATCGACGAGGAGTACCGCGTCCTCTACTGCCGGGAGCGCACCGAGACCACCGCCGCGGTGTGGATGGGGCTCACGACCGGGTGCGCCGTCTGCCACAACCACAAGTTCGATCCGCTCTC
>RFRL01000363.1 GCA_009924545.1 Planctomycetia bacterium | reverse complement strand
TGCTCCCGAGGTGCAGCGATGACCACCAACCACGATGGGCGGTGCCGTGAGCCCGCGCTGCCGCCGGAACTGGAGATCGTCGCCCGGCGTCTGGAGCGGAGCGGCGTGCCGCCGGTCCCGGACGATCTGCGCGGCAGGGTGCTCGGCGCGGTGGTCGATGCCCTCGGCACGGACGAACTGATCGATGCCGACCTGCTGCCCGCACCGCACCGCGAGCCGTGGCCGCTGGCGCTCGCCCTGCTGGCGAGCCTCGCGCTCTCGCTTGCGCTCGCGCCCTGGATGGCATCTCCCGTGGCAGGCGGTGCGGCGGCGGCACCCCGTGCGCGCTTCGCCGATCGGCTGGCGGCGGCGGGAATCGCCGTGCCGGCTTCCGTGGCGGCAGACGGGATCGCCACCACGGCCCGGGCCGCCGCCGATGGTGATTCCGTGATCCCGACCAGCGCTGACGGTGCCCCGCCGGCGTCGATCGCGGCGCTGCGGTTGCTTCCCCCGGAACACTGGCTGAAAGGAACCCTCTGATGGGCCTCCCACTTTTCTGGTTGTTCGTGTTGGCAGCCTGCCTGCTCTGGTCGGCGACGTTTACCGCCGCGGCGGCGCGCGCGACGACGTTCCGCTCGTCGCTGGCCATCGTCGGCTGGGCGGTGCCGGTGCTTTTGCTCCTGCCCGCCGTGGGGCTGACGGGGTTCCTCGCCTTCGGCCCCCGGCCGCTCGACACCAATCACTTCGCCGCCACGCTCACGCTGGCGATCGCGGCGCTCGGCGGCGGGGTGTGGATCGCCACCGCCGGTCTGCGGCGCGGTGCCGCGAGCGGCGCACCGGCCGCCGCCGGTTGGCCCGTGATCGGTCTGGCGGGATTGTGCGGCATGGCGGCGATGGTGGCCTACGGCACGCTCTTGGCGGTGGACAACGCCGTCGCCGCCGAGGCGGCGCAGGCCCGGGCCGAGGCCGCGGCGCTGATGCAGGCCAATCTTCCTCCCGCCGTCGCCGACGCCGACAACGCCGCGCCGCTCCACCGCCACGCCGCCGCCCTGCTGGCGGCTGACGACCGGTGGACGGAGGAGGAACGCGCCTTCAACCCCGAAGACCCGCTCGGCATCCGTAGCCCCGCAGTGGCGGAACTGCTCGCCCGCCACCGGGAGTCGCTCGACCTGATCCGCCGCGCCGCCGACCGCGACGTGTGCCGGTTCGACCGTGACTGGAGCCGGCCGAGCATTTCCATGCTGTTGCCGGAAATCCAGGCGCTGCGCGGTGAAACACGGCTCCTGGCGCTCGCCGCCAGACGCTCCGCCGCCGACGGCGATGCCGCCGCGGCACTTGCCGACACGGTGCGGATCCACCGCATCGCCCGCCAGGCAGCGACCGAACCGATCCTCATTTCCTATCTCGTGTCGTATGCGATCGACTCTCTCGCGCGCGACACGCTCTCCCGGGTGCTGCCGAGCCTCGAGCCCGACGATCTCCCCCTCCTCGATGATCCTGGTCTCGACGACCTGGTCGGTCCGCCGCCGCCGCTCCTCAAGGCGATGCTCGGCGAGGAGACCCTCGGGCTTTCCGTGTTCGCCGACCTCGCCACCGGACGGATGCGGATGGCCAACCTCGATCCGCTCGTCGGGGGCAAAAACGACTCCTTCCAGATCTGGGATGGCCTCGGGCCCCTCTCCCGAACGCTGTTCCTGCCCGCCGATCTGGCGGCCTACCGGGAGTTGCTCCACCAGTACCAGGAGGTCTGCTCCCAGGAGCAACCCCACGCCGCAGCCTGGCACGCGGTCGCCAACACCGAGCAGTCCGTGGGGAAACGGGGAATCCTCACCGGCCTGCTCGTGCCCCCCCTGCCGGCGGTCCACGGGGCCTGGATGCGCGCCGATGCGGCCGCGCGGGCGGCCCGTGTGCTCGTTGCCGCCACGCGGCGGCGCCTGGCCGGCGGAGGGCTTCCCGATTCGATCGAGGCCCTCGTGCCCGACGAGCTCTCGGCGGTGCCGCGCGATCCGTGCTCCGACAACCAACCGCTCCGCTTCAAACCGGTCGAGGACGGACTGATCGTGTGGTGGGTCGGCCCCGACGGCGCCGACGACGGCGGCCCGACGGCGCGGAACAGCTTCAGTGAAGACTTCGCCGCCGGCAACGACGACGAGGGACTGTGGCTCGTGCCCGACGGC
>RFRL01000362.1 GCA_009924545.1 Planctomycetia bacterium | reverse complement strand
ATGCCGTCGTCTGCTCGCCGTACCGCGACCATTTTCCGGGGGCTGCTCCTGGCGGCCCTGGGCGCCGTTGCCGTGTCGGTTGGCAGCGGTCGTGAGGCGGCGGCGAGTTGCGGCGACTGGCTCGAGGGCCATGAGGCGCACGGCCAATCGATCCGTGGTGGGGCCGTGCCCGTTTCGGCCCGGCATGGGTCGGCCGCGCCGGCCATCGCCGGCGGCCCGGGCAAGCGTGCCGACCATTCGATGGCCGGCCCCGGGTCCGGCCGGGCTCCCTGCCGTGGCCCGGCCTGCGGCAAGGCGCCGGTGAAGCCCCTGCTGCCGGTGGATGGCCGCGTGATCCGCATCGATCTCGATCGTTTCGCCTGGCTCGTCGGTGTCGATTCCCCGGCCGATTCCGCCCGGGGTCAGACCATCGCCACCGTCGATTCCGCCCCCTTCTCTGCCGACGGCACGCGCCTCGAACGGCCTCCCAGGGTCGGCTGACACCGGGCCGGGTAGGCCTGCGCGCCGACGTCTGTCGACCGGCGCCGCAGCCCCCCCACGGCCCCGTCGTGTCACCGTGGCCGGGGTCCGTCGCCCCGGCCAGCCCGTCACCCGCGCTTTCGGTCGTGCCGCACCGCGGCCGCCCGTGCCTCGGGGACGGTGAACCGGTCGGTCACGCTCCCGCACGGCCATCGCGCCGTGCGGTCAGCATCGGAGGCATTCGCCATGGTCCGTCGCCACCCCCGTGCGGGTTTCACCCTCGTCGAATTGCTCGTCGTCATCGCCATCATCGGCACCCTCGTGGGCCTGCTCCTCCCGGCCGTGCAGGCGGCCCGCGAGGCGGCCCGGGCGGCAACAACGTCCGCCAACTCGGTATCGGCCTGCAGAATCAGGTGTCGTCGCGGCGATCGCTGCCCTTCGGGCGCAACGCGCTGGGCCTGTCGACCTTCTCCGCGATCCTCCCCACCATCGAGCAGGCGACCCTCCTCCCGAAGATCGACCCGACCAAGCCGTGGAACGACCCGGTCCACGCCGAGGCCTGCGCCGCCACGATCCCCACGCTGCGCTGTCCGTCCGACGCCGCCACCAGCCTCCCCGGCACGATGGGTGGCAACAATTACCGCTTCAACCAAGGGACGGGGATCCTGTGGGGCAATCCCCCCACCGATCCTGCCGACCCCAACTACGGCCTGCCCGCACCCGACGGCGTGTTCTTCCTCGACAGCCGGGTCCGGATCCAGGACATCACCGACGGAACCACGCAGACGGCCGCCATCAGCGAGCACGTCATCGGTGACTTCAACAACGCGATCTCGTCGCGGGGCGACACCTTCTGGCCCCAGACCACGCCGGCCACTCCCGATGCCGCGTACCAGCAGTGCGCGGCGATCGATGCCACCAACCTCACCTTCCAGCGCTTCAGCAACATCGGGGGACCGTGGCTCTACGGCTACCACTCGACGAGCATCTACTTCCACGTCGCTCCGCCCAACCAACGGTCGTGCATGTTCCCCCCCGGTCGGATCATGACCACCGCCAAGAGCAACCACCCCGGCGGGGTGATGCTGGGAACGTGCGATGCCGCGGTGCGGTTTGTCGCCGACGACGTCGATCTGGCGGTGTGGCGGGCCCTCGGCTCGCGCGCCGGTGGAGAAGTGGTCGCCGGACAGGGTGTGCAGTGAGGTTGCCCACCATGCGCACCCTCGCCTTCGATCACGACCGGTTTCCGGCCTGCCATCCCCTCCTCGTCGAGGCCGTGGTGCTGGGCACCATTGTCGCGGCGGTGGCCGGCTGCGGCGCTGCCGCACCGGCCGTCACCGACCCGAACCAGGCCCGGGCCGTCCTGGAGGGGGTACTCGCCGAGTGGCGCGATGGGGCCACCCCCGCCGACCTGTGGCAGCGGAACCCGCCGGTGCACGTAGCCGACGAGCGCTGGCTCGGCGGCGCCCGTCTCCAGCGGTTCAGTTGCGGCAGCAGCGAGCCGTTCGGTGCGGCGGTGCGGATCCCGGTCGATCTCACGCTGGCATCGGCCCGGAGACCGCTGCGGGCCTGGTATGTGGTGACCACCGTTCCCGCGGTGAGCATCGTGCTCGCCGATTGACCGTGTCTGCAGGCCGAATCCCGGATGAACCTCCAGCCCCGACGGATGTCCCGATGACCCGCACCATGAGTCGCAGGAAGAGGTCCGCATCACGGGCGACGGCGGTGGCCGTCGCGGCCGTCGTCCTCGCCGCCTGGGC
>RFRL01000361.1 GCA_009924545.1 Planctomycetia bacterium | reverse complement strand
CGCGGCCGTCGCCGGGGCGGTGCTCCTGGCGGTGGCGGGAGGGATGTTCCTCGAGGCGCTGCGGCTCGATGCCCGGGGGGGCATCCTCGGCAGTTACGTGCAGCGCAACGCCCTCGTGGTGGCCTTCGGTATGAGCTTCGCCATCATTCCCCTGGTGTTCACCATCGCCGACGACGCCCTCTCCAGCGTCCCCGAGCATCTGCGTAGCGCGTCGCTGGGGGCCGGTGCCACGCTGTGGCAGACCGCGGTGCGCGTCATCGTGCCCGCCGCCGCCAGCGGACTATTTTCCGCGGTGATGATCGGCCTGGGACGGGCGGTCGGGGAGACGATGATCGTGCTCATGGCGGCGGGGAACACCCCGATCATCGATGGGAACCTGTTCACCGGATTCCAGACCCTCTCGGCCGCGATCGCCACCGAACTGCCCGAGGCGGCCCGCGGCAGCGCCCACTACCGGGTCCTGTTCCTGGCAGCGCTGACGCTGTTCGCCATCACGTTCGTGGTCAACACGGCCGCGGAGGTGGTGCGGCAGCGTTTCCGCCGGAGGGCCCATGACCTCTGAACCGCCCCGCACGCCGCGGCTCCGTTCCGCGCACGCCGCCCTCGCCGCCCACGGCGAGCCCTGGGTGTGGCTCACGGGAGGCGCCCTCGCCCTGGCGCTGGCGATGATCACCGGCCTGCTGGCGTTCATCGCCCTCCAGGGGGCGCGCACGTTCTGGCCAGTTCCGCTCGAGGAGGTGCAACTCGTCGGTGGTGACCGGGTGCTAGGGGAGGTCGCCGGTCGCGAGCGGGTGCTGGCCACGGGGGAAGCGGGCGCGACGGTCGGCACCGCCCGGCGGCTCGTGCGGACGGCCAACTTCGATCTCACGGGGAGCCATTTCCGCTGGGTCGACGAGGCGGAGATCGCCACGGTCGATCGGCCCCCGTGGGCGACCGCGGTGGAACGGGTCGAGGGGGGACGGTTCCACGGGACGCCGCTGCGCCTCCTCCACGGCGACGAGGTGGTGGCCGAAGGTCCGGCGGAGGCGTGGGCCGGCTTCCTCCGCGAGCACGCCCCGATCAGGCGGCACAGCCGGGAGATCCGCCGTATCGACCGGGTGGAACGGGGGCGACTGCAGCGACAACTCCGCGTCGCCCGTCTGGCGACGGTCCGGGCCCGGATGGAGGGTGGTCCGGCTGGCCCCGCCGCGGCGAGCGCCGCGGCGGCCGAGGAGCGCCTGGCCGCGGAGGTCGCCACCGCCGAGCGCGCCCTCGACGAGCGCACCGCCACGCTGCGCCAAGTGGGCGCCGGCTGGGCGTTGGAGTTCCGCACCGCCGACGGGGCGACCTTGCCTCTCCCCCTCGAACAGATCGTGCGGGCCTGGCAGCCCAACCGCCTGTCGTTGGCGGGGAAGATCGGCGTCTATGCCGGCCGGTGGTGGGAGTTCCTCGTCGATGATCCCCGCGAGGCCAATAGCGCCGGCGGCGTCTTCCCGGCGATCTGGGGAACGATCGCCATGACGCTCATCATGGCCCTGCTCGTCGCCCCGTTCGGCGTGCTCGCTGCCCTCTACCTGCGCGAATACGCCGGGCGCGGACCGGTGACCTCGGCGGTGCGGATCGCCATCAACAACCTCGCCGGCGTGCCGAGCATCGTCTATGGCGCGTTCGGCCTGGGGTTCTTCTGCTACGTCCTCGGGGCCGGCATCGACGAGCTCTTCTTCCGCGCGGCGCTGGTGGCGGATGGCCAGCCCACCTTCGGCACCGGTGGCCTGCTGTGGGCGTCGTTGACCCTCGCCCTGCTCACGCTGCCGGTGGTCATCGTGGCCACCGAGGAGGCCCTCGCCGCGGTGCCCAACTCGATGCGCGAGGGCTCCTATGCGTGCGGCGCCGGCAAGTGGCAGACGATTCGGCGTATCGTCCTTCCCCGGGCCCTCCCCGGGATCATGACGGGATTGATCCTGGCGATGGCGCGTGGCGCGGGCGAGGTGGCCCCCTTGATGCTCGTCGGGGTGAAGAAGCTGGCCCTCGACCTTCCGATCGACGGGACGTTTCCCTTCGTGCACCCCGAGCGCGAGTTCATGCACCTCGCCTACCTGATCTACGATGTCGGTTTCCAGAGCCCCAACAGCCAGGCAGCGCGGCCGCTGGTGTTCACGATCACGTTCCTCCTCGTGGCGATCATCGCGCTGCTCAACCTGACCGCGATCTGGCTCCGGTCGCGGTTGCGGCGCCGCTACGTCGCCCAGCAGTTCTGACGTATGCTCGACCCGGGGCCGTCCGT
>RFRL01000037.1 GCA_009924545.1 Planctomycetia bacterium | reverse complement strand
TTGTTGCTCTTGCACGACCTCCGCCAGGAGTCGGATGCGGAGGTCCGTTGGACGCTCACCGAGAGCGACGTCCTCGAGCGGCTCAGGGATGATCTCGCACCCGAGGTGCGGTGGAAACTGGTCACGGACGGGGGCGAAGCGGGAACGCCGCCACCCAAGACCGGCATGGCCGATGCCGAGGACGAAAAGGCCCGCCGCAGCACCCTGCGCCGGGCCGCCGACTTTCGGTCGCGGGATGCCGAACGGCGTGCCGCCAGCGACTTGTGGCAGGCCTGTCTGGAGGCGGTGGCCGTCACGCGGCCGACGCTGGTGCACACGTTGCCGCCGGTGCGTCACCGGGATCTGATCCACGCCGTCGATCCCACCCTCGACACCGATGCTCTCGTCCACCCCGCCTTGATCCGCTGGTGTGCGGCATACCTCGACCAAGGGGTCGCCAGTTGGATGATGCCAGGACGGGAGGCCGGGATCCTGGCCGCCGTGTGTGGCCTCCACGCCGATCGTGGCGGCCCGGTGGCGGCGTGGGCGGCGCGCCTGCCGGAGGCGCTGCGGGCGAGCGCCGGTCGCCCCGCACTCGAGGTCATCGCCACCGAACTGGCGCGGCTGGGCATCCCGCCGGAGCACCATGCCGAGTTCATCAACCAGTCGCTGCTCGCGCTCCGCGGCTGGGCGGGGATGATCCGCCAATTCGAGGAGCGTCCCGATCGTGCCCCTGTCGAGAGCGTGCCGGCGCGCGTGGCCGATTTCGTCGCGCTGCGACTGGTCTGCGACCGCGTGGCGACGGAATGGGCCGCGCGGAAACTGGGGAAAGGGCGGGTCGATCTGCCGGCCCTGTGGGTCGAACTCCGCGACCGCTCACCTCCGCGCCGGGGGCCCGGAAGCCTCGCCCGGGCGTTTCTCCTGCACCAGGTGTCACAACTGGTGGGCTTGACCGGGCGCGAGCTGCGCGGTCTCGACGAAAATGAGTGGCTGGCCTTCGAGAACGCGATCGCGTCGTTCGATTCCAACACCAGGCGCCGGCTGTTCCATCTGGCCTACGAGCGCCGGTACCGCCACGAGGTCCTCGACGCCCTGGCAGGGTATGGGGACGTGGCCACGGAGCCGCTGCCCGGACGGCCGCAGGCGCAACTCCTGGTGTGCATCGACGAACGGTGTGAATCGTTCCGCCGGCACTTCGAGGAGATGGGGCCGGGCCACGAAACGTTCGGCACGGCCGGGTTCTTCGCCGTCCCGATGTACTACCGTGGCCTGGATGACTGGCATGCGTCACCGCTGTGTCCGATCGTGGTCCGGCCGCGGCACACCGTCGTCGAGGTCCCGGAAGCCGACGACGCCCGGCACCATGCCCTGCGGCAGTCGCTGCGCCGTCGCTACGGTCAGTTGTCGGGCAGTCTCGACGCGGGCAGCCGCACCCTGCTCCGGGGGGGCCTGCTGACGGCTCTGGCGGGCACGGTGGCGGCCGTGCCCCTGGTGGCGCGGGTCCTCTTTCCCCGCCTCGCCGCCCGGGTGGGGGCCGCCGCCCGCGATCTCGGACGACGCCGGATCGTCACCCGTCTGGCACTGGAGCGCTCGGAGGAGCCGGCGCTGGTCCCTGACACGTGCGCGGGGTTCGAACTCGGGGAGATGGCGGCGATCGTGCGGCGGGTGCTCGAGGACATCGGCCTGCGGGATCGCTTCGCACGCCTCGTGGGGGTGCTCGGTCACGGTTCGTCAAGCCGGAACAATCCGCACGAAAGCGCCTATGACTGCGGCGCCTGCGGTGGCGGCCGGGGTGGGCCCAACGCCCGGGCCTTCGCCACGATGGCCAACGATCCGCGGGTCAGGGAACGACTCGCCGCGACCGGCCTGGTGATCCCCGCCGACACCCGGTTCGTGGGTGGACTCCTCGACACCTGCGCCGACGTCGTCACCTGGTACGACGTCGATCTCCTGCCGGGCAGCCATGCCCACGACATGGAGCAACTGCGGATCGCCTGCGTGGAAACCTGTGCCGCCAACGCCCACGAGCGCTGCCGGCGCTTCGAGTCGGCCCCCCTCGACATCGTCCCGCTGGAGGCCCAGGCCCATGTCGAGGCGCGGAGCGTCGATCTGGCCCAGGTCCGTCCCGAGCTGGGGCACGCGACCAATGCCGCGTGCATCATCGGCCGGAGGTGGCGGACGCGCGGCCTGTTCCTCGATCGCCGGGCTTTTCTCGTGTCGTACGACCCGTCCACCGATCCCGATGCCGCGATCCTCGCCCGGACGCTCGCCGCCGTCGGTCCCGTCGGGGCGGGCATCAACCTCGAGTACTACTTCTCCATCGTCGATCGGCTCAATTACGGTGCCGGCACGAAGCTGCCCCACAACATCACCGGCCTGATCGGCGTGATGGACGGTCATGCCAGTGACCTGCGGACCGGTCTCCCCTGGCAGATGGTGGAGATCCACGAACCGGTGCGGCTCCTCGTCGTCGTCGATGCCACCCCGGAGGCCATCCTCCGCGCCGCCGCCGGCGTGCCGGCGGTGGGGCGGTTGGTCACCAACCGGTGGATCCAACTCGCGGCCTGGCATCCCCTCACCGGCGAGTTGTTTTCCTTCGTCGACGGCCACTTCCGCCCGCACCGGCCCGAGTCGGGGGCTTTGCCCGTCGTCGAACGGTCGCGCGACTGGTACGCCGGCCGTCGCGACCATCTCCCCCCGGCCCGCATCCTGGCGGGACTCTCCCGTGCTCCCCTCCCCGCGCGCGGCGTCGGCCATTCCTCCGCGACCCCTTCCCGCGACTAGAAAGCGAGTCAGGCATGCTTCCTGCAACAACGGCCCTGTTGGGCGCCATGGTTCCGCTGGTGGCGATCTTCAGCGGCGAACAGATCGGCCGGATCGTCGATTCACTGGAGCGGAATCTGCTCACGCCGATCCCCCTCTGTTTCGTCCTCGGGATCGTCTGCACCCGGATCCACGGGGGGATCAAGATCCCCAAGGAGCTGTACCTCTCGATCGCCATCTTCCTCCTGATGTCGATCGGCTTCGTCGGGGGCCACGAGCTGGCCCATGAATACCACGCCCACGGCGTGTCGACGATCTGGAAGCCGGCACTGGCGACGTTGGTGCTCGGCTGTGTCACCCCGATCACGACCTTCGTCGTTCTTCGCTATCTCGGCCGCCTGTCGATCGCCGATTCCGCGGGGATCGCCGCCCACTACGGCAGTACGTCGGCGGTGACGTATGCCGTCGCCAACTCGTTCGTGGAGCAGACCCAGCATCCCGCCAACAGCTTTCTCCCCACGCTCGTCACGATCCTGGAGTGCCCGGGAATCGCCATCGCCCTGGTGCTGGGGGCCGCCCTCACGGCCCGGGAACGCGCCGCCCGCGCGTCGGCGACCGGCGTGGCCGCCCGCCAGTCGAAGCTCGGCGAAGCGCTCTACGAGGTGATGACCGGCCAGTCGATCATGCTCATGGCCGGCCTCCTCGTGATCGGCTTCATCTCCACGTTGTTCATGACCGAACAGTCGTTCCAGCCGTTCTACGACTTCTTCCAGAGCAAGGGGATGCTCTTCCGGGGCGCGCTGTGCATCTTCCTGTTGGAGATGGGGCTCGTGGCCGGCGAAAGGCTGGGAGATCTGGTGAAGGTGGGCCCGTTCCTCGTCGCCTTCGGCATCCTCCTCCCCCTGGCCCATGGATTCCTCGGGGCCTACTTCGGCCATCTGGCGGGGCGACTGACGCTGCCGGAGGCCAACCCGACGTTGTCGATCACCGCCGCCCTGGCGATCACGTTCCCGTTCAACATCGCCTTCGGGATCCCGATCTACTATGAGATGGCCAAGTGGGTGGGGGCGACGTGAGCCTCGGCATCGGGCCCGGCCGATGTCGACCGGGCGGGTGATCGGGAGCAGACCGACGATTCACGTGGAGGAACGACCATGCAGCTTTATCCGTTGAAACTGGTGACCGTCGTCGGCGAGGCGGTGATCATGGAGGAGGTGGCCAAGGAAGGCCTCGAACTCGGTGCGACCGGCTTCACTCTCTGCGAGGTCGTGGGGAAGGGTTCACGGAGCACGCGCAACGTGATCGTGACCGGTGGGGCGAAGACGATGAAGGCCGAATTCGTTGTCCCCATGGACGTGGCCGAGCGGATCCTCACCCACGTGTCGCACCACTACTTCGAGCACTACGCGTGCATCGCCTGGCTCACCGACGTGCAGGTGGTGCGGGGCCTGCAGTACACGGCGCACTGAATTGGGCGGGGGCCTTCCGGCTGTGCCGCTGGGCCTTCAGGCCGTGCTTCAGGCTGTGCCGCTGGGACCGCCAGAGCGGCGCGGGGCCAGTGGCGCGGGTATGCAATCAACGGTGCGGGTGGTCATTGCCGGCAGGGAGCGGTGTGTCCGACCCACGCTGGGCCACCAGCGAACCGGCGATCTGCTCGAGGGAGTGCACGAGCGGTCCCGGCCAGAGGCCAAGGACCAGCAGGACGACCATCAGGGAGGTGAACACGAGACGCTCGCGCGGCAGGATCGGGTGGGGTGGCCGATGGGCGGGCGCCGGTCCACCGAAGACCCTCACCCAGCCGCGCAGCACCGCGATGCCGGCGAAGACGGTGCCGGCGATCACGAGCAAGCCGGCGTGGAGTCGGTCGTCGAGGCTTCCCGACACGATGAGGTCGTCGGCCACGAAGGACAGCGTGCCGGGCACACCCAGGCTGGCCAAACCGAAGAGCAGGAAAAATCCCGACAGGGTAGGGGCGTCGGCAGCCCGCCCCTGGAGGGTTTCCAGCGACACCGGCCCGGCCCGGCTCTCGATCGACCACGCCACCAGGCCCATGCCGGTGAGCGACAGTCCGCTGGAGATCCACACCGCCAGGGCCCCGCAGAGTTCGGTCGGCAGGGTGCCGGCCAGCCCTGCCAGCACAAGCGACGACTGACTGAGGGCAAGCGTGCCGACGAGGCCGCGCAGATCCCGCTGCACGACCGCCAGGGCCGCCGCATAGGCGGTCGTGACCAGCGCGGCCTGGGCGAGGAACACCAGTTCGGCGGACACGCCGCCGGCATGGCCCACCAGCAGGCGAATGGCCGTCGCCGCGGCGATGTGCGGCATGGTGGCTGCCAACGCTGCTCCGAATGCACCGCCGGAATAGAGGGCGGGATACCAGGAATGGAACGGCACGATGCCCTTCCGCATCATCACGGCGATTGCCACCAGCCATCCGCCCACGTTCCCCACGGGTCCGCTGCCCGGCTGCCAGGGAGGATCGCGGACGAGGAGCACCACGCCCACGGCGAGAAAGGCGGTCGCGGCTGCCATCGCCAGCGCGTACACCCGGGCCGCCGGGCCGCCTCCCTGTGCGGAGCGCGTCCCGGACCAGGTCGGCAGGGCGGTCACCACCCACAGGATCACCAGGGCCACCGGATGGGCCGTGCCCATCAGCGCGATCGTCCCGGCCGACCCGGCCAGGAGTCGGGGCACCGATTCCGAGTCGAGCGTCCGGCGGGGAGCCGCCACGGTGATGGCGAGGAACACCAGGGCCACGTAAGGCACCGCCATCGCCGTGAGCCCGTCGATGAACACCAGCGATCCGCCGGCGAGGCTGTCGCCCCACGCGGTCGGCGAGCCGTCGTGCGCCTGCCACATTGCCACCAGGACCAGTGCCGCCAGCGCCGAGACGACGCCCGACACGATACCCACGATCCGGGCGACCGGCGCCAGCGGTCCCACGCGCGCCAGTACGGCCCCGATCGCCGGAACGGTGACCGCCACGCCGAGCGCTGCCAGTTGGCCCGCGGCGGCATTCATCGTCGGGCTCCACCGCGACGCCGTTGGCCCTGACCCGCCAGCCAGGCGACGAAACCGCGTTCCATGCGCGCCGCGGTTTCGAGCACGGCGAGCACAGGTTGGATCACCAGCCTGTCGACTGCCATCTCCTCGTAGCCGCGCTCCAGCGCCACCCGGTAGAGGAACGCCCGGGCCGGTTCCGGGAGCAAACGGACAAACGACCGCGACGCCGGGGTGGGATTGCCTCCGAGGGCCGCGGCCAGTTCATGCCGGTCGTGGAGGGCGGATGGTGAGCGGAGGATCTGCAGGCTGCGGAGAATCGCGTGACTGACCACGTGGATCAGGGGAACCACACGGAGGCCGAGCCCGATCTCGGCGAGGATGATGCCGGCTTGGGTCATGGACGCGTAGGCCAGCATCGACTTCAGGTCGGACTGCACCGACCCCACGAGCGACGCATGCAGCGCGGTGCCGGTGCCAATCGCCACCAGCAGCCATGCAGCCACCGGGGCGGCTTCGAGGATCGCCTCGCAGCGGAGGAGCAGGTAGGCCCCGGCGTGGATCGACAAGGCGCCGTAGAAGATCGCGCTGGAAGGCGTCGGTCCCTCCATGGCCCGGGGAAGCCACCCGGAAAACGGCACCTGGCCGCTTTTCCCCAGGGCTGCAAACACCAACAGCAGGGCGATGACGGTGGCCACGGTGGGATCGAGCAGGCAGGTCGCGTGGGGCCAATTCCCGGAGAAGGCCCGTTCGAAATCGCCCGAACCACTCACCGAGTGCATCACCACCCCGGCCACGAGCAGGGCCGCATCACAGATGCGATAGGTGATGAAGGCCCGCAGGGCAGCCACCGCCGCGGTGGCCCGGTCCTGGAAGAAACCGATGAGCAGCGCCGACGAAATACCGACGAATTCCCAGCCGGCGAACAACACGTCGATGCTGCCGGCGAGGACGAGCAGATTCATCCCGGTCCCGAACAGGGCCAGTAGCACGAAGAACCGGGTGAACCCTGGTTCACGATGAAGGTACTTGCCGGCGAATGCATTGATCAGCACGCACAGGCCGGTGGAGAAGCAGACGTAGGGAATCGAAAGGGCGTCGGCCACCAGTTCGATCGTGGCGGCGTGGTGGCCCACATGGAACCAGGTGCCCAGGTGGACGACAGTCGGGTTGAAGTGCCGCGCCAGCAGCAGCCCGAGGGCCAGGACCGCGGCCAGGAACGCCGAAGCGAATCCCCCTCCCACGAGGCGGGTGGTGGTGCGCTCGTCGAGGGGCCGGCCGACAAGCGCCGGTAGACCCACGGCAGCCAGCGTCCCGGCGGGGATGGCAAGTTGCGCAACAATGAATGCAGAAAGAACTTGGGACGCGTTCACAGACTCGCCGGAGGATCTTTCGGACCGTCGTGCCGGTCAGGGGTGGCCGCTCCTTCACCTGCGGCGGCGTGGCGATCGGGTGGGCTCGGCAGAACTGTCGGCATCGTAACCCCCTGGCCCGTGTGGCTCCAAGGATCCTCTCGCTTCCAATCCAGCCATGTGCGTAAACACCCGCATGGGCTGCGGCGATCGGCGGAAGCGACGAATGGAGGGGCTTGCCGCGGACTCATCAACTCAACAGATATTGCAAATAATATGCACAAGCGATATCATCGCAAATGCGATTCATTGACAGAAACAACTCGCCATCGAGAATCGTACGGGTGGGCGGGTCGTGTTGCTGAAGGCCCCTTGTGTCCCTGCGAACGATGGCAGGGCGGGGGCCGCGGATTGTCTTGGCCGAGGGGCTTTCAGTCGTCAGCATGGATCAAACAAGGGGCCGGGGAGCGGATGCCATGAACGCCATGAACAGGTGGGGTCGGCCGTGGGGTCCACGAGGGTTGTCCCGACATCGGAGGGCCGGTTCCCGGTGCTCTTCTCCGGCGGGCTTCACGCTGGTCGAGTTGCTGGTCGTGATCGCGATCATCGGCACGCTCCTCGGGTTGCTCCTGCCGGCCGTGCAGAGCGCGCGGGAGGCGGCGCGGGCGACCCAGTGCCGCAACAACCTCCACCAGATCGGTATCGCCCTCCACCACCACCACGATCACAAGCAGCGTTTCCCCTCCGGCTGGACCGGAGTGGCGGCCGGCCACGATCCCGCCGAGCCCGATGACGATCTGCCCGGCTGGGGCTGGGCGAGCGAACTGCTCCCGCAGGTCGAGGCGTCGTCGATCCACGATCGCATCGACCGCCGGCGTCCGATCTTCGACCCGGCGGCCCCCACCGTGCATGCCGCCGAGCGCCGCGCCGTGGTTTCTGCGTTCCTCTGTGCGTCCGACATCCCTGGTCCGTCGCCGGCCGGAGATGGGGCATTCGGCATCGCCGCCGCCGACGACGATCACGATGCGCATGACCACGAGGAAGAAGATGGCGATCACCCCGCCGAGCCGGTCGATGGCCCGCCGCACGCGACGCTCTGCGAACTGGGCAAGTCGAATTACATCGGGGTCTACGGCACCGGCGAGGTGGACGACGCCCCGGCTGCCGGCGATGGTGTGTTCTTCCGCAACAGCCGCGTCGGTTTCCGGGGGATGACCGACGGGTCGAGCAAGACGCTCATCGTGGGGGAGCGACACTCGCGCCTCGGTTCGAGCACCTGGACGGGGGTCGTGGCGGGGGCCAATGCGCAGCGCGTGCGCACGGTGGGTGTCGCCGACCACACCCCCAACCACCGCGGCCACCACTTCGACGACTTCACCAGCCTCCATCCGACCGGAGTCCACTTCCTTTCCGGGGATGCTTCGGTGCGCCGTATCGACGACGCGATCGACGCGGCTGTCTACCGGGCCCTCTGCACCCCTGCCGGGGGCGAGACGGTCGCCGAGTGACCGCTGGTGACCGAGTGACCGCTGGTTGCCGTCACCGGCTGACGATTCCGCCCCCGCTCCCGTCTGCCGGGCATCGGGCCCTGGAGCGCGAGTGAGCCACCGTGCTCCGGCCGCGCGAGGAGTGCTGATTCGGTGGGGAAAAACGCCGTTGCCGGGCTTTTTCCTCCATCCGGCAGGACCCCTGTTAATCGGCGGGAGCGCGTCCGGTTGTCTGGTTGGCAGCGGTGGTGCGATCCGGGATGGTTTCCGGTCGACCCCGCCGCAGAGGCGGAGGTCAGGCCCGATGATCGCTCCCGCACCCGTTCGTCGTCGCCCGCAACTTGCCCGGACGGCGAGCCCGCAAGCCGCCCGGCGGGAAGCGCTGTTCGCCCGGCGGATCGACTACGTCCCCTGCCGGCAGTTCCTCGCCGCCGACGCCGAGTTGCTGGCGACCACCCCTCCGGCCGATGCTGTCGTGCCGCTGTCGCACTCGGGGGTCGAGGCCCCGGTGGGCCGTGACGTGACGCCGTATCTGGCCAGCCTGTACCAGTCGCGGCTCCTGTCGAAGGACGAGGAACAGTTTTATTTCCGGCGGATGAACTGGCTGAAGTTCAAGGCTGCCACGGTGCGGGGGCAACTCGATCCGCGCCGTGCGTCCCCGCGGCAGGTGGCGGCGGTCGAGGCCCTGCTCACCGAAGCGGAGGCGGTGCGGTCGGTTGTCATCACGGCGAACCTGCGGTTGGTGGTCTCCATCGCCAAGAAGTTCATCGACCTCCACAACTCGTTCGACGAACTGGTGGCGGAGGGCAACATGGCCCTCCTCCGCGCGGTCGAGAAGTTCAATTTTGCCCTCGGGAATCGCTTCAGCACCTACGCCACCTACGCCATCCAACGGCATTTCTTCCGCATCTCGCACCGCAGCCGGCAGTTCCGCAGCCGCTTCATGGTCGACGATGCCGCCCTCAAGGACCGGCCCGAGTCGACAGAGCCGTCCCCCTACTGCTCCGCCGAGCAGATCGCCCTGCTCAGGGATCTGTTCGGCAGGTTCCTCGACGAACTCGAACCGCGGGAGCGGCAGATCGTCGTGGCCCGATTCGGCTTCGACGGGCGGGCGCCGCGCACGTTCCGGGAGCTCGGCAGCGAGATGGGCGTCTGCAAGGAGCGGATCCGGCAACTCCAGTCGCGGGCCATGGAAAAGCTCAAGTCGATGGCCGCCGAGGCCCACCTCGACCGCACCGTGGGCGACTGGCTGTGAGGGGCCACCGAGGATCGGGGGCCCGGGCGGGCGGTCACAATGACCGCGTGTAACCCGTCGCGGACCGGTGACCACGGTGACGGAGAGCGGACCGTGGCGCAGCGGATACTCGTCGTCGGGGCTACCGGGGGCATCGGCTCGGCGCTCGTCGAGCACCTGCTGGCTGCCGGGCATCGGCCGTTCCTCGTGGCCCGTGATCCTGAGCGGCTCGCCGCGGCAGCAGCGCGACATGGCTGCGCGAGTCTGGCCTGTGATGCCACCGACCCCGACGCTTTCGGGGCCTGTGCCGACGAGGTCGCGGCCCGGCTCGGGGGTCTCGACGGGATGGTCAACTGCGCCGGCTCGCTCCTCCTCAAGCCGGCTCACCTCACCACCTCCGCCGAGTGGCAGACGACGATCGCCGCCAATCTCACCACCGCCTTCGCCTGTGTCCGGGCGGCGGGGCGGCTCCTCAAGCCGGACGGGGGGGCGGTGGTCTTGGTGAGCAGCGCCGCGGCGCGCGTCGGCCTGGCCAACCATGAGGCGATCGCCGCCGCGAAGGGGGGCGTCATCGGGCTGGTGCTCTCGGCGGCGGCCACCTACGCCCGGGCGGGCATCCGCTTCAACGCCGTCGCCCCGGGGCTTGTGCGCACCCCGCTCACCCGGGGCTTGGTGGCGAGCGAAGCGGCGGAGAAGGCTTCGGTTGCCATGCACCCCGCCGGCCGTCTCGGGGAACCGGCCGACATCGCCCGGGCGATCGCCTGGCTGCTCGACCCCGGCCAGTCCTGGATCACAGGCCAGGTCCTCTCGGTGGATGGTGGTCTGGCCGACCTGCGGGTGCGTTCGGTCTGAGCAGGCGCCGCGGGGCAAACGATTTTGCGGCACCGCCTTACGGATCCTTTGCGCCACCGCCTTACGGATCCGCGCCACGCCCTTACGGATTCGTCAGTCAATTCCGATGAGGTGCCGCGGCGTTGTGCCGGATATGCCGATTTGGTGGCCGCCGGTGGGTTTGTGACGGCTGTATTTGGCCGGCGTGTGCCTGAAGTTCCCATCAGGGGGGATGTATCCTTACCACCATGCATACCTCACACGATTCCCGTACCGACGCGGGCTCCGGCGGCGACCACAAGGCGCCGACTCTCAAGCTGTGGCTGATGATGGTGCTCGAGTTCGCCATCTGGGGCGCGTGGCTCCCCTTGATCTGGGGCTACATGGGGAAGGACGGGCTCAACTTCTCCGACGCCCAGCAGGCGTGGGTGGGGAGCGCTTTCGCCATCGCCTCGATCGTGGGGATCCTGTTCTCCAGCCAGTTCGCTGATCGGAGCTTCGCCGCGGAGAAGTTCATGGCGGTGAGCCACTTCATCGGCGGTCTGGCGATCCTGGGGATGTACTGGGCCCGGGACTTCCCCACGTTCTTCGGGCTGATGCTCGTCCATTCGCTGCTCTACGTGCCGACGATCTCCGTTTCCAACACCATTGCCTTCACGCACCTCAAGGATGCCAAGCGCGAATTCGGGTTGGTGCGGATGGGAGGCACGATCGGGTGGATCCTGGTGGCGTGGCCGCTGTACTTCATCCTCCAGGGGAAGACCGGTGCCGACGCCGTGGCCGCCAGTCGCAACATCTTCCTGGTGGCTGGTCTGATCTCGCTCGTGCTGGCGGGGTACAGCCTCACCCTGCCGCACACCCCGCCGCGCCGCGACGCGGCGGGCGCGGGGGGGCTGGCCTCACTCAAGGCGGCGAGCCTCCTGGCCAAGCCGTTCCTCCTCGTGCTGTTCATCGTCACGTTCCTCGACGCCATGATCCACAACGGCTACTTCCTCCTCGCCGGTGGCTTCCTCGGCAGCGACAAGGTGGGCATCAAGCCGGAGTGGATCATGCCCGTGATGAGCATCGGGCAGGTGGCCGAGATCGCCACGATGGCCGTGCTCGGAGCGGTGCTGGCGAAGTTCGGGTGGAAGCTGACCATGATCCTGGGGATCCTCGGTCATGCCGCCCGGTTCGCCGTGTTCGCCTTCATGCCGCAGAACCAGGCGATGATCATCGCCGTGCAGGTCCTCCACGGCATCTGCTACGCGTTCTTCTTCGCCACGCTCTACATCTTCATCGACGAGGTGTTCCCCAAGGACGTGCGGTCGAGTGCCCAGAGCCTGTTCAACCTCCTCGTGCTCGGGCTCGGGGATCTGGCGGCGAAGTGGGTGTTCATCCCCCTGCAGAGCAGCCTCACCACCGACGGCATCGTCGATTACCGGCGGCTGTTCCTCGTGCCGGCCGGGTTGTCGCTGTTGTCGGCGATCCTCCTCCTCATGTTCTTCTGGCCGCCGCGCTCGATCGGCACGGCCGCCGAGGCGGAGGACGATCTGGAGACCGAACCGCAGATCGTCACGTGAGCCCGGCGGACCGCGTCGGCGAAGCGGACCGCGCGAGCCCACCAGACGCGGCTCCCGGCGATCGTGAACCCGGTTGCGGATCGGCGGACGCGACCGTGGCGCGGCGCCGGTCCGGGCTCCGTCTCGCCGTGGCCCATCTGGCCGCCACGGCCTTCATGGTCGGGCTCATCTGGTATGTGCAACTGGTGCACTACCCGCTGATGGCTTCGTGGCCCCACGAGGATTTCCCGCGCCACGAGGCGGCCCACCGGGAGCGGACCGGGTGGGTCGTCGTGCCGATGATGCTCGCGGAGGGGGCCCTGGCCGCGGGGCTCGTGCTGCGCCGGCCGCGCGGCGTGCCGGCGTGGCTGCCGGTGGCCGGCCTGCTGGCACTCGTGATGCTCCAGGCCAGCACGTTCCTCATCCAAGTGCCCTGCCATGAGCGCCTCGCCCTGGGCTGGGACGGGGCCACGCACGCGTGGCTCGTGCAGAGCAACTGGATTCGCACCCTGCTGTGGTCGCTGCGCGGGATGGTGGCGGCGGCGATCGTCGTCCGTGCGGCCGGCTGACTCGTCTTGCAACGACAGCCGCGGTCGGCCTATATCACCCCGTCCCGCGCCCCCGCCCGGCCCGCCGCCGGCGGATCCTCCCGGAGTGTCTCCGATGCCCACGCTCTCCCTCGACGAGCTGGCCGGTCGCGTCGGTGGCACCCTCGTCGGGGGTGGCGGTGCCGTCACCGGTGCGGCGGCGCTGGAGACCGCCACGCCCGGCGAGGTGACCCTCGTCGACACGGCCGAGCGGCTGCCGCGTCTGGCGGCCAGCCGGGCCGCCGCCGCCATCGTGCCCCGGGGCACCGGACCGCTCGATCGGCCCTCGATCGAGGTGGCCGACGTCCATGCCGCGTTCACCGCTGCCGTCCTCTGCTTCCGGCCGCCGCGGGTGCGCCGGCGCATCGGCACCAGCCCGCAGGCACTCGTCGATCCGTCGGCGGTCCTCGGGGCCGACGTCGACGTCCACGCCTGCGCCACCGTGGGGGCCGACACCGTCATCGGCGACGGGGTCACGATCCACGCCGGGGCCCACGTCGGTGCCGGCTGCCGGATCGGTGCCGGGACGGTGATCCATCCCAACGCCGTGCTCTACGACGACACCGTGGTCGGCCGGCGCTGCACGATCCACGCGGCCGCGGTGCTCGGGGCGAATGGCTTCGGCTACCGCGTGGCGGGCGACCAGTATGAACTGTCGGCCCAGTTGGGGTGGGTGGAACTGGGGGACGACGTCGAGGTCGGGGCGGGCACCACGATCGACCGCGGCACCTACGGGCCGACCACCATCGGAACCGGTACCAAGATCGACAACCAGGTGATGATCGCCCACAACTGCCGCATCGGCCGGCACAACATGATCTGCTCCCAAGTCGGCGTGGCGGGGAGCACCTCCACCGGCGACTGGGTGGTGATGGCGGGGCAGGTCGGCGTCCGCGACCACGTCCACATCGGCGACCGGGCCGTGCTCGGGGCCCGCTCCGGGGTGTCGTGCGACGTGGCCGCCGGGGCCACCGTGCTCGGCGAACCGGCCATCGACCTGCGCGAGCGGAAGCTCCAACTGGCGGCGCTGAGCAAGCTGCCCGAAATGCGCCGCCAGCTCAAGGATCTCGCCGCGCGGGTCGACGCCCACGTCGCCGCCGAGGCAGCGGCCGGCCCCGGCACGGCGGAGGCACGGGAGGCGGCCTGACGGCTGGCGCGGGGCATGGAGCGTGCGGGTGGTTTGGAGGGCGAGGTGATCGGCATCCTCGCCGGGTGGGGGCGCTATCCGGTGGTGGTGGCCGAGGCGATCCGCCGGCATGGCGGCCGCACGGCGATCCTCGCCATCCGCGACCACGCCGATGCGGCCCTGGAACCGCTCGCTGACAGCCACGGCACGGTGGGGTTGGCGGAGATCGGCGGGGCGATCGATTTCTTCCGGCGCGCCGGTGTCCGGCGCGCGACGATGGCGGGCAAGATCCACAAGACGAAGCTCTTCGCCCGCCGGGCCTGGCTCCACCATTTGCCCGACTGGCGGGGGCTGGTGACGTTCTGGCCGCATTTCGTCAGCCGCCGGCGCGACAATCGCGACGACTCCCTCCTCTCTGCCATCGCGGCGGCGTTCGACGCGCGGGGGGTGCGGATGTGCCCGGCCACCGAGTTCGCCCCGGAATTGCTCGCCGGCCCCGGCGTGCTCGCCGGCCGGCCGCTCTCGGCCGGTGAACTGGCCGACGTTGTGTTCGGCTGGGGGCTGGCCAAGGAGCTCGGCCGGCACGACATCGGCCAGACGGTGGTCGTGCGCCGGCGGGCGCCGCTGGCCCTGGAGGCAATCGAGGGCACCGACGAGTGCATCCGCCGGGCCGGCAGGCTGTGCCCGTCCGGGGGGCTGGTGGTGGTCAAGGTCGCCAAGCCCCAGCAGGATCTGCGCTTCGACATGCCGACGATCGGCGTGGGCACGCTGGAATCACTGCGCGCGTCCGGGGGGCGCGTGCTGGCCGTCGAGGCCGGCCGGACGATCCTCGTCGACGCCCCCGCCATGGCGGCGACCGCGACGGCCGGCGGGATCACCCTGGTCGGTTTCTGCGATGCGGCCGGCCTGCCCGAGACTGGTCTGGCCGGGACTGGCCTGCCCGAGACGGTGGGGTCGGGTGCCGCCGCGTGATCGCCGCGGTGGCCTTATACTGCCACCATGGTTTTCCGCCGCGCCCCACCCCTCGTCGCCGTGATCCTTGCGCTGCTCGGGGCCCTCCCCGGTTGGTGCCGCGCACAGGCTCCACCGACGAGCGCGCCGGCGGCGGCCGACCCCGCCGCCGGGGGTGATACCGAGTTCCCCGAGCGGTCTGCAGGCGACGACGATGCTCCAGCCGGCGGCACGGGCACCACGGCCACGCGCCCGCAGCGGGTCCGCCCGCTGCCGATCGACATGCGGATCGACCGCAAGCAGCCGATCCCGCCGGCACCGCCGTTCCACATGGGTCGCGAGATCGCCCAGACGATGCACTACACCGGCGCACCCTGGCTGGTGCGCGAGAGCCGGCAGCGCGAAGAGGACTGCAAACTGCTCCTCGAGGCGCTGGAGGTGCGCCCCGGACAGACGATCTGCGACATGGGGGCGGGAAACGGCTTCTACACGCTCGAGTTGGCCCGTCGTGTCGGCCCGCGGGGCCTCGTTTACGCCGTCGACATCCAGCCGGAGATGCTCCGCCTCCTCTCCCGCCGGGCGGCGGCGGAAGGTCTCGACAACATCCGGCTGATCCTCGGCACGGCGATCGATCCCCGGTTGCCGGCGGGCACCTTGGACGCGGTCCTGTGCGTCGACGTCTACCACGAGTTCTCCCACCCGGTGGCGATGCTCGAGCGGATCCGGGAAAGTCTGGCCGCCGGGGGGCGCCTCGTGCTGGCGGAGTTTCGCGGCGAGGATCCTGCGGTGCCGATCAAGCCATTGCACAAGATGACCAAGGCGCAGGTCCGCGCCGAGTTGGAGCCGGTCGGCTTCCGGCTGGAGCGGGAGTTCGACCGGCTCCCCTGGCAGCACCTGCTGTTCTTCGGCGCCCCGGCGAGCGCCACGCCGGGGCCCCGGTGACGAGCTGCGTCTGTCCGTCGCCACCTGATCCCAGGGGGGCCAGTCCCCGGGACCTGGCAGTCCGTGGCCAAAGTCCATCCATGGCCTTTGGCCAATTGAAAAGCTGCGCTTTTCACGGGAGCTGCGCTCCGGGCACCTCATCCGTGAGGTGCAGCAGGCTGTTTGGCCACAGCCTGCTAGGGGGCCAGCCGCCGAGGGTTACCTCAGCGGTCGTCCGCCAGGACCGCGCCCGGCCGGTGCACCTCCTCGGAGAGGGATGGTGGCTGGGCAAAAAGCATCGGAAATGTCGATTGAAATGGGCTATTCTCGCAGATTACCCGGCTGTGAGGAATGCGCCAGCAGCTTGATTCAAGGCTGCCCGCTCGGTCTACTGGCGACGCTTTCACGCGACCAGCCGGGCAGGCAAGTCCCGGCCTACCGCACGGACGTCGAATGGAATTCGAGCCCCGCCCATTTCGTAGTCTCTCCCGCGCCTCCCGGTCTCCTACCGGGGGTTCCCTCGATCCGGTCGTGAGTCTGCAGGCGGTTTCCGCCGCCGGCACGGCACCAGCTGCGCCCGCCCAGGGTCTGCAGGGAGAGGTCGACGGCCTGCACGGGGCGAGCGGCATGCAGCCCTCCCAGGCAAGCCATGGCAGCGGTAGTCGGGTACCCGCCCCGGGTGCCAAGGCGAGTGGGGCCGCGGCTGGCGGTGCGACCGGCGCAGGCTCACGCCCGGGCCGCGGTGGCGATGCGGGGGGCGAGACCTGCAACTGGGTGCTCGGCAGCAACCCCACGATGCGGAAGATCGCCCGGTCGATCGAGCGGGCCGCCGCGGTCGAATGCACCGTCCTGGTCTGCGGAGACACCGGCACGGGCAAGGAGTTGTGGGCGCGCCTGCTGCACCGCAGTGGTCCCCGCGCGGCCAAGCCCTTCGTGCCGGTCAACTGCGGAGCCCTCTCTCCGACACTGGCGGAGAGCCAGTTGTTCGGCCACGAGAAGGGGGCCTTCACCGGCGCCCAGGGGCGAGCCCTCGGTATCTTCCGCGCCGCCGAGGGGGGCGTGGTGTTCCTCGACGAGATCGGGGAGATGCCGCTCGAACTCCAGGCCAAGCTCCTCCGGGTCCTCCAGCAGCGCGAGGTGTTTCCCGTCGGTGCCGAGCAACCGGTGCCGATCGACGTGCAGGTGGTGGCCGCCACCAACCGCAACCTCGAGGCCGAGGTGGGCAAGGGAACCTTCCGCGAAGATCTCTACTTCCGCCTCAACATGATCGAGTTGCGGGTGCCACCGCTGCGGGAGCGGCGCGAGGACATCCCGGAGTTCATCCGGTTCTTCGCGCGGATGTACTCGGCCCGCTACCGGATCGAGGAGTGGGTGCCCTCGGCGGAGGTGCTGGCCGAGTTCTGCAGTTTCGACTGGCCGGGCAACGTGCGCCAGTTGTCGCACGTCATCGAGCAGGCTTACGTCCTCCAGATCGAACCGCAGATTCCCCAGCGGAGCGAGCCGTCCGAGTCGGCCGCTGCCGGTGGATCGGGTCGGCTGCCGTGCCTCGACCTGGCGAAGCTCCGCCAGCAGGCGATCAAGCAGGCGCTGGAAATCACGCGCGGCCACAAGGCTCGGGCGGCGAAGCTCCTCGGCGTGCATGCCAACACGCTCACGCGGATGCTCCGCGAGGACAAGCTCGAAGGCCCGGCGGCCGATGCGGGCAGTGACGCCGACGACTGACCGGGCGGCAGGGTGAGGGGTCCGCTCGTCAGCCGTGCAGTTCGCTGAACCGGCTGCGCTGGGTAGCTGGGGCCGGGCCGCTGCCCGTGAGGCAGTGCATGATCGTGACGGCGCCGGCCGACACGAGGCTCCACGGTGCCCAGTCCGGGGCGACGAACGACCGTGGTTCTCCGGCACCGTCGATCGGCAGCAGCATCACCGAATCGACGACCAGTAGTTCGGCGCCCACGGCGCAGGCGAAGATCCCGGCCGCCAGACAGGCGCTCTTCCACATGTCGCCCCGCGGCCGCTGGCCGCCCTCCCGATGGCTGCCATGACACCGTGCTGGTCAACTCGTGACAACAGCAAACTCATCGGCGCCGCTGGCCGCCCGGCATGATCTGGAGGCCCAGCGCGATCGATCGGGAGGGTTGGGAGGATGACGCTGGCCGCCCGTCAGGGATGGAGCGACCGCCCGGGAGCTTCGTGGCGGCCAGCCGGGTCGCCGGCCCCCGGTTCGCCCGTCGCGTCGCTCCCGTCGGTGGGGGCGGGCCGCGTGGACCGCCGCTCGGTGTCGGTCCCGGGCACCAGTTGCGGGCTGCCGGTCGACTGTTCGACGAGGTCGCGCAGCTCGCTGCCGTCGATGACCTCGGTGACGAGGAGCCGCTGGGCGATCAGTTCCAGGGCCGCCCGGCGCGATTCGATGATCCGGCGCACGCGCTCGATGCCGGTGTCGATGATCCGCCGCACCTCTTGGTCGATCTCGCGGGCCGTCTCCTCGCTGTGGCTGCGGGCGGTGGGCAGGTCGGCCCCGGCGCCGGCCAGGAAGGGGGAGCGCTGGCTTTCCCGGTAGTTCACGCGACCGAGCCGGCTCATGCCGTAGTCCATGACCATCGCGCGGGCGATCTCGCTGGCACGCTCGAGGTCGTTCTGTGCGCCGGTGGAGACGTCGGCGTAGATCATCTCCTCCGCGATCGTGCCCCCCAGGAGCACCTGGATCCGGCTCTCCAACTCGCTCTGCGTGAGCAGGTAGCGGTCGTCCTCAGGACGCTGCATCGTGTAGCCCAGCGCCGCCAACCCGCGGGGGATGATCGACACCTTGTGGACCGGGTCGGTGTTGGGCAGCGAGTAGGCGATGAGGGCGTGGGCCGCCTCGTGGTAGGCCACCCGGCGCTTCTCGTCCTCGTGAAGCACCCGCTTCTTCTTCTCCAGGCCCGCCGTCACGCGTTCGACCCCCTCGTTGAACTCCTCCATGCCGACCGAGGTCTTGTTGTTGCGCGCGGCGAGGAGCGCCGCCTCGTTGACCAGGTTGGCCAGGTCGGCACCGCAGAAGCCGGAGGTGATCCGCGCCACCTGCTCGAGGTTCACAGAGGGATTGAGCTTCACGTCGGCGACGTGGACCTTGAGGATCGCCTCCCGACCGCGGACGTCGGGACGGTCGACGAGCACGTGCCGGTCGAACCGGCCTGGGCGGAGGAGGGCCGGGTCGAGCGTTTCCGGCCGGTTGGTGGCGGCCATGACGATCACGCCGCTGTTGCTCCCGAAACCGTCCATCTCCACCAGCAGGGCGTTGAGGGTCTGCTCACGCTCGTCATGGCCCCCGACGACGCTCGTGCCGCGCGTCTTGCCCAAGGCGTCGAGCTCGTCGATGAAGATGATGCAGGGGGCCTTGGCCTCGGCCTGCTGGAACATGTCCCGGACCCGCGCCGCCCCGACCCCGACGAACATTTCGACGAAGTCGCTGCCGGAAAGCCCGAAGAACGGCACGCCCGCCTCGCCGGCGATCGCCTTGGCGAGGAGCGTCTTGCCGGTGCCCGGCGGGCCGACCAGGAGCACACCCTTGGGGATGTGGCCGCCGAGGATCTGGTACTTCTCCGGGCTGCGGAGGAACTCCACCACCTCGCGCAGTTCGTCGACCGCTTCGTCGATGCCGGCGATGTCGTCGAACGTGATGCCCAGGTCCTCCTGGGCATACATTTTCCCGCGGCTACGCCCGAAGGCCATCGGGCTGCCGGCACCGCCGAGGCGCCGCATCATCGTGAACAAGAGGATCCCGAACAGCCCTGTCAGCAGGAGCATCGGCAGCCAGTTGCGCCACGGGGACGGGGCGGGTTCGTAGCCGTGGGGCACCCCGTTCGCCCCGAGCCGTTCGGCCAGATGACCGGCCGAGCTTTCGCTCTGCCGGATCGACGTCCGGAACCGGCGCCGCGCCGTCGGGCTCCCCGAGGGGGCATCGAGGTCGCGCACCGTACCGGTGACGGAGTAATCCCCGATCACGACATCAGCGAGGTCGCCATAGCGGACGACCCGGCGCGATTCCGCGACACCGTCTCGAACCTCGATCCAGCCGGCGGCGGCCGGCGGCGGTCCTTTCTGGGGCGCGGTTCTTTCGGCCGCGACCGTGGCCGGCTCCCCGGTTCCGGCAACGGCCGGAGTCCCACCCGACATGCCCACCAGACGCAGGAGGTCGCTGTAGCTGATCTCCAATTCCGGCACGGTGCCCAGCAGGCTGAGGGCGAACAGCCCCGCCACTCCAACGGCGATGAGCGACCAGAGTAGGTTGCCCTGGTTCCACGGTCCCCGGCGATCGGCTCCCCGGCGGGGCATGTCACGTTTCTTCGGCATGATGCTCTCGAGTGTTTTCCGTGCCCGGGGAAGGCCCCGACCCCATCCAGGAAGCCCGATCGTGGTCTGCGAATCTTGCCGAGGCGCGACGAATACGCTCTCGTCCCCTGCATGTCGGCCGGCCCGTCTCGGCCGGACCACCGCGGCCGGTCAGAATCGTGGCCTGTCCAGACTCCCGGCCAGTCCCGGGGGCCGTTCGGGGCCGATCGGCTGGGCGCTGGTGGCACTGACGTTACGGACATCCTAACATCACGGCAGGGTCGAGCTTCCTTCGGCAGCATCTCATGGTCCCTTCCGAACGCCCGGCCGCCACTGCGCCGTCGCCGCTGGTGGATGCGCCGGTCCCGGAATCGGTCCCACACGTCCGTCTCAATGTCGCTGTCCTCGGGTCGACCGGCAGTGTCGGAACCAACACCCTCGAAGTGATTGCCGCTTCTGGCGGTCGTTTCGGCTGCCACCTGCTCGCCGCCCACCGTAGCGTGGGCCCGCTCCTGGAGCAGGCGCGACGGTTCCGGCCCGCGTGGCTTGTGGTCGTCGACGAGGCAGCGGCGGCGACCATCTCCCCCGCCGACATCCCCCCCGGGACCCGCCTGGCGGTGGGGCCTGCGGCCCTCGACGAGTTGGTGACCGGTCCGGAGGTCGACCGGGTCGTGTCCGCGATCGTGGGGGCGGCAGGCCTGCGCAGCACCTGGGCGGCGCTCGATGCCGGAAAAACGGTAGCCCTGGCCAACAAGGAAACGCTCGTCACGGCGGGGCCGCTGGTGATGCGGCTGGCGGCCCGTCGCCGGGCCTCCCTTCTGCCCGTCGACAGCGAGCATGCGGCGATCCACCAGGCCCTCCGCGCCGGCCAACCCGGGGAGGTGCGCCGGTTGATCCTCACCGCCAGCGGCGGTCCCTTCCGCGGTCACTCCGCCGTGGCGCTGGCGGAAGTCACCCCGGCCGAGGCGTTGCGGCACCCCACCTGGTCGATGGGGCCGAAGATCACCATTGACTCGGCCACCATGATGAACAAGGCCCTGGAATTGATCGAAGCCCGCTGGCTGTTCGACATGCCGGCGGAGAAACTTGAGGTGGTGGTGCACCCGCAGTCGGTCGTGCATTCGCTGGTGGAGTTCGTCGATGGCTCGCTGGTCGCCCAACTCGGTCCCCCCGACATGAAGATGCCGATCCAGTACGCCCTCTCCTTTCCCCAGCGGTTCCCCGGCCCCGCCCGGCGGCTCGACTTCTGCAATCCACTGACCCTCCACTTCGAGCCGCCCGACCCGGAGCGCTTTCCGGCGGTGCGCCTCGGGCAGGAGGCGGCCGCCCGCGGGGGTACCAGCGGCGCGGTGCTCAACGCCGCCAACGAGGAGGCGGTGCGGGCCTTTCTCGACGGGCGGCTGCGTTTCACCGACATCGCGATGCTCTGTGGACGCCTGCTCCGGGAGCATCCTTTTCAGCCCGATCCCACGCTCGACGACATCCTGCGACTCGATGCCTGGGCCAGACAGGAGGTCGCCTCGTGGGTGGGACGGTGATGGTGACTGCGGTCCCGGCAATGCTGCCGCTGGTCGCCGCCCTGGGGTGGTTCGCCCAACCGGGCAACTGGTGGGTCGTGATCCAGGTCGCCCTCGGTCTGGGCTTCGTGATCTTCGTGCACGAACTGGGGCACTTCCTCGTCGCCAAGGCGTGCGGGGTGAAGTGCGAGAAGTTCTTCCTCGGCTTCGACATCGGCGGCTTGAAGCTGTTCAGCTTCACCCACGGCGAGACCGAATACGGCATCGGCATCCTGCCGCTGGGCGGCTACGTGAAGATGCTCGGCCAGGACGACAACCCGGCCGCCGCCACGACCGAGGCGGAGCGCGCCCGGGCCGCCGTCTCCGGTGACCTGCCCCCCGAGCCCGTCGCCGGTCCGCACCCGGTTTGGGATCCGCGCAGCTATCCGGCCCAGACCGTCCCCGAGCGGATGGCGATCATCTCCGCCGGTGTGGTGATGAACGTGATCTTCGCCTTCCTCATGGCCTCGCTGGCCTTCGGGCTCGGGGTCAGGGAATTGACCTGTGCCGTGTCGGCGGTGCGCCCCGGGGGGGCCGCGTGGCGGGCCGGCCTGCGCACCGGTGACGAGATCACCGCCGTCGGCGACCGCACCAATCCCATCTTCACCGACCTCCAGAAAGGGGTGACACTCGGTGACGTCGCCGCGGGGGTGGTGTTCCAGGTCCATCGACCCGCCGACGGTTCGGAGCAGACGCTGCGTCTCTTCCCCGACACCGATCTGGGCGTGCCCACGGTGGGGATCACCAGTCCGTTTTCCCTCCGTCTCCCCACCGACATCAGCGGCGGCCTGCCGGGCGCGGCCGGCCGCGCCGTACCGGCGCTCGAGGGGGGCGACACGATCCGGGCGGTCGATGGCCAGGCGGTGGCCAGCTACGCCGAACTGATCGCCGCGCTCTCCACCCGGAGCGACCGGCCGGTGAACCTGGAGGTCGCCCGCGCCGGTGCCGCCGGTGCCGCCACCACGCTCACCGTGGTCGTCCCGCCGCAGCGGCAACTGGTGACGGGGCTGGAAATGGAAGCGCTGGCGATCAGCGCGGTGCAGGACGGATCGCCGGCCGCGGCGGCGGGAGTGCGGCCGGGGGATCGGCTCGTCGGTGTCGACGGGGGGCCCGTGGGCGACCCAACCCGGCTGGAGCACCGCTTGCGGGCCCTGCAGGGTCGTGAAGTCGCGCTCACGCTGGAACGCGACGGACAGCCGCTCACGGTGACGGTCACGCCGCGGAGCGTGACCTGGTTGGAGGAGGCGCGGTTCCTCGCCAGTCCGGTGGCCCTGTCGAGTATCGGTGTGGCCCTGCCGGTCGATTCAGTCGTGGCAGCGGTCGTGCCCGGCGGCCCGGGCGATCGGGCCGGGATCGTTCCGGGGGAGCGGTTCACGTCGGTGCGCTTCATCGATCCTGCCGATGCCGACGGGGGGCGCCGGCTCCGGCCGTTGCCGCTGGGGCCGGGCGACCGCAACTGGCCGTACGTCCTGGCCGAGTTGCAGCAGGCACCCCCGGGCCTGCGTTTGGAGTTGGAGCTGGCCGCGGCCGATGGCAACGCGGCGCGGAAGGTGGAGCTCGTGCCCGAGCCGGCCGGGGACCTGTTCGTGGTCGACCGGGGGTTGGTGTTCGAGCCGGACTACAGGGTGGTCCAGGCGGGCTCGTGGCTGGGGGCGATCCGCCGCGGCGCCCGGCAGGCGCTCGATGATTTGGGGCTGGTGTCGCGTTTCCTCCGGAAGGTCACGAGCAACCAGATCAGTCCCCGCCTCCTGGGGGGTCCGATCGAAATCGCCAAGCAGGCGGGCAAGTCGGCGTCGGAGGGATTCAGCCGCTTGCTCCTCTTCCTCACCATGCTCAGCGCCAATCTCGCCGTGGTGAACTTCCTCCCCATCCCCGTTCTCGACGGCGGGCATATGGTGTTCTTGGTGTACGAGTGGATCCGTGGCAAGCCGCCGAGTGAAGGGGTCGTGGTGGCGCTGAGCTACCTGGGGCTGGCCCTGATCCTGTCGCTGATGATCTTCGTGTTCGGCCTCGACCTGGGGTTGATCGCCCGGCGCTGACCGCGCGGCGTGTCCGGCGGCGCCCGCCTCGCTGCCACCGGCACGCCTGCGTGTGGATGCCGCCGTGACCACGCCCGCCCTCCGTCGTCGTATGAGTGTCGCGTCAGAGGTCGTCGCGACTCAGGGGGGCGCTGCCACCCGCGGGAATGTTCCCGGATCCCACGATGATGGCCCGGCGCCGCCTGTCGGGGCGTTCCCGCCGCCGGGCGTCACGCTGGTGGTGTTCGACGTGGTCGGCACGCTCGTCGAGCCCGCGCCGTCGGTGGCCCGCATCTACCGCGACACCGCGGCGGCCCATGGTGTGGAGCGCGAGGAGGAGGAAATCCGCCGGGCGTTCGCCGCCGCCTGGCGGCGTCAGGAGGGGGTCGATGCCGCCGCCGCGCCGCCCCATGCCACCAGCCCGCAGCGCGAGCGGCAGCGCTGGGAGGCGATCGTCGCCGACGTCTTTCCGGGCGTGGCGGCCGCCCCACGGATTTTCGCCGACCTGTGGGAGCACTTCGGCCGGCCTGCCGCCTGGCGCGCCCTCCCGCGGGGCGAAGCCCTCGTCGCTGCCAGCCTCGCGGCGGGAGTCGACATCGCCCTGGCGAGCAACTTTGACGAACGGCTGCTGTCGATCGCGCCGCGGCTGGCGCCTCTCACCGCGGCGCGGCACGTTTTCACGTCGGCGGAGCTGGGGTGGCGGAAGCCGGCCGTCGCGTTCTTCCGGGCGATCGAGGCCCGGCTCGGTCGCCAGCCGGCTGAGTTGCTCCTTGTAGGGGACGATCCGCTCCTCGACCTCGCGGCGGCCCGGGCTGCCGGCTGGCGCGTGCATGGCGTGGTGGAGTGAGGGGGGCCGGCACGGTCG
>RFRL01000360.1 GCA_009924545.1 Planctomycetia bacterium | reverse complement strand
CAGGCCCGACCAGACCGTCGCCACGATGGCCGCCCAGGCGACGACGCCCGCCGCGGGACGCAAGGCGATCCCGCCGAGCGACAGTGCGGGCCAGGCCCGCGCCGCCAACTCCAGCCCGATGGCCAGGCATTGCAGCACCATCTTCAGTTTGCCCGCCGGCCCCGCCGAAAAGTCCTCGCCGAGCCGCTCCATCTCGGACCGCACCGCGGTGACGACGAGCTCCCGCACGATCACGACGACGGCCATCCACGGCGCGATCGCCGCCGCCTCGCCCCGCTCCGCGAGCAGGACATACGCCCCGCAGACGATCACCTTGTCCACCAGCGGATCAAAAATCCGCCCCAGCCGGCTCACCTGCCCGAACCGTCGGGCATACCAGCCATCCACCCAGTCGGTCGAGGCCGCGACCACGAACAGCCCCAGGGCGGTGCCGTTCCGCCCCGCCTCGATGACGACCAACAGGACCAGCGCCAGCACCAGCCGCCCCAGCGAGAGCATGTTGGGGACCGTCCACACGCGGTCGGGATCGCCCGGCGGATGAGAAGCCGACGGCATGCTGGTTCAGCCGTCGGCGGGAACGCCGGCGAGGTCGTAGCCGGCGGCGGCCACGATCTCCACCGGGAGGATCCGCCCGGAGAGCGGCTTCCGTGGCGAGGTGCCCGGAGCGGTGACGTAGACCGCACAGTCGATGTCGGGCGCATCCCCCTCCGACCGGCCGATCCACACGTCGTCGCGGACCCCGCTGTGCCGGTCGATGATCACGTCGAGCGTGCGCCCCACCTGGCGCTGGGCATGCTCGTGGGCGATTCCCTGCTGGAGTTGCATGAGCTCGTCGCGCCGGGCCGCCTTCTCCTCCTCGGGGAGGTGCCCGTCGAGCCGCGCCGACGGCGTGTCGGGCTCGAAGGAATAGGTGAACACCCCGAGCCGCTCGAACCGCCACCGCTCCACGAACGCCACCAACTCCGCGAACTGCTCGCGCGTCTCCCCGGGAAAACCGGTGATGAACGTGGTGCGGAGGACGAGCCCGTCGATCCGCGCCCGGAGTTTGCCAAGGAGATCCTCGGTGGCGGACCGGTTCACGCGCCGCTGCATCCGCTTGAGGACCGCGTCGCTGGCATGCTGCAGCGGCAGGTCGAGATAGGGGAGGATCCGCGGACTGGCGGCGATGGCGTCGATGAGCCGGTCGGAGAAGTGGATCGGGTAGAGGTACATGAGGCGGATCCACTCGATGCCCGGCACCCGCTCCAGCACCGCCAGCAACTCCACCAGCCGCGGTTCGCCATACAGGTCGATGCCGTAGTAGGTGGTGTCCTGGGCCACGAGGACGAGCTCGCGGACGCCGTCGGCGGCGAGCTCCTCCGCCTCGCGGACCACCTCTTCGATCGGCTTGGTGGCGTGCTTGCCGCGCATCCGCGGGATCGAGCAGAAGGTGCAGGTCCGGTCGCAACCCTCGGAGATCTTCAGGTAGGCGACATGCCGGGGGGTGACCCGCAGGCGGTGGGAATCGTCGAGGGCCCGGGCAGGCGCCGGCCGGAACAGGCTTTGCTGTTCGCCGAGGCGGCCGATGAGCCGGTCCGCTGCGCGGGCGATGTCGTCGCGGGAGAAGACGCCGATCACGGCATCGACCCCCGGCACCTCGTCGAGCAGCGCCTCCTTCTGGCGCTCGGCGAGGCAACCCGCCACGACCACCCCGCGCGTGCCGCCCCCCCGTTTGAGGTCGACCATCTCGCGGATGACGCCGTACGACTCCTGGCGCGAGGCCTCGAGGAAGGCGCAGGTGTTGATCACCACGAGGTCGGCCCCACGCGGCTCCGCCACCAGGCGCCAGCCGTCGTCGCGGAGGAGCCCCAGCATCCGCTCGCTGTCGACGAGGTTCTTGGGGCAGCCGAGGCTCACCAGGGCATAGGTGCCCTTCGCCGGGCCGGTCGCGCCGGCCGGCCCCGTGTCAGCCGCTGGGCCGGTCACGGCACGCGAACCCGGTTCGACGATCGGTAGGTTGACCATGGTGCGACGATACCAGCGCCGGCCGCCGTCCCGCCAGTTGGGCCGGCCCGTGCCGCCGGGGCAACCGGTTGCGGACACCGGGAGTCGGCCGCCCCGACCGCTCTTGGGAACTCGGCTGCCACCGGCCATCATGGGCAGCGGCGGCCGGTGTCCCGCAGGGTGCGGTGCCGATGGCCGTCCGCCACCAGTGCCCTTCCCCGGATCCCCCTGCCATGGACGACGCACGGCCGCTTGCCAATCTCGACGAATGGGAGGACGACCTCCTCCGGCGCTAT
>RFRL01000359.1 GCA_009924545.1 Planctomycetia bacterium | reverse complement strand
CCGCCCCCCGTCGAGACGGACGTCGGCCAACACGATGACGTCGGCGGCCATGACGCGCGGCTCGTCGAGCCGATCGGCGCGCACGACGGTGACGTCGAGGCTGCGGGCGATCTCGCGGTTGGCTTCGGCGCCGTTCGCGGCATCGGCGGCCCGGGCCCCGGACTCCGCGCCCGTGAGGGTCTCCAGCGGCGCCTCGAGGGCCGCGTTGACGAACAGCCCGGGGTCGTCGATCCCCCGCACGTCGGCCGGGGCCACCACCAACACGTCGACCCGTGGCTCCACCACCAGGGAGAACAGCAGGCTGTCGTCCTCGGGAAACGCATCGGCCGGGATTTGGATCCGGCCGCGGATCACGCCTGAGCGGCGCGGGACGACCGCCAGCGTGCGCGTCACCGTGGTGCCCGGCTGCACGAGCACCGGCACCTGGGCCACCAGTTCGTCGTCGAGGTACACCGAGACCATCTTTTCCACCGCTTCGCCACCAGCGACCGAGATTCGCGCCACGATCTCCACCGGGAGGCCGACCACCGGCCGCTGGGCGCGCGGCGGGTCGCCGAGGAGGGCGGCATTGGCCACACGCCCCTCGTGCCCCACGTCGAGGACCACCAGGCGCGCGTCGCCGGGGAGCGTTGGCCCGACCCCGTCATCGGCCAGCTTGCGCCAACTGCGCGCCTCACCGTCGGTGACCACCCAGGCGGTGCGCGCACCGCGCGGCGGACCCGCCAGGCCCTCGCGCAGGGCGGCGGCGAGGGCGGCCGGCCCGGGATCGGGCACCAAGGTGTCGAGGACGGCGCCGAAGCGCCGGCCGTCGCCGAGCGCCCCGCGGTGGAGGACGCTTGGCTCCACGCCGGCGCGGACGAGGGTGACGAAGTCGCCGGCATCGAGCCGGGCGGCGGCGGCCCGGATCGCCTCGCGGACGCGGTGCAGGGCCGATGTCCCCTCGCTTACCAGTCCCGTGGTCAGCCCCGCGTCGGCGATGAACACCACGTCCTTGCCCCCCCGGTCACCGAACAGGGAGGCGAAGCGCTGCACCACCGGCCGGGCCAGCCCTGCCACCACCAACAGCACGAGGGCCGTGCGCAGGGCCAGCAGCAACCACTCCAGCAACCGCAGGCGGCGCCGCTCCTGCACGTAGCCATCCATGAGGAAGCGGAACGTGGGCAACTCGATCTCGCGGAGCCGAAAGCGCTCCAGGAGGTGGAGAACGAACGGCACGGCCGCCAGCGGGAGGAACCAGAGGAGGAACGGATTGAGCATGACGCGCTGACGACCAGGGGGATTCAGCCCGACAGCCGCGCGCGGCGCGACAGGTAGGCGGCCAGGAGATCCTCGTAGGGCTGATCGGTGACGACCAGTTCATAGCCGATCGAGCGCTCCAGGCAGGCGGCACGGACGCTGTTCAGGAAGGCCTCGAAACGCTCCTGGTATGCCGCCCGGACGAGGCGCGGGTTGGCCACCAGGCGCCCCTCCCCCTCCATGTCGCGGAACCGTGCCGAGCGCTCCCACGGGAAGCTCCGCTCGGCGGGATCGACGACGTGGAACACCACCAGGTCGTGCCGCCGGTGGCGGAGGAGCGACAGCCCGGAGGCGATGCCGGCGGGATCGTCGAGCATGTCGCTCACGAGCACCACGATCCCGCGCCGCGGCAGCCGCCCCGCCACCTCCGCCAGCACGCCGCGGACCCCGGTGTCGCCCCCCGGGGCGGCGGACGCCAGCGCCGCCAGCAGATGGCGGAAGTGGTTGGCGATGCTGCGCGGGGGCACGTATGAACGCACCGCGTCGTCGAAGGTGACGAGCCCCGCGGCGTCGTTCTGCTTCAGCGCGAGGTGGAGGAGGGCCGCGGCCAGACCCCGACCGAAGTCGAGCTTGGTGGTGCCGGTCGAGCCGAAGCCCATCGACCGGCTGGTATCGAGGACGACCGTGACGCGGGTGTTGGTCCGGTCCTCGAACAGCTTGACGAAGTAGCGGTCGGTTTTGGCGACGAGTTTCCAGTCGAGGCTGCGCAGCTCGTCGCTGGGGGTGTAGGGCCGGTGGTCGGCATACTCGACGCTCGACCCGAAGAACGGACTGGGGTGGATCCCGGAGAGCAGTCCCTCGACCGCGGTGCGGGCCACCATCTCCAACCGGGCCACGAGGGCCAGCGCCCGCGGATCGACGATCCCGGCCCAGCGCCTCCTTCGACGACATCCGCGCCGTCGAGGAGAGCCCGGGCCTTGGCCCCCAGCAGGAGCGACTGGCAGGCCCGCGGCCCGGCGCCCCAGGAGAGCCAGCGGCGGATGTCGGAGCGGGC
>RFRL01000358.1 GCA_009924545.1 Planctomycetia bacterium | reverse complement strand
GTGCCCGCCGCCGGCCGGTGCTCGTGGCCGGGAAGGGGACCGGCGGATCGTCGTGCCCCGAGTAGCGGAACCGGGTCGGCACCCAGCGGGCGCCGACGACAAGGTGGCCGACGAAAAGGGGAAGGCGGCGGCGACCGAGAAGCTCGCCGCCGCGCGCGCCGCCGCGGAGAAGGCGGCAGCCGCCGTGGCCGAGGAGGGGGAGGCCTACACGCCGCTCGTCGGCGCCCGCTGGGTGCCGACCCGGTTCCGCTACTCGGGGCACGACGATCCGCCGGTCCCCTTCCCGGCCACGAGCACCGGCCGGCGGCGGGCACGGCGGGCACTGGCGACCTGGATCACCGATCCCCGGCACCCGCTCACCCCCCGCGTCGCCGTCAACCATCTCTGGATGCGGCACATGGGCCGGCCGCTGGTGGCGACGGTGTTCGACTTTGGTCGCAAGGGGGCGGCCCCGACCAGTCCCGAGCTCCTCGATTGGCTCGCAGCCGAGCTCGTCGCCGGCGCACCCGGTGGCACCCCCTGGAGCCTGCGCCACATCCACCGCCTCATCGTCACCTCCGCCGCCTATCGCATGGACTCCTCGGCCGCCGGCCTCGACGCCGCTGCGGAGGCCGACCGCGACAACACTCTCCTGTGGCGCCGCGAACCGGTGCGGCTCGAGGCCCAGGTGGTGCGCGACGCCGTGCTCGCCGTGGCCGGGCTCCTCGACGTGTCGCCGGGGGGGCCGCCGGTACCCCCCGACCAGCAGGCGGCCTCGCGGCGCCGCAGCCTCTACTTCACCCACTCCGAGGTGAGCCGCAATCCCTTCCTCGTGGTCTTCGACGACGCCGCCGTGAAGGATTGCTACCGCCGCGAGGAGAGCGTGGTGCCGCAGCAGGCGCTGGCCCTGTCGCACGCGGCGCTGGTCCACGAGGCGGCCGCGGTGGTGGCGGCACGGCTGTCGGCCGACGGAGTCGGCGATCCGGAGTTCGTCGATCGGGCGTTCGTCACCGTGCTCTGCCGACCGGCGGCCCCCGCCGAGCGCGACGCCTGCCTGGAGGCTTTGCCCGCGTGGCGGGCCCTGCCGGCGGGCGACCTGGGGGGCGCGCCCCCCGATCCGGCGCGCGGGCACCTGGTGTGGGCCCTGTTCAATCACACCGACTTCGTCACCGTGCGCTGACCCGCGCACCACCCCCTCCGGGATCGCGCCATGACTTCCCCGCTCCGCCCGTCGCGCCGCCGGTTGTTCCGTGGCGCCCTGCCGCTGGCCACGGCGGCGGGTGTGGCGGCGGTGCACCCCGTCGCGCGGGCCGAGGAGGGCTGGCAGCCCCCCGATGGCCGACCCCATTTTCCGGCGCGCGCCCGGAGCGTGATTTGGCTGTTCATGAACGGTGGCGTCAGCCACCTGGAGAGCTTCGACCCCAAGCCGATGGTCACGCGCCATGCCGGCAAGTCGATCAGCGAGACGCCGTTCGCGTCGGTCCAGGATCCCGCCAAGCTCGCCCTGGAGCGGGCCCCGGTGCCCGACGCCAACGGCCAGCAGCGGAACGTCCTCTTCCCGCTCCAGGTCGGCTTCCGGCCCCACGGCCAGTCGGGCATCGAGGTCAGCGATTGGTTTCCCCACGTGGCCGCGCAGATCGACCGGATCGCGGTGGTGCGCTCGATGTACACCACCGACAGTAACCACGGCGCCCAGACCCAGTTCCACACCGGGCGGCACATGCTCGACCCGGTGTCGCCGACCCTCGGTGGGTGGGTGCACTACGCCCTCGGGTCGCTCAACCCGGCTCTTCCCCAGTTCATCTCCATCGGCACGCGCGAATACTGGAACCGCCGCGACGGCCACTACCTCGGGCCGGCGCACGACGCCGTGCCGCTGCGCATCGATCCCGCCAGCCCACTCGACTTCGGTCGGGCCGAGCGCCCGTTTCCCCGTCCCGCCGAGGCTGTCGGCCTCGACCTTGTCGCCACGCTCAACGGGCTCACCGCCCGGCGCTATCCCGGCGATGCCGCGACCGCCGCGCGCACCGCGGCGTATGACCTCGCCTTCCGCATGCAAGCGAGTGTCCCGGAGGTGGTGGATGTCGCGGCGGAGACGCCGGAAACGCAGCGCCTCTACGGCCTCGATCGCCCCGAATGCCGCGAATTCGCCCTCCAGTTGCTCGCCGCGCGCCGGTTCGTGGAGCGCGGCGTGCGTTTCGTGCAGATCCAGCACGGGGGCGGTGGGGCCGGCGCCTGGGACGCCCATGGCGGTCTCCGCGCCAATCACGAGAAGCTCGCCCGGGCGGTCGATCAGCCGATCGGTGCCCTGCTGGCCGACCTCCACCGGCGGGGTCTCCTCGACGAGACGATCGT
>RFRL01000357.1 GCA_009924545.1 Planctomycetia bacterium | reverse complement strand
CTGGCAGCCGATCCCGTGCTCTCGCGCGGCGGGATCCTCGTCGAGGAGCGGCTCGACGGCGTCGAGGTGAGCGTGATGGCGATCACCGACGGCCGCACGCTCGTGACGCTCCCACCCGTGCAGGACCACAAGGCCGCGTTCGACGGAGACACCGGGCCCAACACCGGCGGGATGGGGGCGTACAGCCCGACGCCGTTCGTCGATGCCGACATGCTCGCCGACATCGAGTCGCGGATTCTGGTGCCCACGGTGCACGCCATGCGCCGGGCGAAAGTGCCGTTCCAGGGTGTGCTGTTCGCCGGCCTGATGCTCACGCCGCAGGGCCCCAAGGTGCTCGAGTTCAACGCCCGCTTCGGCGATCCCGAGTGCCAGACGCTCCTCGCCCTGCTCGACTCGAGCTTGTGGGAAGTGCTCGACGCGGCCGCGGCGCGCCGGCTCGAGGAGGTGGTGGCGCCCGTGTGGCGTTCCGCTGCGGCTGTCACGGTGGTGATGGCCTCGGCGGGCTATCCGGGGCCGGTGGAAAAGGGGCTGCCGATCCGCGGCTTGGATGCGGCGGCAGCAGTCCCGGGCGCGCATGTGTTCCATGGCGCGCCGCCCTCTGCACCGACGGGGGGCGGACGATCGCGGTTACCGGGGTCGCGGAGACGCTGGCCCGGGCGAAACTGCAGGCCTACACCGCCGTCCGCGAGATCCGTTGGCAGGGGGCGTGGTGCCGCAAGGACATCGCCGACAAGGGGCTGCGGGAGGAGCACGCCCGCGCCGTCGCCGACGGGGGCCCGGCATGAGGCTCCGAGCCGGCATCGTCGGGCTGGGGAACCACTGGGAGTCGCGGTATCTGCCGGCGCTGCGGTCGCTGTCCGACCGCTTCGAGGTGCGCGTGGTCTGCGAGCAGGTGGCGCACCTGGCCCGCCGGGCCGCCAGCGAGTTCAACGCCGTGGCCAGCGACGGTTTCCGGGCCGTTGCAGCCCGGGCCGACGTCGACGTCGTGCTGTTCCTCGGCGACCAGTGGTACGGCACCGCGCCTGTCGAGGCGGCCTGTGCGGCGGGCAAGGCGGTCTACGCCGCGATCGGCCTCCCGGTCGATCCCCGGGAAGCGGAGTCGCTGCGCTGGCGGATCGAGCAGTCGGGGGTGGCGTTCATGGCCGAACTGCCGCGCCGCCACGCCCCGGCCACGGTGCGGCTGAAGGAGCTGGTGGCCACGCAGCTGGGGCCGCCGCGGATGCTCTTCTGCCACCGCCGCGTGCCGTTGTCCGGCACCGGCGCCGCGCCCGGCGGCCGACAGCGGGCCGACGAAGTGCGCGACCTGATGGAACTGGTCGACTGGTGCCGCTACGTGCAGGGCAGCGATCCCACCAGCGTGGTCGCCGTGCGCCATGCCGAGCAGCCCGGCGGCGAGATCGACGACTACCGGATGATGAGCCTCGACTTCACCCCGTCGGGTCCGCCGGGTGATGGCCCCATCGCCCAGATCAGTTGCGGCTACTACATGCCCCGCTGCTGGGAGGAGGCGGTGGGCTTCCGGCCGCCGCCGGCTCTGCAGGTGGTGTGCACCCACGGGATCGCCTTCATCGATCTGCCCGCCAGCCTCGTCTGGTTCGACACGGCCGGTCGGCACCAGGAGTCGCTCGACGCCGATCGGCCGGTGGGGGAGCAAATGCTGCTGCAGTTCCACCGCACCGTGACCAGCCTGGTGCGGCGTGTCAGCGGACTCGACGAGACGCTGACGGCGATGCAGATCGTGGCCGCAGCCGATGCCAGCGCCCGCGAAGGACGGCGGGTGACATGGCCCGCGCGGTGAGCGGATCGAACGGGCCGGGCACTCACCCCCGAGCCGCGGCACGTGCCGCGGTTCCGGCCACCAGCCCGTCGCCGCTGCCTCGCCTTCGAGCGAACGGGACGTCAAGCGAGCGAGCTGTCAGTCCTGCAGCGCCGCCACCACCAGATCGCCCACGGCCCGCGTGCCATGCCCCATGCGTCCGGCGGCTTGGCTGGCCATCTTCGTGCCGGTCACCCGGGCCACCGCCCGGTCGATCCGCGCTCCCGAGGCTGGATGGCCGGTGTGCTCCAAGAGCATCGCCATCGCATTGATGGCAGCGATGGGGTTGATCTGGTCGGTACCGGTGTACTTGGGGGCGCTACCACCCATCGGTTCGAACATGCTCACGCCCCCGGGGTCGGGGTTGAGGTTCGCCCCGGCCGCCACACCCATCCCGCCCTGGAGGATCCCTCCCAGGTCGGTGATGATGTCGCCGAACATGTTGGTGGTGACGATGACGTCGTAGGCGTCGGGGTTCTTCACCATCCACATGCAGCAGGCGTCGACGTGGTTGTAGTC
>RFRL01000356.1 GCA_009924545.1 Planctomycetia bacterium | reverse complement strand
AACTGACCTGCCCCGAGCGTCGCCGTCGGACGGTGGAATCCGTCCGGCGGTGCTTGGGGCATGAAAAGGTCTCGGAAAGAAGGGTCTGTCGGGTGCTCGGCCAGAACCGGGGCACGCAGCGTCACCGTCCACGGAAGATCGACGGCGACCGCGAACTCTTGGCGGTGATGCGGAAGATCGTCGAATCGTTCCCGAGGCACGGGAGCGAGCGAACGCATCGCGTACTGACCGGCCCGGAGGCTTTCGGGGGCTGGAAGGTGAACATCAAGCGGGTGCACCGGATCTGGAAGGAGGAGCACATGCAGGTTCCACGCAAGCAGCGGAAACGCCGCAGGTTGCCGGGCGTGAGCGCCAACGCCTGCTCCCGTCACAAGGCGATGCATCGCAACCACGTCTGGAGCTCTCGCCCCTGACCGAGCGGACGGAAGACGGTCGGCAGCTCCGGATCCTGGTCGTGATCGACGAGTTCACTCGGGAGTGCCTGGCGATCGAGGTGGCGAGGTCGTTCACGGCTCGGGACGTGATCATGACGCTGCAATACCTCTTCGCCATCCGTGGCGCGCCGGAGCATCTGCGGAGCGATAACGGCCCGGAGTTTGCGGCCAAGGAGATCCAGGAATGGCTGGGGAGGGCATGCGTACGCACGCTCTACATCCAGAAGGCAAGTCCCTGGGAGAACGGCTACGTCGAGAGCTTCAACGGCAGACTCCGAGACGAGCTGCTCGACCGGGAGCTGTTCTTGAGCCTCACCGAGGCCCGAGTCGTTCTCGACCAGTGGCGAAACGACTACAACCACAGACGGCCGCACGGCGGCCTGAACTGGATGACGCCGGCGGCCTTCGTCGCTGGCCTCGATGACACGGCCACCGGGGCGGTCCCGGCGGCGTCGCTTGGTGTGTCTCCGGTCGGGGCTGCGCCCCTCCCTTCGACACACCAAGCGGATTGGTCCCCAACCCTCTCATGAGCACTGGTACAGAAACCGGGGAGGGGTCAACTGACCGGATCCCGTCATCCCGTGCCGATGACTTCGCTGATCGGGTGGGCCTCGACGACACCGGTGAGTTTTTCCGCCAGCCCGCCGTGGAAATAGGTGAGGCGGCGGTGGTCGAGCCCCATCAGGCGGAGGATCGTGGCGTGGAGGTCGCGGAGGTGGCGCGGGTGCTCCACCGCCTTCTCGCCGATCTCGTCGGTGGCCCCGTAGGTGGTGCCGCCGCGCACGCCGCCGCCGGCGAGCCAGTAGGTGAAGCCGCGCGGGTTGTGGTCGCGACCCCCGGGTTTGCCGCCGGTGTTGAACGTCTCCGCCACCGGCATCCGGCCGAACTCCCCACCCCACACGACCAGCGTGCTGTCGAGGAGGCCGCGGCGCGCCAGATCGGTGAGCAGGCCGGCGATCGGCCGGTCGATCTCCGGGCAGTGGAGGCGGAGGTTCTCCTCGATGCCGTGGTGGCCGTCCCAGGTGTTCTGGCCACCGGCCGGGCCGCCGCCGGAGTAGATCTGCACGAAGCGCACGCCGCGTTCCACCAACCGGCGCGCGAGGAGGCATTGGCGGCCGAACGTGGCGGGACCGAGGGCCAGCGGATGCCAGTCGGGTTTCGGTTCGTCGATGCCGTAGAGGGCGCGGGTCTCCGCCGTCTCTCCGCCGATGCCGAGGGCCTCGGGGGCGGTGGTCTGGAGGCGGAAGGCAAGTTCGTAGGAGCGGATCCGCGCCGCCAGCTCCGTCGCCTCCGACCGTTCGGCATGGTGGCCCGCGTTGAGACTGTTGATGAAGTCGATCGTGCGGCGCTGGGCGGCGCGGTCGCTCCCCGGCGGGGGCTCCAGATGGAGGATCGGGGCGCCGGCGGTACGGATCGGCGTGCCCTGGTAGGCCGCCGGCATGTAGCCGCTCGACCAGTTGGGGGCCCCACCGGTCGGCCCGCCGCGCGGATCGAGCATGACGACGTAGCCGGGCAGGTCGTCGCTCATGCTGCCCAGGCCGTAGGTGATCCAGGAGCCGACCGACGGGTGTCCCTGGAGGATCCGTCCGCTGTTGGCCTGGAGGACGGCGCCGGCGTGGGCGAAGGAGTCGGTGTGGAGGGAGTGGATCATCGCCAGCTTGTCGACGTGCCGGGCGAGGTGGGGGAGGGCGTCGGAGCACCACAGCCCCGATTCCCCGTGGCGCGCGAACGACCGCCGGCTCGCCTGGAGGACCGCCCGGGTCGTCGCCCCGATGCGGAACTCGTTGTCGATCGTCTGCCCGTCGCGGGCCTGGAGCCCGGGTTTGAAGTCGAAGAGATCGACCTGCGACGGTCCGCCGAACATGAACAGGAAGATCACCGCGCGGGCCCGGGCGGGGAGC
>RFRL01000355.1 GCA_009924545.1 Planctomycetia bacterium | reverse complement strand
CCCGGGCTTCGATCTGCAGCAACTTCCCGCTGGGCACCGGCACCGGTGGGGTGGTGATCCACACCGGGGGCGTCTCCACCACGGCGGGTGCCAGCGCCGCCTCCACCGGCTCGGCGCGGAGCACGAGGCACCCGCTGCCCTGCCCGGGCTGCGGCCGGGCGATCTCGACACCGCTGCGGATCGTCTTCTGCGCGAGGACGAAATGCCGCCACCCCGCGGCGGCCAGTTCATCGACGCCAGCTCCGGTCCCGGCGACGCCGCGGCCAGTGCGTCGATGAAGCGCCAGTGTTCGGCGAGCGTCGCATCGGAGGTGGCCAGGGGGTCGGAAACCATCGAGCCGGCGGCAACGATGCCCCGCTCCCAGGCCAGGCGTTCCACCTGCCCCGCGACCGCGGCCGCGGTCTGGAAGCCGACGATCGCCGCGGCGGGATCGCCGGGGGCGAGGGCTTCGGCATCCGCCGCCAGGGCGCTGGCATGCCGGAGCATGTCGCCACTGGGGAGCCGCCCCAGGGCCTGCGCGGGGAGCCGGGAGAGCAACTCTCCGGCGCCGGCCAGCGACAGCGCCGCCTCCGCCCGACTGGCGTCGAGGAGGAGCGGTTGGCGGGCGCGGAGCCGTTCCTGCGCGGCCACCGTCGCATCCCCGCTGACGAGGATCAGGGTCGACGTCAGGAACGAGTCGAGCACCACCGACACGCCGCCGGCCACGCGGCGCTGCCGCAGCGGCTTGAGCCCCCCCGCGGAAACTTCCCACGCGCGGTGGGCCTCGGGCACGCCGGGCAGGAGCAGGGTCAGCGGGGCCTGTGCGGGGAGGTCGCCGTGGTACCGGCGGGCCACGATCTGGGCCCCCTGGACGGAGCGATAGACCACCACCATCCGGGCGCGCGATGCCTCGAGGAGGACCGCCTTCACCTCCGGATCGGACGACTGGGCGGCGGCGGCGAACCGGCCCGCGGCGGCCCATGCATCGAGTGTTTCCAGGCGGAGATTGAGCATCCGGCAGGCCGCCGCCCGGGCGCGCGACTGGGAGTCGTCGCCGTCGAGGCGGCGCGACGACGTGCAGAGTAGGCCGCGGGCCCCCCCCGCCACTGCCGCCAGCGCGGCCAACGACAGGCTCTCCGGATCGACCGCCAAGCCCCGTCCACCGATCCCCGCCAGCGCCGCCGCCTGCCGCGCGGCGCGGCCGTCGATCTCGGTGGCAAGGGTGGCGAGGACCGGTGTCCCCGGGCGTGTGAGCCGGCCGCGCTCCCGCAGCCAAGTGAGGTAGTCACCCAGTTCGAGACTCGTCCCCAGGACCGAACGGCGCGCGACGAGCATGTCGATGTGCCGCGACACCGAACGGAGGCCGGAGTCGGCGGCCGCCACCAGCGGTCGCCCGGGACGGGTGTCGCAGGTGCGCACGCGCCTCGCCCGCTCGGCGAGGTCGTCGACATCCTCCTCGGCCAGACCGCTGCCCAGGTCCCAGGCGAGCACCCGATCCCAGGCAGCCGAAAACGCCGGAAGCGACGTGGCGTCCCGGACATCGACGTCGGGCAGGGTCGGGGACGGGCAGATGACCCACATGCCCTGGGCTCGCGCCTCCGCCAACAGGTCGCCGGAGGCGGGAACCGGGAGGCGGACGCAGTTGAAGCCCAGCGCCGCGAGGAACGCCAGCGGTTCTCCGGCATGGTCGATCGCGCGTGGGAAGAACGGCTGGCCGGCCACCTCGAGCACCCCGCGCACCAGCCCCGCGGCAGGGTCACGCGGTGCGGTGGCCTCCGCCACGCCGTGGGCCACCTGGCGGACCGGAGCCGGTCCGGCGACGACCGCGGGACGCGACGGCGGCGGAGCGGGGAGGGGACCGGGCTGTGCCGGCAACGCGGTGGCCAGACCACCGCCGGTCGCCACCACGCCCTCCACGAGCAGGTCGTCGATGGCGATCTCGTAGCGGCCCGGCCCGGAGTAGAGTTCGAGGACCAGATGGGTGACCACCGCCCCGGTGAGATCGCCGGTGGGGCCATGCTCGGCACGCAGGGCGAGCAACTGCCGGCGCAGGCCCGACGGCAGGTTGCCCACCGACAACGACTCCCAGCGATCGATGTCGGTGGACACGGCGCCGGGAACGAGGACGGCCACCGCGGCGCCGCTGGCGGCACGGGGAAAGGCGGGCAGTTCCACCCGGGCGGAGAAGCGGATATCGGGACGGTTGGCCCGTATCCAGAGGCTGGCCCGCCATTCGTCGATGACGGTGGCGGCGGCCAGCGGCAGCGACAGGCGGAGCATGGTGCCGGCGCCGCTCTCGATGACCACCCGCTCGCACGCCCGACCCCGGTGCGGCGCCACGGGGCTGCGATCATGCTCGATGACCCGGGGGCCGCCATCCGCCTCGGCCAGCCGCCAGGCCACCGTCTCGGCCTCGAACGG
>RFRL01000354.1 GCA_009924545.1 Planctomycetia bacterium | reverse complement strand
GGTGAACGCGCCGCCCGCTGGCGCCGGCTGGCGCGGGCGATCGCGGAGGGGGAAGCCGATCCCGAGCGCGAGGGCCTGCTCCCGGAAGGATTGGCGGCGGGGCTGTTCCGTCTCACCGGCGCCGACGACGTCGCGCTGCACGTCGTGCGGAATCTGTCCCCGGAGCGCACGGCGGCCGGGACCGCGGCGCGTCGTGACGAGGTCGTCGTGCTCCGGCTGCGGCGCGTGGGGGGGGCGGTGCAGTTGATCCGCGACACGCCGGTGGAGGAACTCGCGCCACTCCTGCCCGCAGCCAGCACCGGGGAACCGCACTGACATGACGAGCCGCTCGGGCAACGCATCGGTCGGCGCGCTTTGCGCCGCGCTCTGGCAGCGCCTGTGGTTCGTCACGGCGCCGGCGCGGCCGCTGGCTGCCGTCCGCATCGTGACGGGCCTCGTGGCCCTGGTGCTGTGGTGGAGCTGGTGGGGGGACATCGTCGAATGGTTCGGGCCGCAGGGGGTGCTGCCGCCCGACACGGTGCGCGAGTGGCGGTCGCCGTGGGGGGTGTCGGTGTGGGACTTCGCCCGCTCCGCCGGCGCCGTACGCGGTGCCCATCTCGCCCTCGGCGTGGCGCTCCTCCTCCTCACCGTCGGCTGCGCCACCCCGGTGGCGGCCGTGCTGGCGGCCGTGGGCTTCGCCAGCCTGCTCAATCGCGGCCCGATGCTCGCCGGCCCGGCCGACGACTGCGTCGCGGTGCTGCTGTGGTGCCTGGTGGTGGGCCGGCCGGGGGACGACCTCTCGGTCGATCGGTGGCTCGCGGACCGGGCCGGTCGGGCTCCGGCAGAGCCGTCCCTCCGCAATCGGATCGCCCTGTCGCTCCTCCTGATCCTGGGGTTCGCCATCACCCTGGCCACCCTCCTTGCCCAGTTGAAGGGGGACGTGTGGTGGGATGGGTCGGCTGCATGGTGGCTCGCGGGGCGGCAACGTTCCGCGTTGCAGTTGCAACCGCTCTATCGTCGATCGGAATACCTGATGAACGGTACGACGCACGCGGTCACCCTCTTCGAGGCCCTGTTCGCCGCCGGCCTGTGCGTGCCCGGTCTGCGGCGTGCCGCGGGTTGGATGGGCGTGGGCCTGTGGCCTGTGGTAGGCATGCTGGCGGGGGAGCCATGGTGGGGAGCCGCGATGGCGGCCTTCGCGGTGGCGGTCGCACTCGCGTGGCCGGATCGCGAGCCAGTGCGCGGATGATGTCGGAGCGGAGCGTGGTCGATGCCGGATCGGGGTGCACACCAGGAGTCGCCGATGCCTTCCCGTCGTGACGTCCTCAAAACTGCCGCCACGGGCGCGGCGACCTGCGCCATCGTCGCCGGGCCCGCGCCGACACCGGCGGCCGATCCCTTCGTCGGGGCCACCGCCACGTTCGACAAGGCCAATCAGGCCCGTCTCCCCCCCTGGGCGTTCACCCAGGAATTGGTGGTGCCGCGCACGCTGCGGCCGAAGGCGATCGGCTCGTTCACCGAGGTCGACCGCCAGCCGGTTTTCCTTCCCGAGGACCCGGTGCCGCTCGGCGAGGTGTACCACGGCATCGCCCGCGAATGGGCCGAGAACCCGGCCGCGTGGGCCGCTTATGGCTGCGATCCCACGCTCGTGGGTGCCGCCGCGTGGGCGCAACGCCGGGAATGTTTCCGCAGCATCCCGTCGCTGCCGGAGATTCCGCAGTTGTTCTCCCAGACCCCGACCCAGATCACCTGGAGCGGCGTGGGCAGCATGCCCAACTGGAACGCCTTCCCGATCAAGTGCTACCGGATCCCGATGATCGAGACGCTGAAGACGATGCGGCCCGATGCCGCGTTTCCCGCCCGCGTGTTCACCTACGACGGCACCGTCCCCGGCCCCCTGATGCGACTCCGCATCGGGCAGCCGATGGTGGTCCGGTTCGACAACCGCCTCGACACCGAGACGTCGATCCACTTCCACGGCGGCCACAATCCGGCCCATGCCGACGGCTTCCCGACGTTCTACGTGCTGCCCGGCAAGCAGCGCGACTACTTCTGGCCCAACATCCTCCCGCTCGATTACCAGAAGGAAGGCAGCCCCCAAGGGGAGTACCTCCCGTCGATCACCGAGGCGCAGTCGACCATCTGGTACCACGATCACGCGATGGACATCACCGGGTTCAACGTGTCGAAGGGCCTGGCGGGCATCATGCAGATGTTCGCCGACTGGGAACTGCACCTGATGCGGACCCACGTCCTCCCCAGTTGGGGCGAAGCGTCGGTCACCGACCCCGATCAGGACGGGCTCGCGGCCGGGGTCGAGGATCCCGCCCTTCCCGGTTACTATCTCCGCGAGCCGGGCAAGGAGCCGTTCTACAACCCGTTCGACCTCCCCATCGTCCTCCAGGACAAGGTGATCGACCGC
>RFRL01000353.1 GCA_009924545.1 Planctomycetia bacterium | reverse complement strand
AATATAGGCTTTCCACCCGGTGGAACGCCTATTTTGGCCTCTTAAACTTACAACCAAAACTATGTTTTATCTCAGTGAACTATGGACAAATTCCATGACCAATAGAGGCTTGCCCAAGTCGAACGCTTGGCTATTAGTGAACTTACAATAAAGCAACAGGTAATGCAGCGCATTATTTCAATGTCCCAAGTGCAAACAAACACACAGGCATGCTTCCTTCTTCAATATACAGTACAATCAGGTTGCCAGCGTTCAAAGAAAAGAGAAGTTTTCTTTACGAAAGTTATTTCCTCAATCGTCGCAAGAAGTTTTGCTGGTTCAAGCCGAAGCATCTCTCTTTTTTCAAGCCAGGAAAAGACAGAGAAAACATTCCATCTGGAACTTGTGTGGGTCTTCTTGCACAGAAACTCTTCCTCTTACTTCACCTTCTGCTTTGGTCTTGTTGCTGGGGCACGATCAAACGTCAAAGCAGAATCGACCACCACTGAGTCATTGCTTCAAAACGTCGTTAAACATGCTGGGTGCAAAGCAAGGTTTTCAAGGCCCTTTCTGGCTTGTACTAATTGCTCAAAAATGTCAAAACGTCGCTCATCTTTGGACTTTAGCTTGATTAAATGGACTTTGGACATTGGCTTGATTTGATGCACTTTAGACATTGGCTTGACTTTATGTACTTTGGACATTGGCTTGATTTGATGTACTCTGGACTTTTGCTTGATTTAAATTTGATGGACTTTGAACTTTGGCATATGATTTGCTGTTTTTTGGACTTCGGCTTGATTTGATGTTCTTTGGACATTGGCTTCATTTGATGGACTTAAGGCTTTTATTTTGTGTGGTGATTCTAAATTATGACCATTATAATGCAGGGGCTTCTATTTTGTGTGGTGATTCTAAATTATGACCATGATATGTTTTTTATGTGGAGCTTTATCTTTCTTCAACAGGTATTGCAATAAATTATTGGGCCCTTTTATTTTATTTTATTTTTTTGTTTTTTTATTGAATAAACATTGTGTCAGTGAAACATTTAATTGTAGCGATTTTTCAATAATCAACCTTGGCCAATGTTGAAATGGATGAGTGAGCCTTATTATTTTTGTTCCTTTTTTTCTGTTCTGTTCTTTTTCATTTTTTTAATCAATGCCGAGGAAGTTTGAGTTACCCGTGCAGAATGAGATGTAAATCAATGACACTTCTTTTCTTGATCCCCTTTTCAATTCTAACACTTGCAGGGATTGAAGCTATTAATTCCAACACTTCAGCATGTGCAGCGCTGTCAAATCCAAAGGAAGTTTGAATTCTTGATTGCAAGTACACTTTGCCCAGCTGCAGTCCAAATCGATCCATATTGAGAATTTCTGGCCCAAACGATCAGCACATCAATCACAAATTGATATTATCTCTTTTCAGTAATGTGGCCACTTTTTGAAGCATGTGAGTACAGATGCCCTCCTCTCCTTTTTAATCTGTGCATTCCTTAATGTGTACACCTCTCTGCCACTTGAACTGTTGCAGGGGCTGAATCTTCAGAATCTGCCAGACTGGCTTTATATACATTAAAATAAAGTTGAGATTTGAATAATTGTTTTCAATCCAAATGCAAGTCAATGCTGAAGTGAAATGATGAGCCTCAAACATGTAAAAGCAATGATTATGAAGTATGATAAAAAATCAGACACTGGGCAAAGGATTTGAAATGGTAGTGACCAAATGCGTGCAACAAAAGGAATTTCAGAGATTCAAGGAGCTACATCAAAAAATGCTGATTCAAAGGTGTGAAAGCAATTAACTACTGAAGTATGATGAAATTCGGACACTGGGGAAAAGTTCAGAGATTGAAGATGCTAGATCCGAAGAAAAAGAGCAATATCCCCCATTACATCCATGTTCACAAGATGTTTGAAGTCTGTTTTTACCACATACTATCTGCCTTTGTACTGCAATCACCATGCCTTCTTTGCTGAAAGAGAGCACATTATGTCAGTCCAGGGTTTAGCATTTGCAGTCAAAACATTGTGTCCACTTTGGTAGCTTATAGGTTAAACTTTGAAGTCAAAAGCTGTCAGTCAGTCATCTTGCGCCCAAAAACTGATGAAGTCAAGACCATGCTGTCAGTCAGTCATCTTGCGCCCAAAAACTGATGAAGTCAGGGCCTTGCTGTCAGTCAGTCATAGTATTATGCGTAATTGCATTTTGCCCTGCAAACAAGCGCACGCTAAAATCACATCACGTGAAAAATCTAGTCCACCTTCCTGAGTCTGAGCCAAAAAACAGCTTTGAAGTCAATTTTGGTGTTTTAAGCAAGATCCTCCAAATCAGGCCAAAAAAGCTTTTTTTTTTTTTGCCAGCAAGCAAAGCTTGGCCGACCTGCATTAATTTTGACAATTCCAAAATCTCG
>RFRL01000352.1 GCA_009924545.1 Planctomycetia bacterium | reverse complement strand
AGCCGCTGCTCGAGGTCGCGGGCGGGGTTGCGCTTGTCGAGAAGGTGCAGGTTGGGGCAGAAGACGATCTCCCGCAGCCGCTTCGTGCTCCCCGCCTGCTCCAGCACGCGCCCCGCCTCGCCCGACGCGGGCCCTGAGGGCGCGTCGCGGTGGGCGGCCGCCAAGGCATCGTGCAGCCGGATTTCTCCGGTCACGAAGGTGGTGCAGCCCGCCCGCAGCACGTCGGCCAGGCAGTCGCCACCGCTTCCGCAGACGATCCCCACCCGCCCCGCTGCCCGGTCGGCAGCGCCGGTGATGAACGCCCCCGGCAGGCGGAGGTGCCGGATGAGCCGGCTGGCGATGTCGCCGACGGTCGGCGAGCCACCGGCCCCGGCAGCCCCCTTCAAGGCCCGGCCCATCCGCCCGCAGCCGACCGTGGGATCGAGGCCGTCCGGCACCAGCGGCGCGACGTCATCGAGCTCGAGGAGGGCGGCGAGTTGGTCGTTGATGCCACCGGCCGCCGAATCCCAGGCGGTGTGGGAGCTCCACACGCCGATGCCCGCCGCTGCCAGATCGAGGAGGAGCCGGCCGGTGGGGTTGGCGGCGATGAGGCGTGCCACGGGTTTGAAGGGGAGCGGATGGTGGGTGATCACCAGATCGGCGCGCTCTTCCACCGCCTCGGCGACCACCCCCCTGGTGACAGACAGGCAGGTGAGGATGCGTTCGATGGTGGGCCGCCGTGGTTCCACCAGCAGGCCCACGGCATCCCACTCCGCCGCCAGGCGCAGGGGGGCGATTCGTTCCAGCGCCGTCGTCACCGCCGCGAGCATGGCCATGGCGAAGAGCATACAATCCGCTCCGTTGCTCCCCGATCCCCCCGGCTGAACCGCCCGTGTCGCCGTTCCGGCTGTGTACCTCCACCCTCCATCTCTCCACGTCGCTGCGCGCCGCCCTGCGCCGCGCGCGGACGCTCGGGCTCGACGGCGTGGAGATCGATGCCCGCAGCGGGCTGGGGCCCGAGGCTGCGGGGGGGCTGTCGCAGACCGGCCGGCGGCAGATCCGCAAGTGGGTGGAGGACGAAGGGCTCGCCGTGGCGGCGGTGGCGTTCCCGACGCGGGGTGGCTACGCCGATGCGGACCGGCTCGAGGGGCGAATCGCCGCCACCAAGGAGGCGCTGTCGCTGGCCCGCGATCTCGGGGCGACGGTGGTCACCAACCACATCGGTGTCATTCCCCCCGCCCCGGTCGACGGGGCTGCCGATGATCCGCGCTGGAAGTTGCTCGTGGAGGTACTCACCGACGTGGGCCAGTGGGGCACCCACTGCGGTGCGGTCCTGGCCGCCGAGGTGGGGCGGGCCGCTCCCGCCGATCTCGTCCGGCTCCTGGCGGCGCTCCCCGAGGGGGGCGTCGGATGCCATCTGATCACCGGTGCGGCGCTCGTCCACGGCCATGATCCGCTGGCCGCCGTGGCCACGCTCGGCGGGCGGATCCTCCATGTCCACGCCACCGACGCCGTGGTCGGTCCGTTTGCCGGCCGTGGGCGGGCCGTGGTGCTGGGCACCGGCCAGGTCGAACTGCCCGCGGTGCTCGCCGCCCTCGACGACCATGGCTACCGCGGCTGGGTCGGCATCGAGCCGATCGACACCGTGGGTACCGATGCCGAGATCACGGCGGCGATGCAGGCGATCGCCGCCGTGTGACGCTTCGTGAGGCACCATCCGCGGGGTGGAGTGATGCGCCGGCGCGACACGGCGCCGGCCCATTCCCCGAAAACGACGGAGCCCGCGGTTTCCCGCGGGCTCCAGTGCGGCATCCGATCGGCAGGCGCCGATCCTCGAGCAGTCCCAAAGCGGTTCACTCGGTGGCGGTGTTCTCGCCGCCGGCCTTCGAGCCAAGGGCACCCCACACGCCGAACGGGCTCGGTGTGTAGGCGTTGTAGGCCACGGTCGTGGCGGTATTGCCGGTGTCGATCGAGTCGGCGATGAAGCGCACCGAGGCGTCGCAGAAGGCGGCGTTCACGCCACCGGGGTGATTGCTTGACGTCGAGATCACCACCTCATAGTCGTCGGCATTGGGGTTCGAGGTGCCGTTCTGGCCACCCGCACAACTCGGCGAATTCGGCGGCAGCACGGTGTTGATGCAGACCCGGCCCGGCTGGCCGTCGGTCCACTTGCAGCCCCAGTACTGCTTGATGCTGGTGCCGGGCGTGTAGTACTGGCCGCTGACGAGTGTCAGGCACGCATTGGGCGTGGTGCCGGCGGCAGCCAGCGAGGCCAGGCCCACTTTCACCGATATCGGGCCGGCTGTGCTGTAGCCGGTGTTGTTGCCGCGGAGCTTCTCGCTGAGCAACACCGTCTTGCTGGTGCCGTCCTTGATGTCGGCGATCGTCACGCCGTACGGCTGCACCGGCTTCGTGCCCGTGTAGGC
>RFRL01000351.1 GCA_009924545.1 Planctomycetia bacterium | reverse complement strand
CAAGCCGCATATCTTTGGCAAGGCTGGTATATGTTCATTGCCTTCAGACAGTCGCCACCAGTCGCCACCAAAGTCGAAGTCCAGGGGGACGGTGGCGAGCGAAAATAGTTTAATAGTCCAAAAAAGTCCAAAAATTAAATTAGTGGACTAGACAACGGCTAAAAGTATTGATAGATAAGCTTTTTCAATTTTTGCTTTGTTGCCATATAGGCAGTTAGTCAACGCATAATAAAAAAAACCTTCGCATAATGTAGGCTAATTTTACGCATAATTCAGGCATGGCAACCTTTTCAGGCTTTGATAATTCAGTACTATTAGATAGACTATGAAGCTTAATAATTGTTTACAAATGAAGCAAAAAAATTAATTTAATGTCAGCTTCAGTAACGCATAATGTTAACTTAGTAACGCATAATGTAGGCTAGTTTTACGCATAATTCAGGCATATAAAGGCTTTCAAGCTTTGATAATTCAGTACTAATTATTGATAAGGCTTTCTCATAATTATTAATAATTCTTTATCTATAGTTAGTTAGTCTGTACTAACAAGTAAACGCATAATGCGCATAATGATAAACGCATAATGACTCAAACACTTATGCAGCCTAAACTAAAGCCTAACACTAGGGATAGAGCGAGCCGTTGAACGAACCCGCAGCTTATAACTTTCTCAGTACCTTGAAGGCTGTATCCCTTACCTAGCATACGTTTCACCACAGATGTGACGTCACAGATGTGGCTAACTACCACCAAATGGTGATAGTTCAATGGTAAAGTCTCAGGCTCTCAGGCTTTGGCTCTGGTATTCTCTCAGGCTCTCAGGCTTACCACTAACTACCCCTAATTCGGGGTAGTTCAATGGTAAAGCTTCAGGCTCTCAGGCATTGTTTATAAAATTCATTAGGTGAGGATATAAAACATTCTGAACACACACCCCAGCGCTTCAGTTCAAATTCAGTTGTAGGCTTACCACACGTACAGGTAGCCTTAATTTGGCGCTCAGGCTCGTTTATTAGTAAAGGCTCAAATTCAGATATTTTTACAGGCTTTCGCTTAAACATAAGTACAGGCTCCGATAAATGCTTTAGCTTTGGCTCTAGTATAGCTTCAGGCTTTAGCTTTGGCTCTGGTATTCTCTCAGGCTCTAGTATAGCTTCAGGCTTTGGTATAGCTTCAGGCTTTGGTATAGCTTCAGGCTTTGGTATAGCTTCAGGCTTTGGTATAGCTTCAGGCTTTGGTATAGCTTCAGGCTTTGGCTCTGTTACTGGTAAAGGCAATGGTACAGTCTCAGGCTTTGGTAAAGTCTCAGGCTTTGGCTTTGGCTCTGGTAAAGTCTCAGGCTTTGGCTCTGGTAAAGTCTCAGGCTCGGTTACTCTTATCTGAGTGACTGCCTTAACAGTCTCAGGCTTTGGTATAGCTTCAGGCTTTGGCTCTGTTACTGGTAAAGGCAATGGTACAGGCTTTAATTGATACGTCTTAGACGGCTTACCAAAGGGGGACTGTATACACGTTATCAAGCCTATATCAGTTAACAGTGAGATAGCACGCCTAACTAGCCTTTCAGTAAAAAGAAATTCTTTAGCGTAAGTTTGAATTGAACGGTATGAACTATTAAAGGAGCCGTTACAGGCTGAAATTAACTGATAGTAGAAGCCTTTTATCAAGTGAAATTCATTATTACTTTGACAATGTGGCAGTAGTCTATTATGAATTTCAGTGGCGATATAGTGAGGGATAAACGGTAAATTACCGTTAATATTGCCATTAGTGCATTGATACATTACTATTTACCTATTAGCTATTTACCGCTATTTACCGAATAGAAATACATAAACGGCAGCCTGGCAGCGCCGTTTATTTTTTTTGGCAATTATACCATTAAACAACAAAGAATAAAAAACTCTGAAAGCCTGAAAAGCTTACTATATCGTAGTTCTATAAATTAGAACTAATGAACTACACGCTCGCCAAAGTAAGGCTTCTAAGAAAATTAAGAGAATTGTTAAATATATTTTTAGTACTTATGTATTGGTGAATACTTAAGTACTGATACTTATGTATTGATAAATACCTATGTAGTAATAAATACTTATGTACTATGTTTATTAAATATTAATTATTAATTGAAATTCTTATTGTTGAATATCCATACCTGAAAAGAATATTTATCCTTACCTTGTCGGCTCTTACTCTTATAAGGCTGAAAGCCTTACTGGTATTAACTCCGGCAAAAATGCAAGGGTAATATATAAGAATAAGAGTCAATATTTTCTTTAAATACATTACCCTTGCATTTTTGCAAGGGTATTAGTACGAGTCTAAAAAATTTTCGAAGGTGTCACCTTCGCTACCATTGCCACCAGCAAGCGAGCGTTACCAGTTATGAAGCTGGTATGAAGCCATGCCACCAGCGAGCGTTAACAGTGGCA
>RFRL01000036.1 GCA_009924545.1 Planctomycetia bacterium | reverse complement strand
GAGTAGGTCGAGACCTTCTCCTCGGTGTAGGGCACGCTCACCGTGTAGGTGGAGGTCTTCTCCTCCTGCACCGGCACCATCACCGTGTAGGTCTGCTCGACCGTGTCGGTGTAGGGGACGTTCTCGGTGTAGGTGGAGGTCTTCTCCTCGCTGACGGTCTCGTACGCGGTGTAGCTCTGCTCGACCTGCTCGGTGTAGGGGACCTGCACCGTGTAGGTCTGCGTCCGCTCCTCGGTCTTCGGCACGCTCACCGTGTAGGTCTGCTCGACCGTCTCGGTGTAGGGGACCTGGACCGTGTAGCTGCTCGTCCGCTCCTCGCTCTTGGGAACCATCACGGTGTAGTTGGAGGTCTTCTCCTCCTGGACCGGAACGTTCACCGTGTAGGTCTGCTCGACCGTCTCGGTGTAGGGGACCTGGACGGTGTACTCAGACGTCTTGGTCTCCGTCACGTTCTTGTTGACCGTGTAGCTCTCCGTCCGGCTCCGAGTCTCGGGAACCTGCACGGTGACCGTGCGGGTCCGCTCCTCGGTCCGCGGAACCCGCTTGTTGACCGTGTAGGTCCGCTCGCGGGTCTCCGTGGTGTACTCGGTCGACGTGACGGTCTTCATCTCCGTCACGTACTGACGCTGGTACACCGTCCTGGTCGCGGGGGCACAGTCGCCACCGGCCATGACCACACCACCGGCACCACCCTCGACATAACCGCCCTCGCTGATGACCGCGGAACCGCCGCAGCCACCCTCACAACCACCGCCGCAACCGGCACAATCAGCCGCAAACGTGCTGGCGCACGTCGCAACCAGGGCCAGCGCGGGGAGGCAAGCAAACAGGAACTTGCGCTTCACGCACACCTCCGGAATGGGAAGAAACAGGGAAGACCCGAGCAGGTTTTTCTCGAACGCGCCCGATAGTCGGTCGGTCGAAGAGACCCTTCTCTTGCGACGACCGACACGTTCGGCCGCCTGATAAGCTGGATAGGTTACGTTGACTGAAACGCCTTTCAAGGGCGCGACCGCCGAAAAAATAGGCCGGCTGAGTCGTCTGGCAGGTCTCCGAGGGCCTCCACGGCTGCCACGCGTACGGCGATCGACGGGCGAAAATACGGTCTTCTGCCCTGGAAAAAGCTCGAAAACAGCGTTTTTCCTTGGAGCGTTGGCCCCGGGCGCGTCAACGTCCGCCCCAGATTCGTGGCGGCATAGAGGCTCCCTCGAGACGCCATCCCCCCAGACCGGCGGAGAGTGAACCTTTGATCACTTTCCGAGGTTTCGCCTCTGCTCGCCCCCGGGTTGTCACCGGGACCGCCCTGCGAACAGGGTCCCCGTGAGCTTGGACACAAGTTCCAGCGCGGTTACCGGGACCGCCCTGCGAACAGGGTCCCCGAGAGCTTGGACAATAACCACAGCGTGCCGAGTGGGAGGACAACCGTGGAAATTGTGAAGTAGATCGCCAGATTGACGATCGACTCCCCGACGTTGCCGACGGCCGTGAACAGCCGCCGAGCCCGTTCACTCACGTAATCGACAGGGTTGTAGCGCTCGTACCAGGCTTTGCTCTCCCCCGGTTCCTCCGCCTGCACCGCCTCGATCCGCTGGGTGGTGTTCGTGACCACGGCCGCGGCCTGCTGGTAGTTGGCCTCCAGAAACCGTTCCGCGACCAAGGAATCGATCCACGCTCCGCCGGGAATCGCCAGGCGGGCGAAGAGGGCCAACCCGAACAGGCGCCGCCCCCAACCGAGCAAGCCCTCACGGGACCGCCCGCCGACGGCCAACGAGCCGACGAGGGCCAAGAGCGCCGGGAGGAACAGCCACCAACCCAGCGTCCGCCCGATCTGCATTCCCAGGCGTTGCACCCCCAGGGCGGTGGTACTCGTGAGGAGCAGCGACCCGTACTGCTCGACCAGGTCGTTCACCGGGTCGAGGGCCTGACCGATTCCGAGGCTGCCGCCCGGGCCGAAACTGAAACTCACTTCCGAACTCTGCGCCAGCGAAATCGCGCTGTCGAGGGCCCGGGTCGCCGCCAGGGCGGCCAGCGTGCGGGCGAACGTGGCTTCCAACCAGGCTTCGCCCCGGGCATCGGCCACCGGTGCCAGCCCCACCATCGCCGCCACCGCCACCAGGCCCAAGAGCACGATCCGGGCCACGGGCTCCCGCGTCCACTCCGGGAGAAACACGAGCCACCGGCCCGTCAGGAGCGCCGCCACCGGATCGAACGAGGTGGTGGCGGTGGGTGCGGCAGCGTCGGACGGGGGGCTGGCGGGTGCGGTGGACAAGGGACTCCTCCTGAGGGGGTGTGCCGAAGGTGAATCCGCGGCGGTGTCTGCCATCCCGGACCGTTGGGGCCCGGTCCGTCACGGTACGAGGTACGGCTCCAACTGGGGACGGAGTCGGGCGGCGCGCCGCGCGTAGCCGAGGCGGGTGGGATGGAGCCCATCGTCGACGAAGCATTCCGGCGCGGGAAGTCCATCGGGCCTGAGGTAGGCGGCGCCGGCGTCGACGTAGCCCAAACCGGGGCCACCCCGGCCGCTGGCGATGAACTCCCGGATCAGGGCGTTGGCCCGGGCTTGTTCATCGCGCTCGTCCCACCGGGCGAAACTGGGGGCGATCGCCAGGAACACGATCCGTGTGCGCGGCAGCGCCGCGCGCACGGTCTTCACCAGATCGGCAAACGCCGCCGCCACCTGCTCCGCCGAGCGCCCCGCATGGAGGTCGTTGATCCCCGCCGAAACCACGAGGACATCGGGGCGCGAATGGCCCACCAGACGGTGCACGACCGGCACCAACTCGTGGAGGTGACAGCCCCCCACGCCGCGGCCGACCACGTGCCAGCCGGGAAAGTCGGCCGCCAGCGACGTCCACAAGCGGATGTTCGACGAACCGATGAAGGCGATTCCCCCGCTGCGGACCAGGGCCCGGTCGGCAGCCTCGAGGGCCGCCACCTCATTTTCCCACCGGCCGCCGGGAGCGCGGCCGACGCCGGTGCTCGGCTCCGCCGGAGCGGTGGCCGTCACCTGACCCCACGACACTGCCGACCCGGCCAGGGCACACCACAGGCCACCGGCGAGCAGGCCGGCGGCGCACAACCGACGACCCGCGGCCGCCCGGTGCCAGCGGTCGGGAGCACAGGTCCTGCCGGCACCGGGGTTCTGCCACCGTGCCGACGACGCGGCCTCGTCCCTTCCCATGTTGCGGACTCCCCCTAACGCTGTGGGGGCCTCGTCCCCCCTGATCGTCACCTTACCGCGGCGGCGCTGGTGGTGGCGACGCACCACGGGCGCCAGGGGAGTGGTTGCCGGTCCACCGGCAGGCTGTATCCTCACGACCGGGTGAGGGAGGGGGTTGCCGCGGCGGCGTTCCCCATCTCCCGTCAATCGCGATCCCCGGAGCCCACGACCATGACGCTTTCCCGTCTCGCTTCCATCCTCCCCAACGCTCCCCTGGGCCGGTGGGCGTGTCGGCTCGCCCTTCTGGCGGTGGCCATGGGCCCGCTCGCCACCGCCCGCGCCGACGTGGCACTCAACAACATGTTCGGCGACCACATGGTTCTCCAGCAGGGGATCCGCAACAAGGTGTGGGGCAAGGCCGATCCGGGGGAGAATGTCACCGTCTCGCTGGGCAACGGCACCGTCGCCGCCCAGACCCACACCACGACCGCCGGCCCCGACGGCGCCTGGCAGGTCCTCCTCGATGCGGTCCAGGAGTACGGCGGCCCCCATGTGCTCACCGTGAAGGGGAAAAACACCGTCACCTTCCACGACGTGCTCATCGGCGAGGTGTGGGTCTGCGCCGGCCAGTCGAACATGCAGTGGAGCGTGAATGCCTCCAACGACCCCGATCTGGAGCGGGCCAGTGCCAACTTCCCGCAAATCCGCCTGATTTCCGTGCCCCAGGTTGGCACCCAGGAGCCGCAGTGGAACTTCGCCGGCAAGTGGCAGGCCTGCACCCCGGAGACGGTGGGCAACTTCTCCGCCGTCGGCTACTTCTTCGGCCGGCAGCTCCACCAGACCCTCGGGGTGCCGGTGGGACTGATCAACAACGCCTGGGGAGGCAGCGCCGCCGAAGCCTGGGTGAAGCGCGACAAGCTCGCCGGTGACGAGCGCTTCAAGGGGCTGATGGAGCGCTGGGAGAAGCTCGAGGCGGCCTATCCGGCGGCCAAGGCCGAGTACGACAAGAAGCTCGAAGAGTGGAAGGCCGCCGCCGAGAAGGCCAAGGCGGAGGGCAAGCCCGCACCGAACCAGCCCGGCAATCCCGACGGCCAGATGAAGGGCAACTCCCGCCCCGGCAACATCCACTCCGGCGTCCTCACCCCGTCGATCGGCTACGGCATCAAGGGGGCGATCTGGTACCAGGGAGAAAGCAACGCCGGCCGGGCCTACCAGTACCGGGCGCTGTTCCCCTTGATGATCAAGTCGTGGCGCGACGAGTGGGGGCTGGGCGACTTCCCGTTCTATTGGGTGCAACTGGCCGACTTCAAGGCGGAGCAGGCGGCTCCCGCCGACAGCGACTGGGCCGAGCTGCGCGAGGCGCAGACGATGACCATGAAGGCCCTCCCGGCCACCGGCGAGGCGGTGATCATCGACATCGGCGAGGGCAAGGACATCCACCCCAAAAACAAGCAGGACGTGGCCAAGCGCCTCGCCCGCTGGGCCCTCGCCGAGACCTACAAGCGCGACGGGATCGCCTGCCGCAGCCCGCTCTACAACGGGATGGAGAAGCAGGGCACCAAGATCCTCCTCGCCTTCGACCATGTCGCCGGCGGCTGGCGGCCGTTCGACGTTGCCGAGCCGCGCGGGTTCACCATCGCCGGAGCGGACCGGAAGTTCGTCACCGCCAAGGCCGCCGTGCTCCCCGATGGCCGGATCGAGGTCTCGGCCGACGGTGTCGCCGATCCGGTCGCGGTTCGCTACGCCTGGGCCGACAACCCGGTGTGCAACATGTATTCCGGGGCCGGCCTGCCGCTGACGCCCTTCCGCACCGACGACTTCCCCGGGGTGACGGCCGCCAACCAGTGACTCCGATGGCTCTTCCATGTCCCTTCCGGGGGCCTCCCCGGGAGGGACAGGGGAAAAGTCGGCTGGGCCGGCGACGAGTGAGCGGGTAGGTTTTTCGACGGGTTTCCGCCGGTCGGCAGGGTTTCAGGCCCGGGGCTGACCACCGGGTGGCCGTGCGTTCTGCGTGTTGAACCGCGTGGTTGAACAGCGCGGTGCAACCACGTGGGACGGCGTCCGGCCGGTGTCCGTCGCCGGCAGTCGAACAGGGAGGTTCAGCCATGATGCGTGCGCATGATGCGTGCCGTGGCGGACGTGCCGTCCGCCTGGTGGTCGGTGTCGGCTTGGCTGGCCTCTGCGGGTGCGGCCTCGCCCCCGTTGGACAGCCCGCAGCGCGGGGTGGACAGAAAGCCACCGTGCCGGTCGTCATCAGCCCGCCGCGGCCCTTTCGCACGGCGCTGCTGGCCACCATGGAACTTGCGCCGAACACGGCACCGGCGCACGCCGAGCCGCAGCGTTTTCCCGGAGCCCCGGCCGAACCGCTCCCGCTGGCGACCGCTGGGCTTCAGCCTCGGGCCCGACCGGCGGCCGCGGCGATCGGCTCGATGCTCCGTGACTATGCCCACGCCTTCAATCGGCACGACGCCGTCGCCCTGGCGGCGCACTGGAGTCCCACGGCGGAGAACGTCGATCTCGACACCGGCGACGTCACCCGCGGCCGGGCGGCGGTGGGCGAGGTGTTTTCCGCACTCTTTGCCGCCGAAGCCTCGGGGCGGCTCGACATCGACATCGAGTCGATCCGCATGCTGCGCGACGACGTGGCGGTGGTCGATGCCGTGTCGGCGGTGTCCTATGCAACCAGCTCCACCGCCCCCACCGCCGCCAGTCGGCGGCGGATGTCGGCCGTCGTCATCTGCCGGGACGGGCAGTGGCTCCTGGAGAGCGTCCGCGAGGCGCAGCTTCCCGTGGAGCCCGCCGCCAACGCGCCGCAACCACTGGAAGCGCTCGCCTGGCTGGTGGGCACCTGGGAGGGTTCGACCGCCGGTGCCACCGTCCACACGCACTGCTCGTGGGCTGCCGATCGACGGTTCCTCGTCCGTCACCATCTGGTGACCCGTGTACCACGGGCCACCCCCGCCCCCGGCGGCGACCGCGGCATTCCCGACCTGCTCCTTCCGGGCTCAGGAGGCAGTCGGGAAGTGAGCGAGGTGATCGCCTACGACAGTGAACGGGGCCAGATCCGCTCTTGGTTCTTCAACAGCCACGGTCGGTTCGCCGACGGCACGTGGGCCCGCGAGGGGGATCGGTTCGCGGTGCTCGTGGAGGGGCGCGGCAGTGACACGGGCACCACGTCCCGCTGTCGAATCGAGCGCGTCGGCCCGGCTGAATGCCTGGTCACCTGTGACGGCGACGCCTTGCTCGACGTCTGTCCGCCGGCGTGCGGTTTCATCCGCCTCGACTGACGGTCGAGACCGCCCTTCGACCTCCCGGCGCTGGTTCCCGACAGGCCGCTGGCAGGCTGTGGACAAACATCCTGCGGCCCCTCGCGGACGAGGTGCCGGGAACGCATCTGCCTTGAAAAGCGGAGATTTTCTTGCCTGGAAAAAGTCGCGGAGGGCTTTTTCCACGGCCTGCTAATCGGAGCGGCCAGGGCCTCTGCATGGGCTTGCTCACGGCGCCGGCAGCGGCCGGCATCCCGTGACGAACTCGCCGCGAGGCCCCTCTCCAACGAAGGTCCGGCTGCCAGTCCTGCTCAATCAGCGCGCAACCGCCTGCCCGCAGTTTGGTCTTTTGGAACCCCTCGGAAGAGCCGTTTGCTTGGTCAAACCTTCCCAGGTTGGAAAATGTCAGTCGGATCATAAGAGAAACAAATCCGAGAATATTTTGGCATGAGCTTTGCTGATTATTGTTTTTTTGTGTGGGTGACTTATGAATTCTATTGTGGGGAAGTGTGGGCAGGGCGGAGCAGTGCCCACGAGGAGCCGAGGCGTCGCGAGGTGCCTCGTGTTCATGTGACCACTGGTTGGACCGGAGGGGCGGAGGGATCCACCCGGCGATTCAGTCGGTGCCCTGCCCTGGGGGGCTCGTCATTGATGGCGCTTTGTTTTTCGATTTTTTTTTCATCCCTGTTTTCCAAGGACCTTGTCATGAAACCTTCGGTCTGGCTCCTGCCGGCGCGGCCGCGACGCGGCTTCACGCTGGTCGAACTCCTCGTCGTCATCGCCATCATCGGCACGCTCGTCGGCCTGTTGCTGCCGGCGGTGCAGAGTGCCCGTGAGGCCGCCCGTCGCTCCGCCTGCCAGAACAACATGAAGCAACTCTCAACTACGAGAGCACCAACAAGACGCTGCCGCCGGGCGGTGATCAGCGGATGAACGGCGCCCACTGGCGACTCCTCCCCTACATGGAGGAAACCGCGGTCCACGCCTCGTTCGACAACGGCAACTGGGGCACGGGCGCCAGTTGGTGGGCGTCGGGTGCGGGTTGGAACGTGCCCCGCGCAGCCACGCCGCCGCAGGGCCGGTTCGGCGTCGCCAAGCCCAACATCGGTACCTTCGTCTGCCCGTCGTCGCTCACCTCCGTCGATCCCAGCGCCACGAAGAACGTCATCCAGATCACCGCCGTCGGCTACGGCGACGTCGATTTCCGCGCCAACCTCGTCGGAGCCGGGTCGGGTCTGACCTCGTCACCGATGTACAGTTTCTACATCTACAGCCTCACCAACCCGACGGCCATCAACGGCTTGGCGATCACCGACTACCTCTACAACCGCGGCTTGCTCACTGATTTCAACGGTGACGGCAAGCCCGATCGGCAGTACATCGGTCCGTTCCAGTACAGCGACAAGCTGTCGTCCGGCACGGGCAGCCCGACGATCTACCTCAAGGTGCCGGCGATCGGCGTGAAGATGAGCACGGTCGTCGACGGTCTCAGCAAGACGATTTTCTTGCAGGAGTCGGCCGGCGGTTACCAAGACTGGGGCGATCCGGCCCGCAATGGCTGGACGTCGATGACGTGGGGCCACGCGCCGTTCTATGCCGACTTCGGCTTCTGCCCCGATGCCACCAACCCCAACTGCGACGGGTACGGTGCCAAGCCGACTCCCACTGGTAAGGGTTTGTCATGGGGTCTGCCGAGCAGTCTCCATACCGGCAACATGATGATGACCGTGTTCGGCGACGGCTCGGTGCGGTCGCTGAGCCCGACGACCGACTACAACACCTGGGTCTTCCTCTGCGGCACGCAGGATGCCCAAAACGTGAGCCTCGACTGATCCCACCCTATCCGTTTGGAGAAATCCGATGACCGGAACACGTTGGTTCGGGGTGGGCGCGGTCGTGCTCGGCATGGCGCTGTGCTGCGGTTGCGGCAGCAGCAAGCCAGCGGGTGTGGTCGCCAAGTCGGAGGGGAGCTCGATCCCGCCGATGCGACCAAAGGGCATGAACCGAGGCGAACAGCCGGCAACCGCTCCGGCGGGGCAGTCACCGGCGAAGGCTGGCGGCCCCGTCGTGGCCGCACCGATCGAGACGCCGTGAGACCGTCAGGCGTTTCGACGGCCAGACCGGATCGGGGTGCACAGGCCCCCGGCGCGGTCCAGGCTGGTTGTTCGTCATCCGCACCAAGGCCCACCGGCAGGCCCGAAAAGCCTGCCGGTGGTGCCGGGCAGGGATGGTGAAGAAGAAGCAGGGCACGGGTCCCCCGGTCGCAAGGCCGGGGGACCCGTGTTGCTTTTGTATGGATTCCTTGTTGCGGATTTTTTTCGCCGACGCTTGCCCTCCGGCACCGTCAGCGGTTGGTGGTCCGTTTCGTCCGTGCCACTTGGGGTCTTGCCACGATGTAGACCTTGGGGTCGTCGACGACCCACGGCGTGCTCCACGTCTTGCCGTCGTCGCGCGAGAGCACGTTGTAAAAGAACGTCTTGAACCACTCGGTGCGGTAGCCATACGGGTACTGCGACGTGATGTGGTCGTCCATCGTCAGGTCGTCGACGCCCGGGCTGGCGAAGTAGTGAACCTGCCCGTCGGGTGAAAACGACAGGCCCAGTGTCCACCACCCCAGTTCGGAGATCTGCGGACCGCGGATCTCGCCGCCGCTTCGTCCCCCGCGGATGCGCAGGTAGGCGGTGTCCTCCGGGCGGCGGCCGTCGTGGGCGCTCTCGAAGCAGATGAACATCCCGGGCCAGTATTCCTCCAGGCCCCACTTCCCCTCGTCGGGATGGTCGTCGGCGGTGATGATCGCGTGCGTATAGCACCCGGCACGGAAGCCGAAGGTGGGCCCGGAGCGGTCCTCCCACTGCTCGAACGGGGGCAGATAGACCCGTGTCACCACGCTCGGGCTGTCGGCGGCGGGGATGCCGCGGCCGGTGACCCGCTGCATGTTGTGGATCAGGTCATCCTGGTGGGCCTGGTAGCTGGTGCGTCCGGGGATGCCCGACCGCAGCGTGGCGATGAGCAAGCCATGCTCGCTCCCCTCGAGCCCCGGCGCCGGCAACGGGATCCGCTTCACCACGTCGGGCGTGCCGCGCTTCATCCCCTCGAACCACTTGTTGTCGCGGCTCCGGGCGGTGGGAGTGCGGACGCGTTTGTCCTGCTCCTCGGAGCTCTTGGGGTGGTTGTAGGTCCACGACCAGTTCTCGTCCTCGAAGTCGTCGCCGACGGTGGTGAGCTGGACACCCGTCCCCGGCACGAGTACCGGCCGGCGGGCGGGAGCCTGGGGCGTAGCGGCAGGGACCGCGGCCGCGGGGTCTCCTTCCCCGCGGGCGACTGCCCCGGGGGCGCCGCCGAGCGCCAGAGCGAGGATGGCCAGGCCGAGCCCAGGCGACCGGACCGATCGCCACATGATGTTCACCCGCATGTTCACGAGACTCCGCTGGGAGGGGCCCACACAGCCTGCCGACCTGCCGCCGCCGGGGTGCTTCCCGGCGGCCGGAGCGCTGCCCGGCTGCCGCGCATCCGGCACCCCATCCGTGAGGTGCTAGCCAGGGCGTGACGGCACGGCCTGCCGGGGCCCGCTGCGCCGGCAGACCCTCTTTCCCGACCATCGACCGGCCGGTGCCCCGTTGTTCGCCGGTCACCACACCGGCCGGCCCACGGTCCGTGTCCGGAAGGGGCGGCGGAATCGGCTCCGCCCGCGTTAGTCTCGCCAGGTTGCCCCTCTTCGCCGGTCGCACGACCGCCGGTGCCGTGGGCGGAAAGTCGTCTGGCCACGCTCGGCCGGAAACGTCACAAGCCTGTCGCGCCGGAGTCCCACCGCGCCGTTCACCCCCGGTCCAGCCGCCATGCCGACACCAATCCCTGCACTCCGCCGGTCGGTTTTCCCTGGCTGCCTGATCATCCTCGCCGGCCTGGCCAGTGCCGCCGACCCGCCGGTGGGTGGCGGCGCCGCGGCGCTGCGCAGCCATATCCAGCCGGTCGGCGACGTGGCGGTGCTGGGAAAACACCTGCCGGCTGCCGGTCTGGTCACGGCCCGAGCCCCCGACATCGTCCGCGAGCAGCTCGCCCTGCCCCGGGGGCGCGGGCTGGTGGTGATGACGGTCGCTCCCGACTCACTGGCCTCCCGGGCGGGTATCCGCCGGCATGACGTGCTCGTCGCCATCGACGGCCAGTGGCTCCTGCTGCCGGAGCAACTCGAAGCGCTGATCGACACCGCCGCTCCCGACGCCCCCCTGGAATGCCGGTTGATCCGGGCTGGCAAACCGCTTTCGCTGTCCCTCTCGGGTCGGCCGCTGCCCGAGGCGATCGCCGCCGCCCCGACCGAACCCCACGCTCCCACGGCCGACGCCGCAGCGCTTCCAGCAAGCGCCCTGGTGGCGACCGCCGGCTCGTCGCCACTGCCCGACGCGCCGGCCGCTGCCACCGCCGCGAGCTCCACGCCGAAAACCGCGCCGGCGGTGACCAGTGCCGCGGGCACCGCCGCCGCCACGACGTCGTCGGCCGTCGTCCCCACGGGCGCCACCCGACCGGTCTCCGAGGCGGCCAGTGCCGGGATCGACGATCGCACGGTCCTCCAGGCCGATGCCGACTACACGCTCAAGCTGACGCCCGGGGCGGGCATGCGGTTGGTGGTGCAGGACCGCCGCGGACGGGTGTTGTTCAACGGCCCGATTGATACCCCGGCCCAACGATCGCGGATCCCGCTGCCGGTCCGCGCCCGCGTCGAAGCCATGGAGCGGCAGATCGCCAACCGCGAATACCGTCCGCCACAACCGTCCCCCCGGGTGGTGGCCCGCACGACGCCCGCGGGGATCCGGTCAACACCCAAGGCTGAACCGGTATCCGGCAGCGCAGCGGCACCGAAGACCGAACCGGCAGCCGACCGTGGCGCTCCCGCTGCCGATCCCGCGCCCCTCGACGTCGAGCCGGTCGAAATCCGCTGACGTCCCGCCCGCTGGTCACCAGTGGCCCTCGGCCGTGCCACTCGACCACCGGCCGGCGCCGGTGGCCCCACCACCGGAGGTGCCCGCGGAGCGACCCGACGACGCCCCCGGATGCACCGGCCCCCATGGATTGGGTCCCGCCAACGGGCCGCCGGGCAACTGGATCACCCAGGGACCCGATCCGCGCGACATGCGCACGAATGACTCCTCCATCTGCCGCCGCTGCAATTCCATCTGCCGCCGCTGCCGGCGGCGCTGGGCCTCGGCAGTCGCCGCCGCATGCGCTTCGCGTGCCAGGCGGGCCGCTTCGGCCGAAGCGGCGATCGAGTCCTCGTAGCGTTGGGCCTCGAGCGCCGCCTGCGCCGCGGCGACCGACCGGCGGGCCGCACCGAGATCGGCCGAGAGCCCCTCGGCATACCAGGCGGCCACCCGGCGCAGGAGGCCGTCGACTTCCTCCAGTTCCGCGACCGCCTGCCGCGCCAGGCGCTCGTCTTCGTCGGCCAGTTCCACGCCGCGGGCCATCGTCAATTCGGCGGCTTCGACAACCTGCGCGGTGCGCGGATAGTCGGGTCGGTCGACCTCGACGGCACGCGCCGCGGTGGCGACGAGCCGCCCCGCCTCCCGGCAGTGCTCGTTGGCACGCGGCCGGTCGGTGCGCTGCCGCTCCAGACGGGTCGCCAGGGCCGCGACCCGCCCACCCGCTTCGTGGATCCGTCCCGGGAGCACGTCGATGAGGGAGGCAATGCCATCCCGGCGCTCGAGGACCGCCGCCTGGCACCCCGCCGCCCACTCGATCTGCCGGGCTGCCTCCTCCAGCAGCGCCACGGCGCGGAACAGGTGTTGCCGCGACGGGTCGGCCGCCTCACGGGCTTCCGCGACGAGTGCCCGGCCGCGCGACACCCCTTCGTCGGCCTTGGTGACGTTGTCGGCGATGTCGTCCCAAGAGGCCGCGGCAGCCCGCCCTCCGAGCCACTCGAGCGCCTCCACGGCGGCAGGCCGCTCACCCTTCACCCCTTCAAGGCGGGCGACCACGGCGGGTAGCAATTCGTCGAACCGGGCCCGGGCTGCCGCGACGCGCTCGAGCATGGCCAGCGCCTCGGCCACCGCCCGGTCGGCGGCATCGAGATGCCCCACCGCCGCCTCCACTTCACCGGCATCGAGGAGCCCGGCGGCCACCTGCTCCTGCTCGCGGGCGCGGGTGAGCAGTGCCGTGGGATCGGCCCCCGGTTCGGTGAGCAGCCACCCTTCGGCGCGGCGCCCGCGGACCCGTGCCTCGGCGGCCGCGACGGCCCCGACCACCCCTTTCCGCCGATCGTCGGCCGCCTCGAAGGCATCGAGCCGCCGGGATTGCTGCTCCAGTTCGGCGATCGCCCCCTCCAGCCGTCCCCGCGCCATCACGGGGTCGCTCTCCACGTCGTGCCGCGACACCTCCAGGGCCCGCGCCACCGTCGCGAGCCCCGGCTGGAACGCCGCCCCCGACCGGCCGCGGGCCGACAGGCCGGTGACACGGTCGCTCGCCGCCTTGGCCAGCGATTCCAGGTGCGTCACCAGTTCGCGCGACGTTTCGTGGGCCGATTCCAACTGGTCGAGCGGCGCCCGGCAGGCGCCCGCCACGTCGGCCAGTGGAGGCCGGGCCGCGGCCGAGTCGAGCACCCCGATCACGTCCTGGCTGGCGGCGGTGCCCAGCCACCACTCATCCTTGAGCCGTGCGTCGGCCCGCTCCCACACGTCCATCAGCCCCAACCACCGTTCGCGGTAGCGGGCGATCGCCTCCTGCACGCCGTCGTACACCCCACGGGTCTGCCCCGCCATCGGCGTGCTGAAGTCGGGATCGGCATGCGGCAGCATCCGGTGCCGCTCCTGCTGGCTGTCGAGGAGGTCGGAGAGCGACACCACCTCCGACTTGAAGGCCGCGAGCTTCTCCCGTGCCATCCGCACCAGGCGCCGGTGGCGCAGCCACTGCGTGGTGAGGGCCGCCAAGCCGAGCGCTGCCGCGGTCCCGACGAGGAGCAGGGGCAGGGTCCGGGTGCGGAACACGCGCTCCGCCTCGGCTTTCGCCAACCGGGCCTGCTCTTGTGAACGCACCTCGAACTCGGTGGCGCTGATCAAATTCTCGAGCCCCTGCGCCACCGCTCCGTCGCGCGCTGCAGGGCCGAACACGCCGTTGATCAGCTTGTCCACGATCGTGCGCTGATCGAGACCGGCTGCCTTCTCCAGGGCGCTGGGCACCTTCATGGCGATGCCGCGGTTCCCCTCGTCGACGAGGATCGTGACGTCGCGGGAGGGATCGTAGCCCACCCCGAGCCCGGTGGCCGACCCCGCCTCGGCCTCGCGTTGCCAGCGCTCGATGATGCTGTCGAGCAACTCCGCGGTGGAGCGTCCCCTGCCATCGCCGATCACCACCACCCGGTACTGCCGACCCGAAGCCTTGCGGACGGCGGCGATCGACTCGCGCAGCTCGTCGAAGGTGTCGGTGACACCCGAGGCGACGACCCCCCGTGGATCGCCGGCCGTGTCCTGCCCCGACGCCGGTGGCAGCGGCCCCTGGAGACCGACGATTTGGAGACCGAGGCACACGACGCCCCGGATCCACGCCCTTCCCCCTCCGTGGATCCCGTGGATCGGCGCTTGGGTGAACCGCGACGGCATGGCGAGCGTCCTCCGGAAACCGATCTTTGCGGCCGCGGGACCCCCCGGCGGCTCGAGACGGATTCTACGGGCGGAACGGCCGGCGGCGCGCTGTGTCGCCGATCCACGCGCTCAAACGGGGCGACCTTTCGGCCCGAGGCCCGGGCCACTCAGCGGCGTGGCGGCGGCGCCGACGAGGGGCCGGACGGCCCTCCACCCGGGCCACGCGACGACGGCGGAACGGTGGCCCGCGACGGACTTCCGGAACGGATCCCTGAGCCCGCGCTGCCACTTGCACCGGGCAGGAGAGCGCCCACCCCATGGCCGCCGGCACGCGTGGCCGCCGATCCGTTCCGTCCACCGCCGCGATCCGGAAGTGGGTAGCTCCCTCCCCGGAACAGGGTGCCGTTTCCCCCCGGGGCCCAGCCGAAGGGTTCCGCCTTGCGGCCGCCGGTCACCTGCCGATCGCGTCCCCCGGTGGAAGAGGACGACGACGGCCGGGCCGCTCCGCCGGTGGCCGTTGATGGTGCGGTGGCCCCCGGTGGGGAAGTGAGGATGGAAAGGATCCGCTCCCGCTGGGCGTTGCTGGTCCCGGTGACACGCGGTTGGGTTGGCGAACCGGAGCGCGGCGCCCCGATCCCCCACCGTGACGGCCAGTGCAGCGGATCGCCGCCGGGGGCATCGCGCCGGGGCAGTCCGGGAACGGTCTCTTTGGCCGCGCCAGGATCACCGGCGCGACGGCCACTCCGCGTGGTGGGATCCGATTCCGACCGCGGATGCCCGGTGACCGGATCGACGTCCCTGGCGGCACGGTACGCTTGCCGATAGTGGCGGAGCCGCGCTTGACCGAGGGACGCTTCGACATCGTCTACGGTGCCGTCCCCGTTGAGGTCATAACGGCGCAGGATCTCGTCGAGCAGGAGCGGACCGAGGCGCGCCGTGCCGTGGGCTGGCGGGCGCGGTGCTCCATCCGCGGGCAGCGTGGAGGCCGCTGTCGCGGTCGCTCCATCCACAGCCGGGGCTGCATCCTCGACCGGCGTCACCGGACCTGACTCCACGACGGCCGGCGGCGGCTCGGCCGCCATCCCCTCGGCGGCCGCCACGAGGCCACCGAGAAGCAGGGCCATGACCAGCGGCACATGGCGGCGCGTCCACCACACCGAAGCTCGGGTGGAACGTGTTCCCGTGCCACCACAGCCAAATCCACCACGCACCAGCAGAGCAGTTTCCATCGGACGAACCCTCTTTTTCCCGGAAGCATCGGCGGGACGATCGGGACCTTCCCAGTTTACCGCGGCGACGCCGGGCCACGACCCCGCCCCGGCGCGACCAGCCGACAGGCGACCACCGGGCCACGGCCTTCACTCCGGAAACCGGTGGCCGAGCTTTTCCCGCTTGGTTTCCAGATACCGGCGGTTGAACTCGTGGACCGGGGGCAGGATCGGCACTTGGTCCACGACTTCGAGGTCGAACCCGCCGTAGATGAAGGCATCGGTCTTCTTCGGGTTGTTGGTGAGGAGCCGCACCTGGCGCAGGCCGAGGTCTTTGAGCAACTGGATCCCGACACAGTAATCACGGGCGTCGGCTTTGAACCCCAGGGCCACGTTGGCCTCGACGGTGTCGAGGCCCCGGTCCTGCAGCTGGTAGGCGCGGATCTTCTCCACCAGGCCGATGCCGCGGCCCTCCTGCGGGAGGTAGACCAGCACTCCCGTGCCCTCCCGGCCGATCATCTCCAGTGCCATGTGGAGTTGGTCGCCGCAGTCGCAGCGCAGGCTGTCGAGGAGATCGCCGGTGAAACACGACGAATGGATCCGCACCAGCGGAGCCGCCGCCGCCGCCGGGTCGCCGGCCACGAGCACGATCGGCTGCTGTGCCTCGAAGCGCACCCCGTAGGCGAGCACGCGGAAGTGCCCCCACCGGGTGGGCAGATCGGCCTCGGCGATCCGCTCGACGAGTTTCTCGCGCACCCGGCGGTGGCGGATGAGCTCCTCGATGGAGATGATCTCCAGGCGGTGCTCCGCCGCCAGGGCGAAGAGCGTCGCCCGGTCGGCGCGGTTGCCGGTGTCGTCGAGGATCTCGCAGAGCACACCCGCCGGCGCCATGTCGGCCATCCGCGCCAGATCGACCGCCGCCTCGGTGTGTCCGGCACGCCGCAGCACTCCTCCTTCCTTGGCCACGAGGGGGAAGAGGTGTCCCGGACGCACCAGGTCGGAGGGGCGGGTCGCCGGATCGAGGATGGCGGCGATGGTGGTGGCCCGTTCGGCGGCCGTGATGCCGGTCCGCGCCGACATGTGATCGACCGGCACGGTGAAAGCGGTGCCCAGCGGCGTGGAGTTGGACTCCACCATCTGCGGCAGCTCGAGGCGCCGGGCCAGATCGGGCAGGATCGGCATGCACACCTGCCCGCGACCGTGGCGGAGCATGAAATTGACCTGCTCGGGACCCGCCGCCTCCGCCGCGCAGACGAAGTCGCCCTCGTTCTCCCGATCCTCGGCATCGACCACGATCACGATCGCGCCGCGCCGGATGGCGGCCACCGCCGCCTCGACCGATGAAAACTGATCCGGCATCGCGCCTCCCCGGTTGCGACCGCTCGAGCCCGTTCATCCGCCGGCCGCCGGGGGGATTATAGGATGCCCCCAGCCGCCGGCCCGGAGCCGGCCCGGACCCGCCGGAGACGCCCATGCTCGACCGTGAGGAGTACATCGAACAGGCCTACCTCTTCCGGGTGCTGGCCGAACGGGTGTCGGCCGGCGTCGCCGCCCAGGAAGCGCTCCAGGCGATCGGCCAGGAGGTTCTCGCCACCTCCAAGCTGCCGATGGCCATCGACTACATGGTGGGCGAGCTGAAGCTGGTCGGCACCCTGTCGACCGCCATGGCCCGACTGCCCCACTATTTCAGCGCCTTCCAAACCTTCGTGATGCGCGAGGCGGAGGAGGAATCGGGACGGTTCGACGTCCGCACCGCCCTCGCTGTGCTGGAGCGCGAGGCCAGCTACCGTGCCGACGGCGTCAGCCCGCAGGGGCTGTTCTTCTACCGGCTGGAGAGCCTGTCGCGGAACCGGCTCGACTACGCCCGCGGCCTGGTGGCGGTGGCCGACGACCCCCTCTTCGACGCCGACTGGAAGGAGTGGATCGGCGCGGTGTCGCGGCAGGTGGGGTTGGTCGATCTGGCCGACCTGGTGAGCGTCCGCAGCCCGGAGTACTGGCGGTTGGAAAAACGCGCGGCCCTTCTCACAGGGCGGCCCGACAGCGGTCCCGACCGCGTCATCCTCTTCGGCGAGCGCGAGGGGCGCATCGCCCGGGCCAACCGCGGCAAGGATCCCCTCTATTTCTTCGCCGCGCTGCAGCGGCAACTCGGGTACCCGGCCGTGCCGCGCCCGGCGCCGGCGGTGTCGTCGGCGGAGACCCCGGCTGTGCTCGCCCGCCGGCTCGAGCGGCTGGAGATGCGCGTCAAGCTCCTCGAGGAGGAGGCCCGCGGGGGGATCGACCTGTCGCGCTTCGATCCGAAGAACCTGCCGACCGACACGGGGTCGTGATGCCTCCCCCCCGATCGGTCCGGCACGATGCGGAGCGGATCTGGACGGCGGCCCTCGCCGCCGTCGATCCCCGCCGCCTGGTGGCGGCCCTGCCCCGCGGCGTGATCGATCCCGGGGGCGGAAGAATCGCCGTCGTCGGCGCCGGCAAGGCCGCCGCCGGCATGGCGGCCGGGGTGGGCGATCTCGTGCGGGTGGCCGGTGTGCGGCCGGAGCGGATCAGCGGCATGGTGAGCGTGCCCGCGGGCTGCGCGCGAACCGTGGCCGGCATCGAGATCCGCGAAACCCGGCCGGCGGCGGAGAACCAGCCGACCGCCGCGGTCGTCGCCGCGACCGCGGAGATGATGCTCCTCCTGTCCGAACTCGGGCCCGCCGATCTCGCCATCGCACTGGTCACCGGCGGTGGCTCGGCGCTCCTGGAGGCCCCGGCCGAGGGGGTGGAACTGGCCGACACCATCGCCGTGGCGGGGGCCCTGTCGCGGGCCGGTGCGGACATCGCCGCCCTCAACACGGTCCGCCGGGCGGTCAGCCGGGTGAAGGCCGGCGGTCTGGCACGGGCTTGCCGGGCTGGTCGGCTGGTGGTGCTCGTGCTGTCGGACGTGATCGGCGACCCGCTCGACGTCATCGCCTCCGGGCCCTGCATGCCGACGCCTGCCGACGCCGCCGCGGCCCGGGCGGTGCTCGACCGGTTCGGGATCGCGCCGGCAACCGCCCCACGGCTCTTCGCGGCGCTCGAGCGGTCGCCGGCCACGTCTCCGTCGGTGGCGGACGGCCCCACCTGGACCACACCCTACGGCTGCCACGTCAGCCACATGATCGTCGGCCACAACGCCACCGCGGTGGCCGCCGCCCGGGCCGTAGCCGAGAACCTCGGCTACACGATCGAAGACACGCCGCCGCGCGCGCCGGTGACCGATTCGGCCCAAGACGTCGGCCGCCGGCTGGCGGGGCGGGGTTTCGCGCTGTCGCGGCTCGCGCGCCGCGACGGCCGACCGCGCGCCTGGATCGAGGGGGGCGAGGCCACGGTCCGGGTACCGACCGACCACGGGCGCGGAGGCCGCAACCAGCAGACCGTGCTGGCGGCGCTGGCGGCGGCACCACCGGCGGAAAGCGCCGCGGAAGTCTGGCCGCCGGGGTTGGTGATCGCCAGCATCGGCACCGACGGCGAGGACGGCCCGACCGATGCCGCCGGCGCGGTGGCCGATGCCGGCGTGGCGGCGGCGGCGAGCGCCGATCCGGGGGCGGTGCCGCGGAACCTCACCCGCTGTGACGCCTACCCGCTCCTGGCGCGGACCGGTGGCCTGATCCGCACCGGACCCACCGGCACCAACGTCGCCGACCTGCGCATCGTGCTGGCGTGCCCGTGACGGTCCCCGGGGCCCGGCCTCACACGTCGCACAGGCTGACGGCCTGCTTCAAGCCGGCGAGGGCATCGCGGGTGGGGATGAATTCATGCCCCACGAATCCCTGGTAGCCGATCTCCACGAGCTTGCGCATGAGCGGCGGGAAGTTGATCTCCTGGTGGTCGTCGAGCTCGCCCCGACCGGGGCAGCCGGCGGTGTGGACATGTCCGATGACGTCCCGGCACTCGTCGATACGGCGCGAGACGTCGCCGTTCATCACCTGGACGTGGTAGATGTCGAAGAGGAGCTTCACCCGGGGGGAGCCGACGCGGCGGACGATGTTCGCCACGTAGTCGATGTCGTCCCCCTGGTAGCCCGGATGCCCCTTCATGGGATGGGTACCGTCGCGGGTGTTGAGGTGCTCCAGGCAGATGGTCACCCCCTTCGCCTCCGCATGGGCGGCGATCTGCTTCAAGCCCCGCACGCAGTGATCGGCCCCCTCCTCGAGGCTGATCTCACCGCTGGTGTGATCGTCGGCATCGCGCCACTTGTAGCCGGTGAAGGCGATCACCGCCGGCATGCCGGCCGCGGCGCAGGCGTCGATCGTCCGACTGGTGCGCTCGATCACCTCCGGCTGGTACCGGGGGTTGTTGAAGCCGCGCATGAAGGGGGCGCCGGGCATGCCATTGGCGGCCAAGGCGCAGGTGAGGCCGTGCTTCCGCAGCGTCGGGAAGGCATCGGGTTCGAGGATCTCGATCGACGTGCAGCCGAGATCGCGCGCGATGCGGCACATCGTGTCCAGGTCCCAGCGGTCACCGGCGATGTTGTAGCACCAGTAGACGAGCGAGTGGTTGATGCGACCCTTCATTGTGGCCCTCCCCCGGCCGGAAAGATGAAGAAACCGTGTGCCGTGACACCGCGGCACGCGGATGGTACACCGGATGACAGGTCGAAACCATCGCCGGAGCCTGCCATGCCCACGCTCAAGCGGATTCTCGTCACTGGCGGTGCCGGGTTCCTCGGCAGCCACCTCTGCGAACGGCTCGTCGCCGCCGGGCACGACGTGATCTGCATGGACAACTTCTTCACCAGCCAGAAGTCCAACGTCTCCCACCTGCTCGGCTGCGGGAATTTCGAACTCATCCGCCACGACATCGTCCACCCGATCTGGCTCGAGGTCGACGAGATCTACAACCTCGCGTGCCCGGCGGCGCCGGGGCATTACCAGTACAACCCCATCAAGACGATGAAGACGAGCGTGCTCGGGGCGATCAACGTCCTCGGCATGGCCCGCCGCTGTGGCGCCAAGATCCTCCAGGCCTCCACGAGCGAGGTCTACGGTGACCCGGAAGTCCATCCCCAGCCGGAGACCTACCGCGGCGCGGTGAACCCGATCGGTCCGCGGGCCTGCTACGACGAGGGCAAGCGGGCCGCGGAGACGCTGTTCGTCGACTACCACCGTGTCCACGGCACCGACATCCGCATCGTGCGGATCTTCAACACCTACGGCCCGCGGATGCATCCCTACGACGGCCGCGTGGTCAGCAACTTCATCCGCCAGGCGCTGTGCGGAGAACCGATCACGATCTTCGGGTCCGGCCAGCAGACGCGCAGTTTCTGCTACCGCGACGACCTCGTCGAAGGCATCATCCGGATGATGGACGGTCCGGACGACTTCCACGGGCCGGTCAACATCGGCAACCCGGGCGAGTTCACGATCCGCGAACTGGCCGAACTGACCCTGCGACTGACCGGATCCAAGTCGCCCCTGGTGGAACGGCCCCTGCCCCAGGACGATCCGGAGCGACGCCGGCCCGACATCACCCTGGCCGGGGAGAAACTCGGCTGGAAGCCCACCGTGCCGCTGGAGGATGGGCTGGCCCGGACGATCGATTGGTTCCGTTCGGTGAACCTCTCCGAATTCCGCGCTCCGACGCCGAATTTCTGAACGGCCCGCTTCATCGACGGCGAGTGGGGAAACCCAACCGGTGGGAAGGGCGCCGGGGGATGGCACTGTGACCCGGGAAAGGTGACCCGGGAACGGGTGGCCCGGGAAACTGGGCAAACCAGGGGCGATCATCGGACGCCTGTGGAGAAACAGCGTTGCCGGCGCCGATACCTGCACGGAACGATCCTCACGATCCGTGCGACCCCTTCCCATGCACCAGCGAGTCCCGTCGTTCGCCGGTCGCCGGCACCGCCGTGGTCTGGTCGCCTCGGAGGGGTTGCTCTTCGGGCATGACTGGCCGGGACTGGCGGCTGCCGACGTGCCCGCCGAGACCCTCGGCCTCGACCACCGTCAAGCCACGCACGGTCACCCGACCCATCGTTGGCGGCCGGGCTCGTCCGCCGCCCCCGCTTCTCGGTGATGCTCCCCACGTTCGAGCCCGATGCGGCGCTCGAGCGGGCGCTCGACAGCGTGCTGACACACGGGCTGCCGCCGGAGGAGATGCAGATCGCGGTCGTCGACGACGGTTCCCGATCGGCCGACGTCCGCAGCCTGGTCCGGAGGATCGATCGCCGGGGTCGCGTCGAGATCCTCCTCCACCGGCAGCGGCTGGGACTGGGCCGCAACTGGAACCGGGCCATCACCCTGGCCCGGGGTGAACTCGTCCATCTCCTCCACCAGGATGACTACGTCCTGCCCGGTTTCTACGACCGCATGGACCGCGCCTTCCGTGCGGCCCCGGCCATCGGCATGGCGTTCTGCCGGTCGCGGATCGTCGATGGCGGGGAGCGGCTCATCAAGACGGCGTCGCGGCAGCAGTGGACCGCGGGCGTGCTCGCCAACTGGCTGCCGCGGATCGCCGAGCGCCAGCGGGTGCAGACCCCCGCCGCGGTCGTGCCCCGGGCCACCTACGAACGAGTCGGCGGTTTCCGCAGCGACCTCTGCCAGGCTCTCGACTGGGAGATGTGGGTGCGGATCGCCGCCCGCTGTCCGGTGTGGTACGACCCGCAGGTGCTGGCCGTCTACCGCCGGCACGGCCGCAGCGAATCGACACGCTTGCTCTCCAACGGCGCGGTGTGGCCCGACCTGATCCACACCATCGCCATCAACAGTGGCGTCCTCCCGGAGGAGATCCGCGGCCGCGTCCGCCAAGCGAGCGCCCGCTGGTACGCCGGATCGGCGATCCGCACGGCCGAGAAGCAGATCGCCTGTGGCGAGTTCGAGGCCGCCGGGACGACGCTCCAGCATCTGCCCCGGCTCCTTGAACTGCTGCCCAGGTCGGGGGATCGCAGCCTGCCGCTGCGGCGGGCGGGGATCCTCCAGGATCGGCTGCGGACGGCCAGGCGGCGAGCCGCGTAGCGCGAAGCACCCACGGCCGTGACGCCGGTCCGCACGGGGCGCCGGTTGTCCCTTCGCCCCCCACGGGAAGGCAATCCATGCGGCGGGCCATCATCCTCGCCCACTTCGACCCGGACGGACTCCTCGACCCGCACGTCCGCGGGGCCCTGGTGGCCTACCGCCGTGTCGCCGACCGGGTGGTGCTGGTGTCGACGACCCTCGCCCGCCTGCCGGCCGACGTCGGCGGGCTCGTTGACCAATTCCATTCCCGGGCCAACCACGGCTACGACTTCGGCAGTTGGCGCCTGGGCCTCGAGTCGCTCGGCGCTTCCGGCGTCTTCGACGAGGTGGTGTGTGTCAACGACAGTGTCTACGGACCCCTGTGGGATCTCGGGGGCGTGCTGGCCGATCGGCGCGTGGCCGACGCCGACTTCTGGGGCATGGTGCGTTCCGACCAGCCGCCGCGCAGCCGCCGTGGGCGCCCGGCACCCCACGTGCAGAGCTGGTTCTTCGCCGCCCGGCGCCGGCTCCTCGACCATCCCGCTTGGCGGACGTTCTGGCAGGGTGTGGTTCCGCAACCCTCCAAGGAGGCGGTGATCGACCGCTACGAACTGGGCCTGTCGGAAATGGTGGCGCGAACCGGGTTGCGGACGGCGGCGCTCTTCGACGCCACGCGGGCCGGGCCCCTCACCACCGCCGAGATCATGCCGCACACATGTCGCTGCGCGACCCGCTGCGGAGCTGGCGGCACCTGCGGAAGGCGCGGCGCACCCCCCACAACCCCAGTGAACTGGCCTACCGGCGCCTGCTGGCCGCCGGGGTGCCGTACGTGAAAGTCGGGCTGCTGAGGGTCAACCACTACCGGCTCGACCCCGTGGTCGTGCGGCGCGACCTGGCGGCCGCTGGCTGCGACATGGCCCTGGTCGATCGGCACTTGGCCCGGTCGGCGGCGTGAAAACCGCCGCCACAAACCGCGTTTCCAGTGATCCTCGCCGCGGCCCACCGGCGCCACCCGACCGGTTGGAAACCGCCCGCGGTTCCTGCCATATTGGGGCCCCGTTCCGCCCCTCCACAGGCTGGCCATGAAGATCCACGAGTACCAGGCGAAGGACCTCCTCCGGGCCGCCGGCGTGCCGGTGCTGGCCGGCCGTGTCGCCCGCACCCCCGAGGAGGCGGCGAGCGCCTTCACCGCTCTCGGCACGCCGGTGTGTGCCGTCAAGGCGCAGATCCATGCCGGCGGTCGCGGCAAGGGGATGGTGAAGGGGGGCACGCAGCGCGGCGTGGAATTGGCCCGCTCCGCCGACGACGCCGCGCGCATCGCGCGTGGCCTCCTCGGGCAGACGCTCGTCACGGTGCAGACCGGTGCGGACGGGCAGGTCGTCCGCCAGGTGTTCGTGGAGAGCGGCTGCCGGATCGCCCGTGAGCTGTACTGCGCGGTGCTGGTCGATCGCCGCGCCGGCTCCCCGGTGCTCATCGCCAGCACCGCCGGTGGCGTGGACATCGAGGAGGTGGCGGCCAAGACCCCGGAGCTGATCCTCTCCGAACCCTTCGATCCCGATCGCGGCCTGGGTGGTTACCAGGCGCGGCTCCTCGCCTCGAAGCTGGGGCTGCCCACCGCGTCGTGGCGGTCGGCCGAGCAGTTCTTCGCGAGCCTCACCCGGGCCTTCGTCCACCTCGATGCGTCGCTGCTCGAGATCAACCCCCTGGTCCTGACCGAGGAAGGGGGCCTGGTGGCGCTCGACGCCAAGATGACGTTCGACGACAACGCCCTCTTCCGTCACAAGGACGTCGCCGCGCTGCGTGACGAGGCAGAGGAGGAGCCGGCCGAGATCCGCGCGGCCGCCGCCGGGCTCTCCTATGTCAAGCTCTCCGGCACGATCGGCTGCCTGGTCAACGGCGCCGGCCTGGCGATGAGCACGATGGATCTGGTGAAGCTGCATGGCGGTGCCCCCGCCAACTTCCTCGACGTCGGCGGTGGCGCCGACGTCAAGGCGGTCACCGAGGCCTTCCGCATCATCCTTTCAGACCCCCACGTCAAGGCGGTGCTGGTCAACATCTTCGGCGGCATCATGCGCTGCACGACGATCGCCAATGCCCTCGTCGAGGCCTCGCGCACGGTCGGCTTCAAGGTGCCGCTCGTGGTCCGTCTCGAGGGCACGGAGGTGGAGGAGGGGCGGCGGATCCTCGCTGGGAGCGGCACCACCATCATCTCCGCCACCGGCCTCACTGACGCGGCGAAGAAAGTGGTCGCCGCCAGTCAGGCCTGAGGCTTCCCCAACCGCCGCACCTGGCCAATCATCCCATGAGCATCCTCGTCAACCGCGACACCCGCGTCATCTGCCAGGGCATCACCGGCCGCGTCGGTGAGTTCCACACCCGGGGCTGCCTCGAATACGGCACCCGGATGGTGGGCGGCGTCACGCC
>RFRL01000350.1 GCA_009924545.1 Planctomycetia bacterium | reverse complement strand
GGCCCGCCGGCGGGCCGACCGGTCAGCGCGGCCCGACCGGCGAGCGCGGGCCCACTGGCGAGCGCGGCGCCGTGGGCGTGGGGCTGCTTGGACCGACGGGCCCTGCCGGAGGTCCGACCGGAACCTCCGGCGAGCGCGGGCCCACCGGTCCCGTCGGGTCGTTCTCCGACGCCCAGGGGAAGCGGCTGATCACCGGCAGCTACACGCTGGTCCTGACCGACGCTGGCAAAATCGTGGTCTGCAGCGGTGCCAGCGGCACCGCCGCGGCGATCACGGTGCCGCTTGACAGCAACGTGGCGTTCGCGCTCACCACCCACGTCGACCTGGCCCGCCGCGGCCCGGGGTCGGTTTCGATCACCGGCGCCACTGGGGTGACCGTGCAGGGAATCGGCACCACGCTCCGCGCGGTCAACAGCGCCGCCAGCCTGGTCAAGATCGACACCAACGAGTGGCTCCTCGCGGGAGACCTCGCATGAGAGGGGCGTTGGGCTTGCGGATCCCCGCCGCGACTCCAGAGCCGATGGCGGCGCCGACGATTTCGCGCTGCGGCGGGCTGAGTGCGTCGTGGCCCGCCTACGCCGGCGCCATCCAGTACGACCTCCAGTGGTCGACAAGCCCGATCAGCAACCAGCCCGGAGCGCCGGTCACGCTCGAGGACGTGTCGAGTCCGCGGACAATCTTCGGCAGCATCGAGTCGATGTCTGACAGCCTTTGGTACTTCGTTCGCGTGCGTGCCCTGCTTGCTGGAAACCTCGCGACGCCGTGGAGCGAATGGTCGTTTGCGCGCCGCGCCAGTCAGCCGTCGCCCCCGACGGCGACGATCACCGTCGGCGGCGATCTGGCGATCCAGTCGCCGCCTGGGGCAACCGCCGACCTCTACGTGATCACCGGCTACGACGCCGAGTCGCAGTACTCCTACGGTGGCAGCAACGGACCGGACGGCAATTGGGCGGCGTTTTCTGAATGGTACGAGGTGCCTATCGGGACGGCGATCAACTACACCAACGCGCCGGGCGACGTTTGGTATCGGGCCCGCGTCCGCTACCGAGGCACGCTCTGCGGCAGCGCATGGACCGGTGCGTGGGGCTCCTGGAGCAACGCGGCGCGCGGCAGCGTGGCTGGCTCCGGCAATGCCAACGGTGAACTGGGGGGTGCCTGATGCCCTACTACTCCACCACGACCACGACGAGCGGCAACGCGACCCAGCTCCAGGGTCGGGCCATCTCGCCGACGGGCCCGGCGCTCGGTGCGGTGCTGACGTTCGTCGGTTCGGGCGCGACCGGCGTTTGGCAGCCGGCGCTCGGCACTCCCGGGCCGCAAGGCCCCGCAGGCCGCGACGGCGCAACGTGGTACTCCGGACCCGGCGCTCCGTCGCTCGCGGTGGGGATCTCCGGCGACTGGTGGCTCGACACCACCAACGGCCGCCTCTACGGGCCGCGAACGAGCAACTCCTGGGGCTCGCCGCTCCAGCTCCAGAGCGGGCCGGCAGGGCCGACGGGCGAGCGCGGCGCGACAGGGCAGGCCGGCGCCGCCGGTGCGGCCGGTCAGTCGATCACCGGGGCCACCGGTCCCCGCGGTTCCAGCGGTGCCGCCGGGGTGCGGTTTTACCGCGGCAACGGCTCGCCGACGGCGAACGTGGGCGGCGATGGTGATATGTACCTCGACAGCACAAACGTCGTGCTGTTCGGGCCGAAGGGCTCGGGGGCGTGGCCTGCTGGCGTCGTGCTCCGCGGCCCGACCGGGCCAGCCGGCAGCGGTGGCGGCGGTGCCGGCAGCGTGGGCCCGACTGGTGAGCGCGGACCCACCGGGCCCGCGGGCGAAAGCGGCGCCGCCGGAGCCCAGGGACAGCAAGGCGTTGTTGGCCCCACGGGCGAACGGGGTCCGACGGGCGTGAGCGGCGCGGCCGGAGCGCAGGGCATTCAAGGAATCCAAGGCATCCAGGGTGAGCGCGGGCCGACGGGGGAGCTTGGCCCAACCGGAGAACGCGGATTGGCTGGGGCCAACGGCCAATCGATCACTGGGCCGACCGGAGCGGCAGGCGCGGCGGGTCAGTCGATCACGGGCCCTACCGGCCCTCGCGGCGACGTTGGTCCGCAGGGAGCAGCTGGCAACGCCGGAAGTGCAGGGGCGACCGGGGCGACAGGAGCGACGGGCCCCGCTGGCACCTCGTACACGATCACCTCTGGGACAGCGGCGCCCAGCGGCGGCTCCGATGGCGACATCTACCTTCAATACACCGCGTGAGGCAAGCATGGAACGGCTGAAAGAGAGGCTGCTCCTTGATGACGTGGTCGAGCTGCCTGACTGGGAGGCCGCCGACCGACTGAACGCACCGGACCCGTCGTTGCCTGCTGTGGTGACATGGGAGCCGATTCTGCTGAGGATTGGTCGCATCATGGACTGCATCGGCCCGCAAGCGGGGGCCTCGCTG
>RFRL01000349.1 GCA_009924545.1 Planctomycetia bacterium | reverse complement strand
CCCACAAGATCATGCCCGCCGCGCGCCCGCCTAGCCCCTCCCAGACCACCGGGGCGCGGTTTTCCAGCCACCTTCGGGTCTCTCCCGCCGGCGCAACGGGATATGGGGTGATCCGCCTCACCGGGCCCCCGTCACACCAGCGGCTCGACGGGCATGGTCGCCACCACGGCACTCCCGGAGTGGATCTCCACGCCGTCGTAGTCAGTTCCCGACGTCACGAGAGCCACCGACCGGGTCGTGACTGCCTGCGTCCAGACCCCGGGCCGCTGCCAGAAGGACAACTCGAGTTGCAGGATCCGCGCATTGAATCCCTGCGGCACCCGCTCGTGGAGAAACGCGATCACCCCCGGATTGGCCACGGTCACCTCCCCCGCCACCACCAGCCGTGCCTTGCCCGGCGGCCGGCGGTCGGCCCAGGCATGCCAGCCCGCCGGAGCAGCGCCCGAGTCGATGGCGCGCCAGTCACTGGCACGGGAGAGCCGGGCGAGCGCGGCCGGCGCCACCGCGCCGCCGGGCGCCGCGTTCTCACGGGCGAAGGCGAAACGCGGCCCGAGTACCCCCTGGCCATCGGGGGCGGGGAGAGCCATCACGGCGGCGGCAGCCCGGGAGAGTGCTTTCATCCGGCGGATCGCCCGGTCGAGTTCGGCATCCGGATCGGTGGTCCCGGCAGCCCAGACCCGCTCGAGGTCGGCGATCATGTGCGTGTAGAGCACGTCGAAGGCGCGGACCTTGTCCGACCCGGGATAGCGTGGCTCAAGATCGGGATCGGGAGCCACGCGCGTATCGAACAGGTCGGCCGCCGGCGGAAACGGCAGTGGCTTCGAGGGATCCTTCTTGAAGGTGCCGTCCGGCTGCTGCGTGAACTCCATGCCGTCGACGATCTGCTGGAAGCGGTAGTAGTGGGCTAGCTCACCCGATCCGGGCGCGGATGCCGCCGATGCGGTCGACCCTTCCCCCTGCTCCACGACCAACTCCAGGGCCTTCACGGCCGCATCAACGTCGGCGAAGACTTCCAACTGGGGAAACCAGCCGGTCGTCACCTGCCCCGTCGTGCTCATCGCCGGCTTGACGGTGCGGAAACCCTCGATGAGTCGCGCGTAAAACTCGCCGATCGTGGCCGCGCGCGGCACGGCCGACCGTTCGGCGATCACGATCGGGGTATGGGACGGGTGCTCGATCTTCATGAACAGGCGGATCGCTTCCATCGACAGGGGCTGGAGCGTCACCTTACGGTCGAGATCGATTCCCGGCGGGAATTCGGGATACTTGGGAAAGCGGTCCTGCTCCGCCAACCGCGGACGCCCGCCGATCGCCACGAGGAGATTGCACACGATCGCCAGGTGGAGCATCTCCTGGATGGCGATATCGAAGATGATGTCGTGGATCTTCTGATGGGCATGCTCGTCGCGGATCGACCACATCGCGTTGAGGTATGGCGGCAGCGTGAACCACTCGAGCTCCGCTGCGATCTGCAGCCACTCCTGCAACTCCGCGACGGAGCCCGGGCTCTTGCCTGCCGCCGTCGCGGCCATGAACCGCCGCTGCACCGTGTCGGCGAACGGATGGCCGATCGAGAACGGCACGGCCACACGCCGCATGGCGGCAGCCTCGCCTCCTGCGGCCCGCGCCGCTCGGCCACCGGCGGCGACCATGCCGTGCATGTGGTGCATGCCGAGGTGCGCCTTCTCGGCATCGATCGCCGCGCGGAGCGTGGCATCCTCCGCGGGCAGGCCCTGGGCCGCGCGGTAGGCCGACCAGCGGCCATCCAGCCAGCCGTGGAGGCGCCAAAACCGTTGGTTGCCGAGGTTGACCTGGGGATCGCCGAGGTCGTACGGATCGCCGGCCACCGAGAACCGGTTGTGGAGGTAGTTGTGGACCCCCGACTGGACGAGCCGGCCGAAGGCGTCGTCGTCGGCAAGGGTGCGGAGAAACGCGTCGTCGTGCACGCGATCGACGTCCCGTTTCATGGTTGGCGAGAAGGGGCGGGGATTGCCGGGGGGGACCGGGTCCTGGGCATCATCGGGATCGAGGGGCACCTGCCCCCATCCGGCGAGCAGGGCCGAGGCGGTGGGAAAACGCTCTCGCACCAGTTCGAGCATGGCCCGGTGCATGACGAGGAACTCGAGGCCGTTGCCCGGTTCCCCCTCCTGCCGCGCTGCCCGCTTCCAACCCTGCGACGTGGCCCACCGCTGGTCGCTCGGCGAAAGACGATCCCACTGCCGAACCGTGTGCCATTCGAGGTGGTGCCAGCCCCAATTCCGGGCGTTCATCCACGAGATCATCGCGGCGGGCATGACTGGCTCGGCCATGGGTTTTCTCCCGGAGCAGGTGGGCTGGGGTGAGTGATCCTCCACCCACTCAGGCGGCAGCCGCGCCCGGAACCGGACGCGCCGGATCCGGGATTCCGCCCCGGGCAAAGCCTGCCCGTCAGCCCCGCTTCCGCGCGGTGGGCGGATCGACGA
>RFRL01000348.1 GCA_009924545.1 Planctomycetia bacterium | reverse complement strand
TGCCGTCGGGGCTGAAGGCGACGCTCGTCACCCAGTCCTTGTGGCCGGCGAGCGTGCCGAGCTCTTTGTTGTCGGCGGTGTTCCACATCTTCACCACGCGGTCGGCGCCGCCGCTGACGAGCTTCGCCCCGTCGGGGGACCAGGCGAGGGTCCACAGCGCGTCGCCGTGTCCCTCGAGCTTGGCCTTCTCCGCCCCGTCGGCGGCGTTCCACAGCTTGACGACCTTGTCACCGCCGCCCGTGGCGAGCGTGGCCCCGTCCGGCGCGAAGGCCAGGCAGGTGGCGGCCGCGGCATGCGCGGTGATCGCCCGGACCTCGGTGCCCGCCGCCGTGTCCCACACGACGACGCTCCCGTCCTCGCCCCCGGTGGCCAGCCGGCTGCCGTCAGGGGAGAAATCGAGCGACCGGACCCACCCCTTGTGCTTCTTGAGGTCGGCCTTGAGCGTGCGCGCCGGCAGATCCCAGAGCTTGACAAGGCCGTCGTACCCGGCGGTGGCGGCGAGCTTGCCGTCCTTCGAGGCCTTCACCGCCCACACCGCCGTGGGATGTCCGGCGAGGTCGCCGATCCGGTTGCCGTCGGCCGGATTCCACACCACGACGTCGCCGGGACGGTAGAGCAGGCTCTCCCCGCCGGCGGTGAGCAACTGGGCCCCGTCTCGGGTGTAGTCGGCGGCGATGATCCACCGCGTGAAGGCGGGCAGGTTGGGGGCGGGCGACGCCGGAGCGGCAGTCGCCGCGGCCGGTTCCTGGGCGCTGGCCGGCACGGCGAGCACGAGCCCACAGGCCGGCAGGCCACAGAGGATCGCCAGCCCGGTGGAGAAGCGGGAGCTACGACGCATGGATGGGAACCTCCGCAGGGTTGCCCCGGGGGCGAACCGGTCGCCGCCCCGGCCCGGAGCGGGGGCGAGTATAGTTTCGCCGCGGGGCCCGATTCCAACGTCCACCACACAGCCGCCGAACGGCGGCTCGCCGGCCGCGGGTCGGCGGGCACGGGATGACGGGTCGCAACCCGAGGGGGTTCACATGGTGACGAAGCAGCGCGGTGCAGCCGTCCGTTCCAGCCGAGCCGACGTGGTCCTCGTGGCCAGCGGCGACCTGCGCGAGGAAGCCAACCGCACCTGCTGGCCGGCGCAGCGCGACATGGAGACGGCCTTGGCCACGGCACTGGCGCGGGCCGGCCGGAAGCTCGTCCGCGGCCATGCCGTCTCCAAAACCCGTGGCCACGGCTTCATCGGCAGCGCGCGCGAGGGCCTCGACGCCTTCGCGGGCATCGATCCGGAGGCGCCGCTGGTGGTGGCGGAGGCGGTGTGGCAGTACTCCAACCACGTCCTCCCCGGGCTCACCACCCACTCCGGCCCGATCCTCACCGTGGCCAACTGGTCGGGCCAGTGGCCGGGCCTGGTGGGGATGCTCAACCTCAACGGCTCCCTCACCAAGGCGGGCGTCCCCTATGCCACGCTGTGGGCAGACGACTTCTCCAGCCCGAGCTTCGCCCGCCACCTCCAGGCCTGGCTCGACCACGGTCGCGTCCATCACGACACCAGCCACGTGGTGCCCGTCGGCGCGGTGCGGATCCCGCCGAAGCTCGACCAGGTCGGCCGGCAGGTCGCCGCCACCCTCATCCACCGCAAGGCGCTGATGGGGGTCTTCGACGAGGGCTGCATGGGGATGTTCAACGCCATCATCCCCGACCGGCTCCTCCACGCCACCGGCGTGTTCAAGGAGCGGCTCAGCCAAAGCGCCCTGTACCACGAGACCACGCGCGTCAGCGAGGCCGAGGGGAAGGAGGTGCTCCGCTGGCTGGAGAAGGCGGGCATGACCTTCGCGTTCGGCAAGGACGAGGCCACCGAACTGACCCGGGCGCAGGTCCTGTGGCAGTGCCGGATGTACATCGCCGCGGTGCGCCTCGCCGACCGCTTCGGCTGCGACCTGATCGGCATCCAGTACCAGCAGGGGCTCAAGGACCTGCTGCCGGCCAGCGACCTGGTGGAGGGGATGCTCAACGACTCGAAGCGGCCGCCGGTGACCGCCGAGGGCTCGTCACGCGTCATCCACAAGGGCCGGCCGCTGACCCACTTCAACGAGGTCGACGAGTGCGCCGGCCTCGACGGCCTCCTCACGCAGCGCGTCCACGAGGCGCTCGGCGAGCCGACGGAAAACACCCTCCACGACGTCCGCTGGGGCGACTGGGACCAGTCCCGGTCCACCGACCAGTGGGTGTGGGTGTTCGAGATCTCGGGGGGCGCACCGCCCGCCCATTTCACCGGGGGCTGGAAGGGCGCCCACGGCTGGCGGCAGCCGCCGATGTACTTCCGGCTCGGCGGCAGCACGCTGGCCGGCGTGAGCAAGCCGGGCGAGATCGTCTGGAGCCGGATCTGGGTGGACAACCGCGCGGGGGTCGAATGCCTCTGCATGGACATCGGCCGGGCGGAGGTCGTGAAGCTCCCCGAGGCCGAGACGCGCCGCCG
>RFRL01000347.1 GCA_009924545.1 Planctomycetia bacterium | reverse complement strand
CGGGTCGGGAGAAACACCGGGGGATTCCCTTCCATGAGGTGCCACACGACGTGTGCTAGAACCCGTATCGCTACGCCGTGACGAGCCCCGCCATGCCCACCACCCCCGAACCACCGATCGCCCTGTACAGCGTCGAGTTGCGCACCAGCCGGTGGAGGGAGATGGTCGCCTGGTACCGTAGCGCGCTTGGCCTACGGGTGCTCGTGCGCGTGGTGGACGAGGGCTATGCCCTGATCGCGGCCGGATCGACCCGGCTGGCGCTTTTGGCGCGGGAGGAAACGTCGGGGCCCAGTGGCCGGTGGAGCCTGGGCTTCGAGGTGGACGATCTCGACGCCGCCCTGCGGCGTCTGGCGGCGGCCGGCACCGTGGCCCCGCCGGCGCAGGCCCATGCCGAAGGGTTCCGCGAGGTCATCGTCGGCGATCCCGACGGCAACCGCGTGCGCCTCTTCGAGTGGCCGCGGCACTGATTTGTTGGTGGCTACGCGACTGGCTTGGTGGCTACGCGACTGGCTTGGTGGCTACGCCACTGGCTTGGTGGCTACGCGACTGACTTGGTGGCTACGCCACTGGCTCGGTGGCTACGCCACTGGCTTGGTGGCTACGCCACTGGCTCGGTGGCTACGCCACTGATCCGAGGAAGCCGCCCGGCCTCAGGGGCCCGGCAGCGGGCCGCGGGTGGAAAGCTTCACGCGGCACAACAGCGAGTCGGCGGTCATGTAGAGCGTGGCGCCGTCGTCGCCGAAGCCGCAGTTGGCGGTGGCCTGGCCGGTGAGGAGCGTGCCCAGGTGGGTGCCGTCGGGGGCGATGATCAGCACCCCGCCCGGCCCGGTGGCGAAGAGGTTGCCGGCGGTGTCCACCTTGAGGCCGTCCGGCAGCCCCTTCTTCCGTTCGCGGAACAGCCGCGTGCCGTCGAAGAACGTCCGTCCGGCGTCGAGCGTGCCGTCGGCCTGGACGTTGAACACCTTCCAGATCGGCGCCGCCGGATCGGACTGGGCCACATAGAGCTTCTTCTCGTCGGGGGAGAAGGCGATGCCGTTGGGCCGCGTCATCGTGTCGCACAGGAGCGTCACCGTGCCGTCGGTGCCGATGCGGTAGACGCCGCAGTGGTCCTGTTCGCGGCGCGGGTCGTCGAACCCGCCCGGCAGGCCGTAGGGGGGATCGGTGAAGTAGATCGCGCCGGAAGAGTGGACGGCGACGTCGTTGGGGCTGTTGAAGCGCTTCCCGTGCCACGCGTCGGCGAGCGTGCGCTTGCCACCGGCCGGTTCGAGGCGGCTGACGCGGCGGTCGCCGTGCTCGCAGGAGATGAGCCGCCCCTCGCGATCGAGGGAGAGGCCGTTGCTGCCGCGCTCGTTGCCGTAGGCCGCCGGTCCGGTGAAGCCGGCCGGCTCCAGGAACACGCTGAGTCCCTCCCCCGGCTTCCACTTGTGGACGCGGTTGTGGGGGATGTCGGAGAACAGCAGGTGCCCCTCGGCCCGGACCCACACCGGGCCCTCCGCCCAGGCGAACCCACTGGCCAGCACCTCGATCACCGCCCCCTGGGGCACGAGGGCATCGCAGCGCGGATCGAGCCGCTCGATCGAGCCCACCGTGGGGAGGAGGTCGGCACCCTCCTCGGCGCGGCTCGACCGCGGGGGCACCACCGCACTCCCCGTGAACACCACCAGCAGGGCAGCGACAGGCAACGCGGACAAGCGACGGGTCATGGCGGCACCGTGGGGGAAGAGGGAAAGCATCGGCGACGAGGTCCGTATGGTACCGCCCGGCGCGGGGCTGCGGCGGGCACCGATGCGGACGATACGGCGCGGCCGGTGGGGTGGCAACGATGCTGCCGGTGGCGGCGGCGGGGATTTCCCGGCTCCGCCGGTGGCCGCGCCGGCGGCCCGCGGCGGGGAGGATTGCGGGCTATATTCCAGAGGGGCGGATCGGAAGGGGACGCGGTGGGACGGCGGTTGGCGGCACGAGGCAGCGATGAGCGTCGACGACGAGCTGCTGAAGGAGTTCCTCATCGAGTCGTCGGAGAGCCTCGACCAGCTCGACCGCGATCTGGTGGCCCTCGAGGAGAACCCGCGCGACGCGCAGCGCCTGTCGAGCATCTTCCGCACCGTCCACAACATCAAGGGGATCTGCGGTTTCCTCGGCTTCGTCAAACTCGGTGCCATCGCCCACAGCGGCGAAAACCTCCTCGGCAAGCTGCGTGACGGTTCGATCGACCTCGACGACCGGGTGACCGGCGCCCTGTTGTCGTTCGTCGACACGGTGCGCGTGATCCTCGGTTCGATCGAGCGCACCGGCGGCGAGGGGGATGGCGACTACCGCGATCTCTCCCAGTCGCTGGCGACCCTCGCCGAGGAGGCCGCCGCCGCCCGGGCACGCAGCGGTGGCGACATCGTGGTGACCCGGCTGTCGCCCCCGGTTCCGGCTCCGGCCGCTGCTCCGGTTCCCGCTCCTGCCTCGGCCGTCGTTCCGGCCACTGCTCCTTCTGCGGCCCCACTTCCTTCTGCGGCCCCACTTCCTTCTGCGGCCCC
>RFRL01000346.1 GCA_009924545.1 Planctomycetia bacterium | reverse complement strand
GAATGATAGCGGGTCGCGGATTTCAGTGTGGCCGGAACGCTGCGACGAAGCGGCAAACGCGACGGCCGGCGGCGATGCTCATGCGGATCGAAGTCGAGAAAGCCGCTCGAGGATCTCCGGCTCCTCCTTGAGTTCGACGAGCGGTCGGAGCTGCGACTCGATGAGGCTCCAATCCAGACGGTTCCCCTGGCGGATGATGACCCCTTCGATGTCAACCCAGTCCTTCGGCCGCGCGGCGAACGCCTTCATGACGATCAGATCCTCTGCCGACACGGTGCGGAGGGTGATCCCCTCGGCATATTCGTAGGGCGTCGCCCGCGTGACCGCCGCCTCCTCGAACGGCATGCCCCCGAGAGCGATGTCGATGCCGACCCCGGAGTCGGCCTGGACGAGAAGGACCCGGTGCTCGAGCGCGAACTCGCGGGCGTCCTCCACCCGCGGCTCGTACCAGCCGAGGATCTCGCGGACGTAGGTTTCCTCGTGGCCGAAGCCGGTGAGGAGCGTGACGTCCACGTCAATCGTCTCACGGGGTTCGCCCCAGCGTTGCAACGCGAGGCCACCGATGAGACAGAAGCGCCACCCGCGTCCTTCGAACCGGCGCTGCAAATCAGCCGCGGCCCGGTAGACCTCAAGCACCGTGGCGCGCCTTCATGAACCAGCGTTGCTGTTCGACGAGCCCTGAAGACGGCCGAGCCGTGCGCGGCTCTTTTCGGTAGTCGGCGGGCCCCGTGAGGAGCGCGATCGCCCGCCGTCCGTCGAGCGCCCGCAGTTCGGCCCGCCGCACCCGCTCGAGCGCCGGCCCTGCGCCGCGCCACGCCCGCAGCCAGCGATCGGCTTCGTCATTCCGCCCCGAGCTTGCCACATCGCCCATACATGATCTCCCCGCGGCCTCGATTGTAGCAGCCCGCGGTGGCCCAGGTCCGTCACGAAACAGGCCGAGTCCGGCGTGCGGGACATCCGCGTGCCGTGCCGCAAAACACCCCCGTTGCGACAACTCGCGGCGAATGCTCGGTGGGAATTGACTATGCTTCAGCGTGGCATGGCGTGCCCGAGGGCACGCCGCACCGGGCGACTAGCTCAATTGGTCAGAGCACCTCGTTTACACCGAGGGGGTTGGGGGTTCGAGTCCCTCGTCGCCCACCTTGCGTTTTTCGTAAACCGCGGGAAACAAAGCGAAATCGCCTGTTTTCCTGGTCGATTCGTGCGGTTCGTGCGATGCAGTGCGAAGCACTGCGAACGGCTGCTGCGCCGCCTTTTGCGCCACAAATGCGCCGTTTTTTGCGCCGCCGAAATCTGACCTGCCCCCCTTAAACGGGTCCATCTCAGGAGCGAGAATCCTGAGCGGACGAACCCCTGGGAGGGCAATCGATGCCACGTGGAAAGCGCGAGCAGGCGGATCAGATCATTCTCAAGCTGCGTGAGGCGGAGTTGGAGCTGTCGCGGGGCAAGACCGTGCCCGAGGCAGCCAAGAAGATCGGCGTCACGGAGCAGACCTACTATCGCTGGAAGAAGAAGTACGGCGGCCTTCGGATGGACCAGGCAAAGCGTCTGAAGGACCTCGAGAAGGAGAACGCCAGGCTGAAGCGGCTTCTGGCGGACGCCGAGCTGGATAAGGCGATCCTTCGGGAGGCCGCTTCGGGAAACTTCTGAGCCCGGCGAAGCGACGCCTTGCGGTAGAGCACGTTCGGGGTGCTCTCGGCCGCGACCGCGTCAGCGAGCGCCGGGCCTGTGCAGTCCTCGGGCAAGCCCGGAACACACAGCGGCGGATTCCGCACGTGGCAGCCGATGAGCCGCCACTGGTGCATCGGATCGTGACCCTGGCGTGCGACTACGGCCGCTACGGATACCGCCGAGTTATGGGCCTTTTGCACTTGGAAGGATGCTTCGTGAACCACAAACGGGTCGAGCGGATCTGGAAGGAGGAAGGGCTGAAGGTGCCGAAAAAGCAGCCCAAGCGAAGGCGGCTGTGGCTCAACGATGGCTCGTGTGTTCGCCTGCGGCCGACGCACCGCGATCATGTGTGGAGCTATTGCCTCGTGATGGACCGCACCTCAGAGGGCCGTGCCTTCCGGATGCTGACGATCGTGGACGAGTACTCCCGGGAGTGTCTTGCCATCGACGTCGCTCGGAAGCTCACGAGCGAGGACGTACTCGAGCGACTCAGCGACCTCTTCGTGCGTCGCGGCGTCCCGGAGCACATCCGGAGCGACAACGGAAGCGAGTTCACGGCGAAGCGAGTCCGGGAGTGGCTCGGACGCGTCGGCGTGAAGACGCTGTACATCGAGCCCGGGTCGCCCTGGGAAAACGGCTACGTCGAGAGCTTCAACGGCAAGCTACGGGACGAACTACTGGAGCGGGAGGTCTTCGACACGCTCTTCGAGGCGAAGGTGCTCATCGAGCGATGGCGGCGGCACTACAACACCGTCCGACCGCACAGTGCACTCGGGTATCGCCCCCCGGCTCCCGAGGCCTGGCGGCCCTGTGCGGCCGCTTCGGCTACGCCTCAGCGACCGCACAGGGCTGGTCTATCGGA
>RFRL01000345.1 GCA_009924545.1 Planctomycetia bacterium | reverse complement strand
GTGCTCCTCCAGGCCGACACCATCGACCAGGCGGTCACCTGGCTCGAGTCCCGGTACGCCGGTCGCCTCCGCCCCACCTCCCTCGACAGACTCGCCGGCCTGCCCCAGGGGGAGGGTTCGGCCGCCAACCCCGATCCGGTGACCGTGCACGTCGGCCTCGGCGGCCGGGGCTTGCGCGCCTCGCGGGCGATCGCGGCCGGGGAGACGATCCTCCGGGCCTGGGGTCAGCAGGTTCCCGCGCGGGGCCCCGACACGATCCAGGTGGACGTCGGCACCCACGTGCGGCCCGAGGGGCCCTTGGTGCTGTGCAGCCACTCGTGCGAGCCCAACTGCGGCCTCATCATCCGCACCGGGGTGCGCGAGATCGAGATGCGGGCGCTGCGGGCGATCGCCGCCGGCGAGAAATTGTCGATCGACTACGAGACGTTCGAGTACGTCATCGAGCACCAGGGCACGACATGCCGCTGCGGGGCGGGCAACTGCCGCGGACGGCTGCCGGGGTACAAGCTCCTCCCGCCGGTGGTCCGGGCGCGGTACGGCGAGTTCATCGCCGAGTACCTCCGCGTGCTCGAACCCGACGTGTCGGCACCCGTGGTCAAGTGAGCGGTGCCGGCACGGCTTCGCCGGTCGCGATCCGTGTCGCCGGTGGCGATCTGGGGCCGGGCTCACTTCACGCCGACGCGCCGGTCGAGGGCGCCGCGCACGCCGAGCTGCTCGGGGTGCCGGGCGATCTTGTCGGTGAACACGCGGACGTCGTCGACGATCGGGCGCAGTTCCCGGGTGAGGTGGTTGACGTTGGACGCGGCCTGGGCGAGATCCTCGTAGACTTTCGGGTCGCGGACGAGCCGGCCGAGCGTGCCGTCGGACTGCGCCAGGGCCTTGGTGAACCCGGCGGCCTGCTGCAGCACCTCGTCGAGCCGGCCGATCGTGCGGTCGATCTGGGCGACCATCGCCGATCCGCGCTCGCCCAGCGGCTTGGTGAGGCCCTCGATGTTGCGCAGGTTGCGGTCGGCCGATTCCACCGTCGTGCCGATGCCCTTGACGGTGGCGCGGAGGTCGGCGATCACCTCGGGCAGGGCCTCGAGTGTGTCGGCGATCCGCTCCCGTGACTGCGGATCCCCCACCACCGCGTTGATGTTGTTCATGGCCACCGAGAACGAATCGAGCGCGGCCTCCGTCTTCCGCACCAGCGTCTCGAAGCGGTCGTCCTCGCCGAGGAACATGCGGTCGAGGTTGTTGGAGAGCTTGGTCACCGACTCGCTGGCCAAGACGAGAGAGTCGAGGGCGCCGCCGAGTTTCGGCTCCAGCGACGCGAAGACGTCGAACGGATTGCGGGCCATGGCGCCGACCAGGACTTCGTCGGTCCCCAGGCGCTGGCGCGGCGGCACCACCCGCCCCGGCACCAGGGCGATCTCGGCGTCGCCGAGCAGGGAGCCTGTGATCCGCGGCTCCTCGTCGCGGTAGATGGGCACGTGGGAGTCGATGTCGGCCACCACGCTCACACCCCCCTTCTCGTCGAGGGCCACGTCGGCGACCCGGCCGACGAGGATCCCGTTCTTGCGCACGGGGGTGCCTGGGGCGACACCGCGGGCGTCGCTGAAAGTCATCCGCAGCGGATAGGTTGACTGCACCAGGGCCGGCAGGTCGCCGAACAGGACGATGAGGATCCCGGCGATGATCGCCGTGGCCAGCACCATCACCCCGACCCGGAACTGCATCGTGCGGTCGCTCATGCGGCACCTCCGCCGCCGGTCGGGGCGGTGTCACGCAGATCCGTGAGCCGGTTGCCCGCCCGGCCTTCGACGAACTGTCTGATCCGCGGGTCGCGGCTGCGGTCGAGATCGGCCGGCGTGCCGGTGAAGACGATCTGCGGCGCGTCGGGCGGCAACCGCGACAGGGGGTGGAGCATCACGATCCGGTCGGCCACCTTGCGGGCGGTGTGCATGTCGTGGGTCACGACCACGCTCGTCACGCGGCCACGCTCTTTGACGCGCAGGATCAGTTCGTTGATCACGTCGCTCATGATCGGATCGAGGCCGGTGGTGGGCTCGTCGTAGAGGACCAGGGGTGGATCGAGGGCGAGGGCCCGGGCGAGGCCGGCCCGTTTCCGCATCCCGCCGGAGAGTTCCACCGGCTTCTTGTGCCGGACGGACGCGGGCAGGCCGACTTCGGCGAGCAGTTCGTCGACGATCTCCCCGATTTCCGTGGCGGTGAGCCGGGTGTGCTCGCGGAGGGGAAACGCGATGTTGTCGGCGATCGACAAGCTGTCGAAGAGGGCGGCCCCCTGGAAGACGAACCCGTAGCGCGTGCGCAGGTGGGCCAGCGACCGTTCTCCCTGGCGGGCGAGCGACTGTCCCTCGAAGCGGACCGTGCCGGCGGCGGGGCGCACGAGGCCGATCATGCACTTCAGCAGTACGGTCTTTCCGCAGCCACTTTCGCCGAGGATCACCAACGTCTCCCCGGCGGGGATCGAGAGGGTGATGTCGCGGAGCACCGCCTGGCGGCCGAAGCGCACGGAAAGCCCTTCCACCGCGAGCATCGGCGGCGCGGGCTTGGCCGTGTCGGCATCGGCGGGC
>RFRL01000344.1 GCA_009924545.1 Planctomycetia bacterium | reverse complement strand
GCGCCACCACCCCCATCACCGCACCCAGCGGCACCCCCGACACGAGGTCCTCGGCGGGATTGCCCTCGGCGAGCCCCGCCGGCCCGGCGGTCGCCGTGATCACGAATCGGCTTTCACCCGTCACGGCCACGCGGAAGGCCTGGTCCTTCACCAGGCGGCCCACCGGTTGCCACGACTTGCCGGGGTCGATGTCGAGCTCGTAGGAGGAGGTTTCGAGGATCTTCTCGGCGAGCGCGTCGAGGCGGCCACGGATCGACTCGTCGGCCGGATCGAGTTTGTGGAGGGCGTCGAGGAGGAACCGGGCCCGGTCGTACTGGCCCACCTCCTCGTACGACTCGATGAGCTGGTTGGTCTCGCGGAGGAACGCCTCGCGGACCTTCTCCATCTGGGCATCGAGACGCTTGACGTCAGCGGCCGGGGCGGGCTTGGGGCGCGACTTGAGCGTGGGGGGCTGCGCCGGGGCGACGACAGCCGGCCACAAGACCAGCCCAGCGACGACCGGCAGGGCGACGAGCGATGGTCGGACGAAGGCGCTGCCACGCATGGATGACTCCCCGGTTCTCCGCGGGTGGTGGTCCCGATTGTAGGCGACGGCCGACCGCATCACGGCACTGTCGGGGCGGACGCGGCACCCGGCGCCACGGACCCGGCCGGCGGCGGCGTGATCCGCTTCAGGAGCCGGAACAGCTCGCTGTCGGTGGTGAGGATGAGCGTCGCGTCGCCATCGAGGGTCTGCCGCCAGGTCTCGAGGGTGCGCGTGAAGGAGTAGAACTCGGCGGCGCGTGGGCTGGAGGCGTAGGCGGCGGCATAGATGCCCGACGCCTCGGCGTCGGCCTCGCCCATGATCTCCTGCTCCTTGCGGTAGGCGTCGGACTCGATCTGCCGCAGGTCCTTCTCCTTGCGCCCGGCGATCTTCGCCGCCTCGCCGGCCCCCTCCGAGCGGAACCGCTCGGCGATCTGCTCACGCTCGGAGATCATCCGGTCGTAGATCTTGTCGATGACCCCCGAGCGGTAGTTGAGGCGCTTCACGCGCACGTCGAGCAGCTCGATCCCCCACAGCGTCACCTTGGGGGAGGCGGCGGCGAGGATCTCCCGTTCCAGTTCGCGGCGGCCGAACTGGATCGGCGGCAGGCGGGCCACCGACTGGCCGCCCCCGGTGATCGGCATCACCGCCTCCGGGGCCACGACCCGTTCGCGGTCGGAACGCACCATCTCGATGAGGTCGTGACGGGCGACGACGTTGCGCGTCTCGCTGCCGATGATGTCGTCGAGGCGCGAGATGGCGCTGCGCTCGTCGCGGAGACTCTGCAGGTATTTGAGCGGATCGGCGATCCGCCACCGGGCGAAGGTGTCGACGACGACGTACAACTTGTCGCGCGTCGGCATCTCGCTGGGGGGACCGTCCCACTCGAGGATCCGCTTTTCGAGCCGGTGGGCCGTCTGGATGAAGGGCAGCTTGAAGTGCAGGCCGGCGCCGTCGGGGCCGCCGTGGGCGTTGATCGCGCTGCCCACCGGCCGCCCGAACTGGGTGATCACCACCTGCTCCGTCTGGTCGACGGTGTAGGCGGTCGCCGCCACGCCCACGCAGGCCGCCACGAGCGACAGCGCCCCCAGTGGCGACGCGATCCAACGCGCCACGGCGCGGGCGGTGGTGATGAACGGATGGTTGATCGGCAGGGGGCTCATGGGTCGGTGCGTTCACGCAGGGGGCGAACGGGGATCGTGCGCCCGGCAGGCGTGCTGCCCGGTCGCGGTGCGGCCGCCGGCTCGGGCGCGGGGCGGGCACCGACCGGCAGCGGGGCGGGCAGGTTGAGCAGCGGGAGGAACTGCCGCGCTTCCTCGTCGAGGATCACCTTGCCGCCGAGGCGCGGGATGACCTCGGAGAGGGCCTCGAGGTAGAGCCGCTGCCGCGTCACGTCGGGGGCCTTCTCGTATTCGGCAAGCAGTTGGCGGAACCGGGCCACGTCCCCCTCCGCCTCGTTGACGCGGCGGATGGCGTAGCCCTCGGCGGCACTGATCCGCTGGGCCGCCTCACCGCTGGCCCGGGGCACGACCTTGTTGTATTCGCCGTTGGCCTGGTTGATCATCTCCTCGCGCTCCTGCTGGGCGCGGTTGACCTCGTCGAAGCTGCGGCGGACGGCGGTCGGCGGGAGCACGTCCTTGAGCTGCACCTGCTGGACGCGCAGGCCGAGATGGAGCTCCTGCACCAGCGCCGTGAGCTTGGCGATCGCCTCGTTCTCCACCCCCTGCCGGCCGACGGTGAGAAGTTCATCGACGGTCCGGTCCCCCACGACCTCGCGCATCACGCTCTCGGAGAGGTCGCGGAGGGTGGGACCGGGCTCGCGGGCGTTGAACAGGTACTGCTCCGGTTCGCTGATCTCGTACTGCACCACCCACTCGACGTGGGCGGCATTGAGATCGCCGGTGAGCATCTCGCTCTCCTGCGCCTTCTCGGCCGACACCTGGTCGGGATTGGAGGCGCCCGCCGAGGCGAAGCCGAACTCCATCTTGAGCTGGCGCTTCACCGGGAGGATCGTCACCTGGTCGATGCCCAGCGGCAGCTTGAATCGCAATCCGGGATCGACGGTGCCGATGAATCGGCCGAACCGC
>RFRL01000343.1 GCA_009924545.1 Planctomycetia bacterium | reverse complement strand
CGGTGGCGGCTCCGGCGGCGGCGTCGAGCGTTCCACTGCGGAGCAGGTGCGGCGTGCCACCGTCGGCCGCCAGCATCACCAGCCGCCAGGTGACCGCGCCTCCCTCGGGGGCGCTGTCGGAACGGACCGCCTCCAGCCGCAGCCCGCACAGGCCGTCGTGGGCGGCGCGCAGTTCCTGCTTGACGATCACGCCATCCGTCAGCGGCAGCGGCGGGCGCGCGTCGCGCACGATGGCGAACAGTTCCCCGTCGTCCGAACGTTTCCGCGCCCGCCAGTCGGCCAGGGCCGCCCGCGCCTGGCCGTCGATGCCGCGGAAGGCGATCGACGTGGCGGAGAGGAGGGCCCCGGCGCAGAGACACCACGCCATGCCGCGGCAGGCCCACCAGCGGAGGCGGCGGTGGCTGCGGGTCGAGGTGAGGTGCATGGCCGGTCCCTGGGGTGGTCCAGCGGGAGCGGGACCCTAGGCGCGGGTGCCCGTGGCGTCAACGGCGAGTGCGGCCGGGGTCACCGGGCGAGCGGTTCGAGCGCCTGGGCGGGCAGCACGGCGTTTTCTCCAGGTCGGGCCGGATCAAGGCCGCGGGCCCGGAGGGCGCGCTCCAGCGGCGCCCGCGGGAGCACGATCCGCTTCGGAGTGCCCTCCGGATTGGGGATCGACACGAAGCGGCCGGCGGGGTCGGCCTGCAGGCGGTGGTCGACGAACCGTAGTTCCTCGACGGCGCGGGCCGCCCGGAGGGAGAACAGCCGCCCCTCCGGCCGCAGGCACTGCGAGGGGGCGAGGTGCCAGGGAGGTTCGTGGACCACCGCGGCGACGAGCAGCGCCACCAACGCCGCGACGGGCAGGTGCCGGAGCCACCCGCGTTCCCGGAGCCGCTCGCCGACGTCGGCGGCGAACGCGGCCAACAGCGCCAGGCCGACGAGATGCTGGCCGTAAAAGTAGCGGTCGGGGAACGTGCCCCGGTAGCCGCAGATATGGATCCCCAGCTCCGGTCGGAAGACCACGAGCACCGCCGCCGTGGCCATCAACAGCGCCGCCCCGCCGAGATAGAGCGCGCGGTGGCGGGGCAGGCCCCAGCGATGGATCGCCGCCGCGACGACGGCCAGGGCGCCGAGCGTGGCGCCGGTGGAGAGATGCCGGTAGACGGGCCACAGGAGGGGATAGAGCGTGTTGCGGGCCACACCCAGTTCGACCACCGTCGCCACCTCCAGCGGCGGGATCGGTTCGCGCGGGCGGATCTTCCAGGGGTTGGGCAGACCGCACAACCCCGCACCCGCGGCGGCGAGCACGAAGAGGCTGACGACGGCCGGATCGCGGGCCACGGCAGCGACCGACCGCGTTCCTCGGCGGACGTCGCGGAGCGCCGGCCATGCCGCGGCGGGGAGCACCGCGGCGGCGAGTGGGTTGGTGGTCACGCAGAGGAGGAGCCCGGCATCGATGGCCACGAGCGCCGCCGGGGCCGGGGTGGCGGTGTTCCGGTACCAGACGAGGAGAAAGGCGGCGAACAGGCAGGCGAAGCCGATGTTGGAGATGCGGCCGAGGATCTCGAAACCGGAATAGCTGGCATCGTGGATCCCCAGCGGCATGAAGCAGGCCAGGAGCCACAGGGCGGCCAGGTGTGCCGCCGGGAGCCGCCGGCGGAGGAGGAGCACCGGGAGGGAGAAGACGGCCCCGTAGAACAGGTACGACACCCAGGCGCAGCTCCGCGGGAGCTCCAGCGGGTCGCCGCCGTGGAACAGCGCGCACCACCAGCGGCCCGCCTCGAGGAGGAGGATGTTGCCGAGGATGCAGTAGTCGCTCTCCGGGCGCCCGTGGAAGGCGGCGTACCAGAAGCCGCGCGTGTGGAGCAGCGAGGTCCACAGCCCGTCCTCCGCGAACAACTGCGGGATCACCAACGGGCGCGGCGCCCGGGCGAAGAGGATCACGGCCGCGGCGGTCGTCGCCGCCACGTAGGCGGTGAACGGGTGGCGGATGGCCGCCCGCAGTTCGGTCGCCAGCAGCGCGTGAAACGGCGGCGTGGAGGGAGGGTTCATGGGGCGGCCTCCGGATGGAGGAGCATGAGGTGGAGGCAGCCCGCGGCCCCGGCGCTCGGCCGGACCACCGCCTCGGGATGGGGCACCACCGGGCTGAACAGGGGCAGCCCCATCGCGGCACCAGGGTCGTCGGCCGGACCGGTGACGACCAGGACCAGCGCCGCACGGCTGCTGTCGGGCAGGGGGGCGAAGGGGATCTCCAGGAAGCTCCAGTCGCCCGCCCGCTGCGGATCGATGCGTCCCGAGCGCACCACACGCCGCGGCCCCCCCCCGGTCGGCTCCAGCTCCAGGCGCCAGCGGCACTCGGCAGCGGCCGGGACCGCTTTCCAGTTCACGGTCCGCACCTGGAGCCCGTCGAGTCCGTCGCGGTCGGTGCGGAAGGGTTGCTCGACCTCCGCACCGTCCGCCAGGCGCACCACGCCGACGACGTCACGCACGTCGACCACGGGCACTCCCGGGCGGCCGAAGCGGGCACGGAATTCGCCGCGGGCGTGCCATTCCACCAGCCGGAACGCGGTCGTGCCGGCGCCGAGGATCGCCGCCATGCAGATCGTCCACGCCAGGACGCGGCAGGCGATGCGGCCCGCCTTTCCGGTCTCGACATACCGGTGCCCCGGCAGGTTCGACCCGGCGCTGGGGGAGGCGCTCGGCATCACGGGGCACCCGGTACGGCGGGGAGGAAG
>RFRL01000342.1 GCA_009924545.1 Planctomycetia bacterium | reverse complement strand
CGCGCGTCGGGAGCATCGGCAACGTGACCATCGTCCATGCCCGCGGTCTCTCCCCCACCACGCCCGGCAGCGGCCTGGCGATCCGCGACTCGGTCTTCGAGGCGGTGACGGCGATCGGCGCGGTGTCGATCACCGGCCCGACGCAGGGTGCCGAGTTCATCGTCACGGGTGGCCCGGCCCTGCGGACGACCACCACGCCGTCGATCGCCTCGGTCTTCATCCGCGGGGCGATCACCACCGACGCCATCTTCCGCACGCCGACCTCGATCGGGCCGGTGACGCTGTGGGCTCTGCCGGCGGGCGCGACCGGAGTCGTCTCCCTCCGTGCGCCGCAGGTCGGCGACGTGTCGGTGGGTTCGAGCGTCGCCAGCGCCAACCCCGCGATCGAGACCACCGCCACGTCGATCGCGTCGATCTCCGCCGGGGGCAACCTGTCGCTCACGGCGGCGTCGCTCCAGACGGTGTCGAACCTGTTCGTCGGCGGCAGGCTCACGCTGCCGTCGGGGCTGCCCGCCCTGCGTACGGTCAGCGGGGCGTTTTCAGCCGGCTCGCTCGCCGCGGTGTCGTCGGACGTGTCGATCGGCTCCGCAGGGACGCCGGGCAGCGTGATCGGGCCCATCCGGATCACCGCGGCCAACACCTCGGCCGGGACCTACCGGTTCACGTTCGCCCGGTTCTCCGGCACCCCCGAAGCGATCGTCGGCGGCATTCCGATCATCGCGCTGCCTACCCCAGGAGCCGCGGCCAACGGCGTGCGCCTCATCCGGGGCTGACGGCGGGGCTGAAGCCGCTCTCGGGCTGACGAGCGGCCCAAGGCACCGGTTTCAGGCAGCACCGCTATCAGGCCGCACGAAGCCGCAGCCCGGCGTCGTCGCCCCCCACCACTTCGAGGGCGGCGAGGAGGAGCCGTTCGCGGCTGACGCGCGCCTCGCGCTCGCTGCCCCCGAGGCACACCGTCGCGATCTCCACCGTGACCGTGTCGCCCGACGGATCGCCGAGGGTCACGGCCGAGGCCTCGGGGTCGAGCCCGGGGTGTGCGGCCACCAGTTCGCGGAGCGCCTCCAGCCGCTGCCGCACCGCGGCGGGGCCGGGGGCCGTCGGCAGCGCGAGGGTGATCGACAGCGGGATCCGGTCGCGGCCCGAGTAGTTCACCAGTTGCGACTTGGCGAACTCGGCGTTGGGGATCGAGATCACCGTCCGGTCGGTGCCGCGGATGCGCGTCGAGCGCAGGCCGATCCGTTCCACCCGCCCCCGGACCGACCCGTACTGGCACTCGTCGCCGATCTTCACCGGCTTGTCGGCGAAGATCACCAGGCCGGCGATGAGGTTTTCCACCGTGTACTGCGAGGCCAGCGCGATCGCCAGGCCGCCGGCCCCGAGCCCCGCCACCAGCGGCGTCACCGGCACGCCGAAGGAGTCGGCGGCGGCGATGAGGATCCAGGCCACGAGGAGGAACCGACCGACGTTGCTCGCCAGGCGCACGAGCTGCCCCTCGATCGTGTCGTTGCCCAGCCCGCGCCACGCGAGGAACCACTCGGTGGCCCAGCCCACCGCATCGAGCACCCCCATCACCACCCCGACGAGCATCACCGCCCGCGTCACCACCTTGACCGCCACGAGGGTGTCGCCGGTGAGGCGGATCTGCCCGGTGCAGAGGTAATCGAGCCCCGTCCCCACGGCCACGAGCGTCGCCGGGAACACGAGGCGCTCCATCGCGGCGAGGGCATCCCCCGCACAGCGCGCCCGGACGCGCGCCGCTCCGGCGACCATCCCTGCCGCGACGAGCGCCACCAGGAGCGTGGCCAGCCACTGCCACACCGTCTCGCCGCCGATCGTGGCGTGGGCCCATGCTGGCAGCCGGCTGATGAGCTGCTCGGGGATCAGCCAGCCGCCGAGTTGCACGTAGGAATCGAACAACCCCGGGCTGCCCGCATCGGCCCGGTAGGGGAGGTGGCGGACGCGCTTGAAAAACTCCTCCGCCCGCGCCACGGTGTCGGTCGAGAAGACGAAGTCGCCAGCGCGATTGCCGCTGGCCACGCGCACCAGGTGGATCTCGGTGCCGGGCAAGCGCCAGCGGTCGAGCCCCGCCCCCTTCACCTGGGCCGCATCGGGAATCGCTTCCGGGGGCGGCAGGGGGATCCGATCGAGGACTTCCTTGAGGTGCACCGCCGCCTCGCGGCCCTGCGTGTCGGCGAGCGACGGGGGCAGCCCGGTGAGATCGAGGCACGACAGACCCTGGCGGATCAGCCGCCCATTTTCGGCGCGGATCCCCTGGCGCTGGTGGGTCGGCTGGCCCAACTCCTTGAAGTTGGCGGCGAGGCGATCGACGGTGGCGATGAACGCACCGAGCGTGGCCCGCGGGCTCGACGTGTCGAGTGGCGCGAGCGGCCCCTCCTCCGCCCCCGGTGCCGCGGCGCTCCCCACGGCGAGGATCAACACCACGAGCCCGGCGGCAGCCGATCGTGCGTGCAGTCGCGAGATCGGGCGACGACCGATCGGGGCAGCAGCGGCAGGCAGCGGGGCATGCATCATGATGAAAGTGGCATGGGGAAAACGTGGCGGTTCGGCCGCTGGCTCCGGGGAATAGCAGCCCGTCCGAGCACCGACAAGATCACGCCCGCCGCGCGCCCCCGCAGCCTGCCCAGTCGACCGGGGCCAACTGGCCGATTCGGCGGATCGGGGGAGCAGCGCCGCAAGGGCGGGCGGACGGGTCAGTCGTCAACATGCCGC
>RFRL01000341.1 GCA_009924545.1 Planctomycetia bacterium | reverse complement strand
CCTGCGCGTGGCGTTCCACCGGGCCGACGGCCGCCGCGAGAAGCTCGTGTGCATCGGCCGCTGACCCGGCTGGTATCCTCCGGGGACGGTCGGGCTGACACGTCGCGGCGCGGGGTCGCGGCGCGGCAGCCCCACGGAGGATCCCCATGCGGCATGCGGCCGGCGGATGGATGGTGGCCTGGGCACTGGTGACGTCGGGTGCCGCGCACGGCGACGACTGGCCCCAGTGGCGCGGGCCGGCACGCGACGGCGTGTGGCGCGAGACGGGGATCGTGACGGCGCTGGCCGGTCCGCGGCTCGAACCGGCGTGGCGCGTGCCCCTCGGCCCCGGCTACAGCGGGCCGACGGTAGCCGACGGACGCGTGTTCGTCACCGACCGGGAGACGAAGCCGGACCAGGTGGAGCGCGTACTGGCCTTCGCCGCCGACACCGGCAAGCCCCTCTGGACCCACACCTACGAGTGCGTCTACCGGAACATCGGCTACGAGGCCGGGCCGCGCGCCAGCGTCACCGTCGACGGCCCGCGCGTCTACGCCCTGGGGGCGATGGGGCACCTCCACTGCCTCACCGCCGCCACCGGGCAGGTGGAGTGGCGGCGCGACCTGGCCACTGACTATTCGATCGCCATGCCGATCTGGGGGATCGCCGGCGCGCCGCTCGTGGACGGACCGCGCCTCATCCTCCACGTGGGCGGGGCCGACGGGGCGTGCGTCGTGGCCCTCGACAAATCGACCGGCCGCGAGCTGTGGCGGGCGCTCGCCGACCGCGGGCAGTACACGGCGCCGATCCTCGTCACGCAGGGGGGCCGGCCCGTGCTCGTGGTGTGGACCGGCGACAGCGTGGCAGGACTGGCCCCCGACACCGGCGCCGTGCTCTGGCAGGTGCCGTTCAAGCCGCGCAACATGCCGATCGGCGTGGCCACGCCCGTGGTGGCGGGCGACCGGCTGTTCCTCACGAGCTTCTACGACGGTTCGATGATGCTCCGCCTGGGCGCCAATGCCCCCACGGTCGAAACGCTGTGGCACCGCGTGGGGGCGAGCGAGCGGCAGACCGACGCCCTCCACTCGATCATCGGCACGCCGCTGTTCCTCGGCGACCACGTGTATGGCGTCGACAGCTACGGCGAGCTGCGCTGCCTCGAGGCCGCCACCGGCGACCGGGTGTGGGAAGACCTGACCGCCACCCCCAAGGCCCGCTGGAGCACGATCCACATCGTGCGCCAGGGGGAGAGCGACCGGGTGTGGATGTTCAACGAGCGCGGCGAGCTGATCATCGCCCGGCTCACGCCGCAGGGGTTCGAGCCGCTCAGCCGGGCGACGATCCTCGATCCGACCACCGACCAGCTCCCGCAGCGCGGCGGCGTTTGCTGGTCGCACCCGGCGTTCGCCAACCGCCACGTGTTCGCGCGCAACGACAAGGAGCTGGTGTGCGTGAGCCTGGCGGCCCCGTGAACGACTCCGCTGCGCCTCCCGGTGCCGGCGCGAGCGGTCCCGGCGCCGGTGATCCCGAGGCCATCGACCGCGCTGCCTCCCCGGCGGGCACGATCCACACCCCGGTGCTGGCCAGGGAGGCGCTCGGCCTCCTCGCGGTGCGCCCGGGGATGACCGTCGTCGACGGCACGCTCGGGGGTGGCGGGCACACGGCGTTGTTGCTCGACGCGGTGGGGCCGACGGGCCTCGTCATCGCCTGCGACCGCGACCACGGGGCGATCGACCGGGCGGCGGTGCGCTTCGCCGGTCGGCCGGTGCGCCTGGCGCACGCCAACTTCTGCGATCTCCCCGAGATCCTCGACGCGGTCGGGGTGGCGGCGGTCGACGCGGTGCTCCTCGACATCGGCCTGTCGAGCGACCAGCTCGCCGACCATGAGCGCGGCTTCTCGTTCGACGCCGACGGCCCGCTCGACCTGCGCTTCGACACCAGCGAGGGGGAGCCGGCGTGGCGGCTGGTGAACCGGCTCCGCCCGGAGAGCCTGGCCGACATCCTCCACACCTTCGGCGAGGAGCGCTACGGGCGGCGCATCGCCCGGCGGATCGCCGACGTCCGGGAGAAGGAGCCGATCCGCAGCGCCCGGCAGTTCGCCCGGATCGTCTGCGGCGCCGTGCCCAAGCAGTTTCCCCCGCCACGGATCCACCCGGCCACGCGCTCGTTCCAGGCGCTGCGGATCGCCGTCAACCAGGAACTGAAGAGCCTGGCGATCGCCCTGGAACGGATCCCGCAGCGGCTCGTTCCCGGCGGCCGGCTGGCGGTGATCTCGTTCCATTCGCTGGAGGACCGGCTGGTGAAGCAGGCGTTCCTCGGGGCGCAGACCTGGGAGCGGCTCACGCGCACGCCGGTCGAGGCGGGCCCGGAGGAAGTCGCCGCCAACCCCCGGAGCCGCTCGGCGAAGCTCCGGGCCGCCCGCCGCATCGGCTGAAAGAGGCGGAAATCCGCGGTCGGGATCGGTCTGGCAGCCGCCGGCCACATCGACGATAGTCTCCCTCCCGCCGGCGCACCGGATGGGCCAGGCCCCTGCGGTCGGATCGGCCCTGCCCCCGGTGCCACCGCGGTCCGCGTTCCGGGATCGGCCGCCATGCACCGCGAGAAGCAGATCCTGCTCGGGTTCCTCGGCGTCCTCTGCGGCGGGTTCGTCGCCGTGCTGGGGGCGAAGCTTTTCATCCCCCGGCCCCCGGCCGGCAGCGGCCCCGACATCGATGCCCCGCCAACGCTTGTCGCCAGCCAGCTCGTGGTCGAGCCCCCTTCCCTGTCGGCATC
>RFRL01000035.1 GCA_009924545.1 Planctomycetia bacterium | reverse complement strand
GCTGGCCAATTCGCCCCAGCCACCGAGCAGGGAACCACGGGTGTCGACCGGAGCGGTGGCACGCGAACGCAGCAGCGACCGCCCGGGCTTGCCCTCGGCGGTGGAACTGGGCGTGGCAGCGATCGCCGGGGCGGTGACGGCCGTGCCGCCTGAGCGGGTTGCCGCCGGGGTCGCTGTGTGGGGAGCCGGGGGGGTGGCGGCGGAACCGTCGGCCGGCTTCACGCGGGTGGCGCTGCCGCGACCGGTGAGCCGGTCCATCCACTTGGGCATGCGCAGCAGGGTACGGGGCGCGGTGGACTTTTCCGCGGCGGGAGTGCCCGGTTCGGCGGCATGGATCGGCACGACTCGGTCGATCACCGCGCCGCAGGCCAGCGCGAGGACGATGATGCCGAGGACACGGGGGCACCGCAGCATGACCACGGGAAGGTCCTCCGAAAAACGTGGGCGAACGCGCCGACCCGATCACGGAATCGACGCAGGTGCGGGAACGTAGGCTTCCCTTCCCCCCGGGTCCAGATCATCCTGCGGCCGTCCCTGCCGGATGGGTCGGCGGCACGGCGGACGGCTGGCAAGCTGTGGACAAACAGTCTGCGGCACCTCCGGGATGAGGTGCCGCGACCGGAGGGCCCGTGAAAACCGGAGGTTTTCGCGTGGACAATGACCAGGGAGGGAGTTTGTCCACGGGCGGCTAGAATGGAGCATTGCCGTCACCACCCCGATGCCATCAATTCCCCAAACTGCCGCTCCGGTGATCGTCATCGGCGGAGGACTGGCCGGCCTGACGGCAGCCGAGGCGGTGGTGGAACGCTCCCGGCGGCCGGTGGTGATCATCGAGCCGAGGGATCGGACCGGCGGCATGCTGCAGACGGTGCGCCGTGATGGCTGGCTCGTGGAACGGTCCGCCGACTGCTTCCTGGCGGCACGACCGGAGGGGTTGGACCTGGTCCGTCGCCTCGGCCTCACCGATCGGCTGATCCCCGTGGAACCAGCCGCCCGCCGCGCCCTGATCCTGTGGGACGGTGACTCGCTCCCGGTCCCGGCCGGATTCCGGCTCCTCGCCCCAGGCGATCCCGATGCGATCCGGACCACGCCACTCCTCTCCGCCACCGGTCGGGCACGCGTGCTCGAGGAACCGCTGGTGCCGCCGCGCGATCCGGCTGCCGGAGACGAGTCGCTCGAATCGTTCGCCGTCCGGCGCCTGGGCCGCGAGGCCTTCGACCGGCTGGTGCAGCCGCTGGTGGCGGGCATCTGGACGGCCGACCCGGCGCGGCTGAGCATGCGGGCCGCCTGCCCCGAGTTCGTGCAGATGGAGCGGGACCACGGCAGCCTCACCGCCGGGGAGCGGGCCCGGACGAACGCCACCCGCACGCGGGGAGAGCACCTTTCCTCCGGGGCCCGTTACGGGCAGTTCGTCACCCTCGCGGACGGCTGCGAAACCCTGCCGGAGGCACTCGGGCGGCGGCTCACAGATGCCGGGGCGACGTGGCAACGGACCCGCGTCATGCACGTGACCACGGACAAGGCCGGCTACCGTGTGCACACTGACGGCGGGCCGACCAGTGGTCAAGCGGCCGCGGCGGTCGTTGTGGCCTGCCCGGCCCCGGCGGCAGCCCTGGTCCTCGGGGGCCTGGCACCACCACTCGCCGCCGAATTGGCCGCCATCGAATATGCCGGTTCGGCGGTCGTCTGCCTGGGATTCGACCGGTCCGCGATCGGCCACCCTCTCGATGCGGCGGGCATCGTGGTGCCGCGCGTGGCGGGCCGTGGCTGCCTGGCGATCAGCTTCGCCAGCGCCAAGTTTCCCGGGCGCGCGCCCACCGGCGGCGTGCTCGTCCGCGTGTTCATCGGGGGGGCACTCGACCCCGCGGCGGCACTCCTCCCCGACGAGCAGTTGATGGCCCGGGCCTTGGACGAGGCACGCGACATCCTCCGCAGCAGCGCCCCGCCCTGTCTGGTTGAAATCGCCCGCTGGCAGCGGGCGATGCCCCAGTACCACCTCGGGCATGCGGAGCGCATCGCCAGGATCCGCAGCCATCTCGGCGAGCACCCCGGGCTGACGCTGGCTGGCGCAGCCTACGACGGGGTGGGCATCCCCCAAGTGATCGCCTCCGGTCGGGCCGCTGGATTCGCGGCGGCCGACCACTGCGGCTGAGCAACCGGAACGCTCGGAGGCCGCACAGTGCGGTCACCGGCTGAAGGGCGATCACCCGGGACCCGGCACGATCACCGGCACCCCGCCGCGATCAGAAGGGCACACACGATCGCGCGGGGATCACTTCTTCTTGGCGGCAGCGGCGGCCGGCTTGGCCGCGGCCGGCTTGGCGGCGGCCGGCTTGGCGGCGGCAGCCTTGGCGGCGCCCCCCTTGCCTGCGGCTGCCCCTTCGGCCCCTTCCTCCTTGGCCTTCTTCTTCTTCTTCATGACCATCTTGTAGACCCGCACCTTGGGCAACCCGAGAGGACTGCGCCCGTCTTCCCAGCGGTCGACCTCCTTGAGCTTGGAGATCCTCTCCGCCCTGGAGAGCACCCCGCGGGCCGACGTCGAACCCTTCCGCACGCGGAGGCTCTTGTCCATGGTCATGGCACGGTCCTCGGTTTCCTTCGGTTGTGTCGTTCGGGCGTTCCCCCGGTCGGCGACTCGGGCGATGGCGAGTCGGAGACCGGCGGCGGGTGGGGAACGAACGGGAAAGCGTAGGATCCGCTGATCCCGCCCGCAAGGGGCATCCACCTGGCGGCCCGGCCCCGGACGCCGGATACACGACCCATTCCTGGCGTGCCTGTCGGCGGGCACTCCGCGCACGCCGACGCTTCAGGCCGGCGTCGCCCCTGCCGACCCGAGATCGACGGCCGCGATCCTGGTAAGGAACTCGTCGAGCGTCGCCGGGCGGCGGGTGCCGTCGGGCTCGATGCAGCTCATGATCGCCTTGCCGAGGGGGGGCGGGATGTCGGGCCAGTGGGTGACGATGTCCTGGGGCGTCGTCTCGTGCTGGAGGGCTGCCCGCCCGGTGGTGCCCCGCGGCCAGGGGAGTTCGAGCGTGCAGATTTCGTAGGCGGTGACTCCGAAGGAAAACACGTCGATCCGCCGGTCGGCCTGGCGCCGCCGCACCACCTCGGGGGCCATGTAGTTGGGTGTGCCGATGCGGTTGCCCGGCTGGAGGAACACCGGCTTGTCGGGCACGGTCAGACCGAAGTCGAAGAGCACCAACCGGCCATCCGGGCAGAGGATGAAGTTCCGCGGGCAGATGTCGCGGTGCACGAACCCGGCCTTGTGCACCGTGGCCAGGGCGGTGGCAGCCTGCCGCACCAGTTCGAGCCGCTGTGCCGGTGGGAGCAGGCGCCGCGTGGAGAGGATGCCGTGGAGCAGTTGGCCGTCGAGGAACTCCTCGACGATGAACGCGGTGCCGTCCTTGGCCGTGCCCCAATCGAGGGTCCGGACCACGTGGCGACCGGTGATATGCGCTCCGATCTCCCCCTCGGAGGGCTTGCCGAGGCCCTTGTAGCGTCCCTCGATGGGCCCGACCTTCTTGGGATCGAGGATCTTCAACCCGACGATGTCGCCGGTCTCCTTGTCGCGGACCTTGTAGAAGCTCGACATCGTCCCGGAAATGCTGTGGTGCAGCGGTTCGTAGCGCCGCCAGACATCCACCTTCCCCCGCCGCCGCCGATCGGGCGGCGCGGTGGCGCGCGGCGCGGCCGGGGACTTGGGACGACCGCCACCGAACCAGGCGAGGATGCGACTGAAGACCATGACGACGCGATGACCGGACGGCGCGGGAGGGCACGGTGGCGGGCCACACGCGGCCGCCCTCACCATCCTACCGCCCCGGCATCGGCGGTTCGGCCTCCTCCTGGTGGAGCACCGGGTTGAGTGGGTCGTCCATCACCTCGCCCACGTGCGTGGACGGCGTCCAAGCGGCGTGATCCCGCTGTTGGTTGGTGTTCCGTGGCTCGGCGAGGCGCATGTCGACGTCCATGTAGATCACCGTCTGCACCCGGCGCGGCGCCGTGGTCATGTTGGGCCCAGCCCGGTGCAGGGTCCACCCCAGGTGGAACGACACGTCACCCGCGGCGTAGGCTTCGTTGACCTCGACGATACCCGCGGCACCCAGCGCCGCGCCGATCAAGCGCTCCGAATCGTCGGAGATCTCCAGGTCGCGGCCGATCCGCCGGAGATGGCTGCCCCGGGCGAAGGCCAGGGGCCCCTGTTCCAGCGGCACGGCGTGGAGGGGGATCCAGGCTGTGACACACAGCCCGGAGGCCATCGGCCAGTACTGCTGGTCGGCGTGCCAGGGGGTGAAGCCGCCCCCCGGTTCTTTGAACAGCGCCTGGTCGTGCCACAGGCGCACCCCACGGGTGCCGAGCAGCTCGGTGGCGATCCGCGCCAACCGGGGGCAGCAGCAGAGCCGGCGGGCCTCCGGATCCTCGAGCCACAGGTTGAACACCTGGATGAAGGCCCGGCCGTAGGTGTCACGGCGTTCGAGCGGAACGCCGGCCACGGGATTGCGCGCCATCGTCAGCGCGGTGATCACCCGGTCGAAATGGGCGAGCGTGTCGGGCTGGAACACGCCGGGCAGGCGCACGAACCCGTCCTCACGGAACCGGCGGCAGTCCTCCATGGTGAGCGGATAGCGCTCGGCCAACTCCCGGTCGATCCCCTCCCGATCAGACATCGCCGTCTCCCCGTTGCCAGCCTCCATCGCCCTGCCGACCTTTGTCAGCCCTGTTTGAGGCGGGCGAGCTCCGCATGGGCCGCCGCCAGATCTTTCTCCAGGCGCGGGACTTCCGCGGGATCGTCGGGCTGCTTCCGCGCCGCGGAGAGCAGGTGCTGCAGCTTCGCGATGCGCTGCTGGAGCACTTCCTGGCGCTTCTTGTCTTTCTTGTCCACTCGTCACCCCGCACCAAAACGATCAGCCGGACACGGCCGGGCCGGCGGAACCCCGGCGAACAAGTGCCGTGGCCGGCCCCCGAAAGCCCGGCCCCTGGGCGGCTGCGGGGGCGGGTACGGCGGGCTCCGCCCCTTCGCTCGCCGGCGCCGCCGGCGGGGCGGCCCCCTCGGGCTTCTGACCCCCTGCCGGCACATCTTCACCGCGCCCTTCTAGCCGGCGGAATCCAGGCCCGCCCCCTTCGCCGAAGCCCCCCGGCGGACCGCCGCGGAACCGGCCTTCGCCACCGCCTCCGGTATCGCCATCCGCCACCCCGCCGCCGTCGTCGGCGGTGGACACCGCCTGCCGCGGGGGCCCGGTGTGGAGCTGCCGCATCCAGCCGGAGATCATCACCACCGCCAGGCCGGTGAGGAGGGTCAACGTCAGCCACTTGGCGCGGTCGTCACGAATCCACTGCGTCCCGGCTCCGCGCCCCACCAGGCCACTGGCGAGGAAGAAGACGCCCATGGCGAGGAGAAACTTGACGCCGAACAAGGCGTGATAGCCGGTGCGCTTGAGCCACTGGCCGTTTTCCCACTCGATGGCGTCGCCGGTGAACACCAGGAAGTTCACCAGCCCACTGACGAGCAACACGGTGATCGCTCCGATCACCCACTTCAGCCACCGCCCCCTGATGGCCTCGTGGAGCCGCCCCCGGGTCGCCTCGTCCTCCGCCTCGAGCGCCGGGAGGAGGGCGACGCGGGCGAACACCAAGCCCCCCATCGCCACGATGGCGGCGAGGATGTGGAGCCAGCGGAACACCAAGAGCGAGATGTCGATCGAACGCATGGCGGCCCCCGGGAAGAACGACGCGCGCCGGTGCCGGCGCGGGCGCCGGAGCCGATGGCAGGTGAGCCAGGGAGAATATCCGATTGCCGACGGCGGGTGTACCATCCCGGTGTTTCCCGCCGTCAGGGGCCCCCGCGCCGTGGATGATCCATCCGACTTGCTCGTGCCCGGCCAGACACCCCACGCCCGCTTCATGGCGCTGGCCATGGAGGAGGCCCGCGCTGCCGCCGCCGAGGACGAGGTGCCGGTGGGGGCGGTCGTGGTGGCGGCCGGCCGGGTCATCGCCAGCGCCCACAACCAGCGTGAACAGCTCGCCGATCCCACAGCTCACGCCGAGATGATCGCCCTCACCCAGGCCGCGGCGGCGCTGTCGAGTTGGCGGCTCGAGGGGTGCACGCTCTACGTCACGCTGGAGCCCTGCCCGATGTGTGCCGGGGCGATCCTCCAGGCCCGGGTCCCGGCGGTGGTGTGGGGGGCGGCCGACCCCAAGGCGGGAGCGGTGACCTCGCTCTACCGGCTCTTCGACGACCCACGGCTCAACCACCGGGTGAGCCACACGGGACTGGTGATGGCCGACGAATGCGGCCGGATCCTCAGCGACTTCTTCCGCGGCAAGCGCCCACGCGGCTGAACGGCCGGACGCGCCCGTCCGAGGGCAACGGCCCGATCGAAGCCGCCAGCCCGAGAAGGGCCCGTGACGCGAAGCCCGGCCCACGGGCCGCCCAGCGCGAGAAAACCCGCTCCGCAACTCCGCTCAGGAGCGCTGGCCGAGCGGCAGGTAATCGCGCAGCGTCTCGCCGGTGTAGATCTGTCGCGGACGGCAGATCTTCTTCGTCGGGGAGCGGTGCATCTCCATCCAATGGGCGATCCAGCCCGGTAACCGGCCCATGGCGAACAGCACCGTGAACATCTGCACCGGGATGCCCATCGCCCGGTAGATCACGCCCGAATAGAAGTCGACGTTCGGGTAAAGCTTGCGCTCGATGAAGTACTCGTCGGCGAGGGCCACCTCCTCGAGTTGCTGGGCGATATCGAAGATCGGGTCGTGCCGCGAGATCTTCGCCAGGAGCCGGTCACAGATCGCCTTGATGAGCCGGGCCCGGGGGTCGTAGTTCTTGTAGACCCGGTGCCCGAAGCCCATCAGCCGGAACCCCGAGTCCTTCTTCTTGGCGAGGTCGACGTACTTCCGCACGTCGCCACCGTCCGCCACGATCCGCTCGAGCATCTCCACGCACGCCTGGTTGGCGCCGCCGTGGAGCGGGCCCCACAGGGCGCAGATGCCGGCCGAGATGCTCGCGAACAGGTTGGCATCACTCGACCCCACCATCCGCACCGTGGAAGTGGAGCAGTTCTGTTCGTGATCGGCATGGACGATCAGGAGGGTGTCGAGGGCGTCGGCGAAATCGGGGTCGACGTGGTACTCCTCGCACGGGACCGCGAACATCATCTGCAGGAAGTTCTCGCAGTAGCTGAGGTCGTTCCGCGGATAGATCAGCGGCTGACCGATCGATTTTTTGTGGCTGTAGGCCGCGATCGTGGGGAGCTTGGCCATCAGCCGGTGGACGCTCACCTCCACCTGCCGGGGATCGTGGACGTCGAGCGAGTCCTGGTAGAAGGTCGACAGTGCGCCGACGACGCTGCCCAGCGTGGCCATGGGATGGGCGTCACGGGGAAAGCCCCCGTAGAAGCTCCGCATGTCCTCGTGGATCATCGTGTGGTGGGAAAGCGACCGGCGGAATCCCTCCAGTTCCGTGGCCGTGGGGAGCTTGCCGTAGATGAGCAGGTAGCTCACCTCGACGAAGTCGCACTTCTCCGCGAGCACCTCGATCGGATAGCCGCGGTAGCGGAGGATCCCCTGCTCGCCGTCGAGGAACGTGATCGCACTGGTGGTGGAGCCGGTGTTGACGAAACCCTCGTCGAGGGTGATCGCGCCGGTCTGGGCGCGGAGCTTGGCGATGTCGAGCCCCTGCTCACCCTCCGTGCCGACCACCACCGGGAGATCGACCGCGCGGCCGCCGATCTCCAACCGGGCAACCCCTTCCGACCGCGTGCCGGGCCAGAGTGGGGACGGGGCTGCCGCAGGCTTCGGCGTGGTCACGCTCATCGTCGCGAACCTCCGGATACGGCCCCGCGGCGCCGGCCCGCTGGCCCCCGCAGAGGTCGCACGGGAGTCTAGCCCGCGCCCGACCGGTGGGCAATCGACCGCGGCCGGTGCCGCGAACCCCGTTCACACCCCCCACCATCCGGGCGGCTCTCCGGGCTCGCCGCGCGGACAAACTCCCGGCCTCCGGCGCCGCACCGGCAGGTCCGGTCGTCACCTCCGCGGCGATCGGTCCACGTCTGCACGGCTCGCGTCAGCGCCGCACCGGCGGGGACCGGTCGGCGGTGACGGTACCGGGGCCACCCTCGGCGTCGAACATCGTCCACACCGGCGTCCGCTCCCGGACCTTGGCGAGGTACTCGCTCATCGCCCGCTCGCGCCGTTCCCCCAGGAGGTGCTCCCGGATCTCCACCTGGGCCTCGATGAACGGCTTCCGCCCGGCCTCGGTCCGCTCCACGACACGGATGATGTGCAATGCCGAGGCGTCTTCGAGGATCGCGCTCAACTGTCCGACCGGCAGGTTGAAGATGGCTTCGTCGAGCACCCGCGACACGAGGCTGCCGCGGGTCGTCCAATCGCTCGAGCCGCCCTGCTTGGCCAGCGGCCCCTCCGACCCGGCGCGGGCCACGTCGGCGAAGGCCTGGCCTTCGAGGATGTCGTTGCCCATCGCCGCCAGGCGGTTCCACGCCTCCTCGCGCGACCGCCCGGGCTGCAACCGGACGGTGCACTGCTCGAACCGGGCCCGGGCGGGGAAGTCGTAGTCGGCGAGGTGGTTCTGGTACCAGGCGATCATGTCGGCGTGGGGCACCTCCTCGTCGCTGCGCACCCGCTGCTGCACCCATTGCTGGGCAAGGGCCCGTTCGAAGAAGGTCTTGCGCAGGCGGTCGAGCGACAGGCCGCGGCGGCGCAACTGCTGCTCGTATTCCTGCACCGTCGCTACGCCAGCGTCCTTGACCATCCGCGGCAACTGCTGCTGGTCGAACGCCTCGTTGACCTTCTGCTCGATCTCCGGGAGACGATCCTCGGGGATCGTCCGCAGGGCATCGACGTAGACCACGAGCGACTCGATGTGCTGGGGGAGCACCTGCCGGCAGATCTGCTGTTTGAGTTGGCGCACCTGCTCCGGCTGCAAACCCGGCGACACCTTCTCCAGCCAGGCCATCGCACTGGGGGTGAGCAGGTCGGCCTCGAGCACGACCTCCGACCCCACGCGGGCCACGACCTGCGCAGCGTCGAGCGACTCCACCGCGCCGGCGTCGGCCGGGGCCCGGTACTGCGCCGGGACGACGCCGTCGTCCGCCGGCCGGGGTTCCCGGGCAGCCGCCTCGACCACGGCGGGGATCGGCTCCAAGGGGCTGCCGGGGCGGGCGCGGATGCTCGACAGCACGTGCTGCTCGGCGGCCGCGTCCCCCGGCCACCCGGCCGGCCGCGACACGGCGCCGGGCACCGTCGGCATGAGGGGTGCCGGCCGGTCGGCCGGCGTCACGCCCGGCGCGATGAGCCTCGGGCCCGGACCCGGTGAATCGGCCGCCACCGCCGCCCCCCACGGCCCGGCGCCAGCCAGCGCACAGGCGAGCCAGATCCCGACCAGCAGCGCGAGGCACCGGCTCCGGGCTGCGGTCGTCAGGCGGGTCATGGGGCGGGATCCTTGCGCGGACGAACCCTGTCGGACAGGGGTGAACGGCGTGCCACCGGGGGTGCCGGAGCGGCGGAAAGGGGCGGACTATAGGGAGCGGGTGGATCGGTTCGCAAGGCCGCCCGGACCGCCGCCAGAAGCGAATCGGGGGACCGCATCACCTCCGGATCGAGGGGAAGATAGGCGGTTCGGCCATCCACCAACCGCAGGCGCCGGGCCGCGCCCCTCCCCGCCTTGCGCAGCCGCTCCAGGGCCTGCGGGGCGTGGTGCCGCAGCACCACCATCCCCGCCTCCACGCCGACGCCGTCGATGCCGTGGGCCGCGGCCGCGATCCGCAGGCGGGCGAAGTCGAGGAGCCGGCGGGCGGGATCGGGCACGGGGCCGAACCGATCGCCCAGCTCCGCCTCCAGGTCTTCCACCTCGCGCGGGACTGCCGCCCGCGACAGGCGCCGGTAGACGTCGAGCTTGGAGCGGTAGTCCGGGATGAACTCGCGGGGCAACCAGGCCGCACCCGGCATGTCGACGGCCACGACCGGGGGTTCGGCAGCCGGCATCCCCTTGAGCCGCCGTACCGCCTGCTCCAGGAGCCGGCAGTAGAGCTCGTAGCCCACCGTGGCGATGTGACCGCTCTGCTGCGTGCCCAGCAGGTTCCCCGCGCCGCGGATCTCCAGGTCGCGCATCGCCAGCGAGAAGCCCGCCCCCATGCTGGAGAACTCCTGGATCGCCCGCAGCCGGCGCGTGGCGGTCGACGTCAACCGGCCGGCCTCGTCCACCAACAGGTAGCAGTAGGCCCGGTGGTGTGACCGCCCCACCCGGCCGCGGAGCTGGTGGAGATCGGCCAGCCCGTAGGTGTCGGCCTCGTCGATGAACATCGTGTTCGCGGCGGGAATGTCGAGACCGCTCTCGATGATCGTCGTGGCCAGGAGGATGTCGGTGCGCCCGGCCACGAAGTCGAGCATCACCTCCTCCAGCTCCGTCTCGGAGAGGCGGCCGTGGCCGATGCCGACGCGGGCGTCGGGCACGATGCGCCCCAGACGGTGGGCCACCTCGTGGATGTCGTGGATCCGGTTGTGGACGAAGAACACCTGGCCGCCGCGGGCCAATTCCCTGTCGATGGCGTGGCGGATGAGGGTGTCGTCCCAGCGGCTCACCCGTGTCTCGACGGCGATCCGGTTGGCGGGGGGCGTGGCGAGGCTGGAGATGTCGCGGATGCCGAGCATCGACATGTGGAGGGTCCGCGGGATCGGCGTGGCGGTCATCGTCAGGACGTCAATGCTCGCCCGCAGCGCCTTGAGCCGCTCCTTGACGTCGACGCCGAACCGCTGCTCCTCGTCGACCACGAGGAGGCCGAGGTTGTGGAAGTGGATGTCGGCCTGGGCGAGCCGATGGGTGCCGACGACGATGTCGATCGCCCCGCGGGCCAGTCCCTCGAGGATCTCGCGCTCCTCCCGCGGCGTGGCGAACCGCGACAGGCTGCGGATCGTGAACGGAAACTCGGCGAACCGCGCGGCAAAGCTGCGGCGGTGCTGCTCGGCGAGCACGGTGGTGGGCACCAGCACCGCCACCTGGAACCCCGCCTCGACCGCCTTGAAGGCGGCGCGCATCGCCATCTCCGTCTTGCCGAAGCCGACGTCGCCGCACAGCAGGCGGTCCATCGGCCGGGCCGATTCCATGTCGGCCCGGATCGCCGCCGCGGCGGTGATCTGGTCGGGCGTCTCGTCGAACGGGAACGATTCGGCGAAGGCCCGCTGCCAGGGGGTCTCGGCAGGGAAGGCGATCCCCGGCCGGCTCTCGCGCCGGGCCTGGATCTGGATCATGTCGGCGGCCATGTCGGCGACCGCATCGCGGACCGCCTGCTTGTGCCGTTCCCAGGCACCGCCCCCCACCTTCGAGAGCTTCGGGGCGAGCTTGGTGCCGCCGACGTATTTTTGCACCATTTCGATGCAACTGGCCGGCACGTAGACGCGCGTCCCCTCGGCGAATTCGAGGTCGAGGAACTCCTCCGTGCGGCCGTGCTGCTCGAGCAGTTTCAGCCCCTTGTAGCGGCCGATCCCGTGGGCCACGTGGACCACGTGGTCGCCGTCGTGGAGGTCGAGGAACGTGTCGATCGCCCGGGTGAGCCGCTGCCGGGCCGGCCGCGCGGCCACGTCCTCGCGGCGGAACAACTCGGCGCTCGAAACGATCACCAGCTTCTCCGGCACGAGGCGGAACCCGGCCTGGAGCCGGCCGCGCGTGAAGTGGAGGCGGCCGTCGCGGGCCGGCGCCGTGTCGGCGAACAGCTCCCGGAGGCGTTGCGCCTCCGCGTCCGACGCGGCCACGATCCACACCTCCTGGTCGCGCCCCACCGTCTCCAGTTCGCCGCGCACGCGATCGAGCACGCCGGTGAAACGCTCGACGCTCTCCACCGCCAGGGTTGCGGTGGCCTCCATGCTCGCCGGGGCGAGGGCCGCGAAGGTCACCGATGGAAACCGGTAGATGCGGCGGAACACCTCCTCCGGAGTGGCCAGCCCCGCGCCCTCCAACCGGCCGCCCGCCTTCCGCGCCTCGGCCGTGACGTCGGCTGGTTCGACGATCACCCACCAGGAACCCGATGGGACGATGTCGGAAAGTTCCGCCAGGCGCCGGGGGCCACCGCCAGCGCCGCTGCCCGGATCTGTCAGGGAGCCCAGCGCCGTCAGGTCGACGCGCTCGAGCGTGGCCACGCTCCGCTGCGAGACCGTGTCGAACGAGCGCAGCGATTCGATCTCGTCACCGAACAGTTCCACACGCACCGGCCGTTCCCAGTCGGGGGCGAAGAGGTCGAAGATCCCACCGCGGCGGGCGAAACTTCCGGGAGTCTCCACGGCGTCGGCCCCCTCCCAGCCACGGGCCACGAGCCAGTCGGCCAGTTCCGCCGGGTCGAGCCGGCCCCCGGGTTCGAGGCTCCGGGTGCTGGCGGCGATCTCCCGGGGGTCGGGCAGCGGCGTGAGCAGGGCCTGGATCGGCACCAGGAGGATCCGCGGACGACTGGCCACCGGGCCGATGAGTCGCTTGACGACCGCCAGCCGGACCGCCGTGGCGGGATCGGCATGTGGGTCGCCTGCGGGATCCTCCACGGCCGGCAGCAGGTCGGTTGCCAGGGGGGTGAACAAGCGTAGATCGTCGCCCAGCCCCTCGGCATCGGCGGCATGGGGGGTGACCACCACCAGCACGCCCGGCTCGGGGGCTGCCGGTTCGCCCCGCTCCCCGGGTTCGCAGCGCTCCCCGGGTTCGCCGAGGGCCGACGCCAACGCCGCCGCGGCCAGCGCAGAGGCCGACCCCCAGGTTCCGCCCACCGTTCCCCCATGCCCCGCGCGGAGGCTGGAGATTACATCGGCGAACCCGCTGTGGGAGACGAGCGTGGCGGCCAACCCGGGCAACCGCCCGGGCTGCCGTGGAGCTTTCCGGGCTGGCACGGAAGGGAGTGTAGCAGCCGGCCGACAAGGCCAGCGCCCCCATCGGGTGCGGGCGGGCGGATTTCGTGTATTTTTGAGGGTTCGAGGTGCCGCCCCGGGCGCGGCACCGTCACCCCAGGAAACCCCGCGCCATGGCCACCATCCCCCGCCCCAAATCCACCGAAGCGTTCGTGACCGGGGCCGATGTCGTGGTCGAATCGCTCATCCGCCACGGGGTGGAGGTGATCTTCGCCTACCCCGGCGGCGCCAGCATGCCGCTCCACCAGTCGCTCACCAGGGCCAGCGACCGGCTGCGGACGATCCTGCCGCGGCATGAGCAGGGGGGCGGGTTCGCCGCCCAGGGCTACGCCCGTACCACCGGCCGACCGGGGGTGTGCATGGCGACCAGCGGCCCCGGCGCTCTCAATCTTGTCACGGCGATCGCCGACGCCCGCATGGACAGCGTGCCGCTGATCGCCCTCACCGGCCAGGTGGGCACGAGCGTCATCGGCACCGACGCGTTCCAGGAAACCCCGATCGTCGAGGTCTGCCGGGGGATCACCAAGCACCACTACCTGGTGACCGATCCGGGCGACATCGCCCGCGTCATGCGCGAGGCGTTCCACATCGCCACCACCGGGCGACCTGGACCCGTTCTCGTGGACTTGCCGAAGAACATCCAGGTCGCCCAGGTCGTGCCCGACTACGACGCACCGATGAATCTGCCCGGCTACCACCCGGAAGCGCGGCGCCCGCAGCCGGAACAGATCGCCCAGGTCGCGGCGGCGATCCGCCGGGCCAAGCGGCCGGTGATCTACGCGGGGGGCGGCGTCATCGCCGGGAACGCCTCCGACGAATTGCGCGAACTGGTCCGCAAGACCGGCATCCCCGTGACGATGACCCTCATGGGGCTGGGCGCCTTCCCCGCCGACCACCCCCTGTGCCTCGACATGCTGGGGATGCACGGCAGCGTCTACGCCAACTACGCCGTGGACGAGGCCGACCTTCTCCTCGCCATCGGCGTCCGGTTCGACGACCGGGTGACCGGCAAGGTGGCCGACTTCGCCCAGCACGGCTTCATCGTCCACATCGACATCGACCCCTCGGAAATCAACAAGAACAAGCTGGTCCACGTGCCGATCGTGGCCGACGTGGAGGATGCGCTGCACGCCCTCAACAAGATCGTCGAACCCCCGGCGGCGGGCCTCGAGGCCTGGTACGAGCAGATCGCCGGATGGAAGCAAGCCGACCCATTCGCCTTCGACACCGGCTATCCGGGCATCCTCGCCCAGGAGGCGATCGCTGCCCTGTCGCGGCTCAGTGCCGACCGCAACACGATCGTCACGGTGGGTGTCGGTCAGCACCAGATGTGGGCCGCGCAGTTCTTCAAGTTCCGCGAACCGCGGACGTGGGTGTCGTCCAGCGGTCTGGGCACGATGGGCTTCGGCCTGCCGGCGGCCATGGGGGCGAAGGTGGCTCACCCCGACGCGCTGGTCGTCGACATCGACGGTGACGGCAGCATCCTCATGAACATCCAGGAGCTCGCCACCTGCACCTGCGAGAACATCCCGGTGAAGGTCCTGCTCCTCAACAACCAGCACCTCGGCATGGTGGTGCAGTGGGAGGACCGGTTCTTCAAGGGGAACCGGGCCCACACCTACCTCGGCCCGGTGGATCATCCCGAGGCTTCGGGCCGCGGGGACGGGATCTCGCCCGAGTCGCGCTATCCCGATTTCGTGGCGATCGCCCGTGGCTTCGGTTGGCAGGCGGAGACGATTTCCGCCAAGGCCGACCTGGAACCGGCGCTGCAGCGGCTCATCGACGCCCCGGGCCCTGCGCTCCTCGACGTGCAGGTGCCCTACCAGGAACACGTCCTGCCGATGATCCCCTCCGGCATGACAGTGCGCGACTTGATCAAGCGCTGACCGGCGGGACCGGAAACGGTCGTCAGTTGCCGAACGGCGAGGAAGGGTCGGTGTCGGAATCCGCTGGTTTTTCGGCCGGCTTCTTCTCGCCCGGTTTCACCTCGGCGGGCGACTTGGCTTCCGCAACCGACGCCTCGCCACGCAGGGCCGCCAGGGCATCGCGGATCGACTTCTCGGTCAACTCTTCGCCGATGGTCAGGGCATGCTCCCGGAGCAACTCCGCCAACTGCTTCGTCGCCTCAGCTTCTGCACCGGGGAGCGTTCCAATGCCTGCTCCCTTGTCAGTGAGCACCGCTTCGCCGAGAGCGTACAACCGCCAGGCCGTCCGCCGGCAGGCGGGAACGGTGACATAGTCGGCGACCGGGTCATTCGGACCACCTGGCACCCCGGGCATCCCGGGGTAGCTCGCTCCGCCGGTCACGGAAGGTTCCGAACCCGATCCGGGATAGCCGGGGGGCGGACCGCTGAGATTGATGCCGGAGGGGTCGTACGACATCGACATGCCGGGATCGTTCGTGGGTGCGATGGGCTTGGGGACGAAGCGTCGCCGTCCCCCCGCCTGGGCACGGTACGCGTCTTCGAAGCGGAGGCGATCGGCCGTCGCGGTCTCCACTTCCAGAGCGGCGATGGCGAGGGCCCGGATCTTCTTTTCGGCAGCCACGGCATCGACCTCCGACTTCGCTCCGGCGATCGCCCCGAGCGCCGCAGCCGCACGGACGCGGACGTCGATCGGGCGCGATTCGTCCACGAGGATGCCCGCGACGGTCGCGGCCAGGTCCTTGGCGGCGTTCTTCGTGAGACCGGGCAGCATCGCCAGAACCCGCGCCGTCAACCAGTCGGTGGCCACCGCGCCAGGACCTGCTGGCTTCTCGGTGAGGATCGGCAGGATCGCCCCCCGGGCCGCCTTGGCGAACTCTGCCACGCGGGCGTCACCGCCGGCCTTCGCCGCATCGGCATGCCGGGCGAGGCCGGCCATGGCCGCGATTCGCACCGCGGGGGGCAACGTCGTATCGGCGGCGGCCTTCGCCAACGGCTCGGCGGCGCGCTGCCAGACGCGGCCGTCACGGTTGTCCTTCTGCCTCATTTCCCCGATGAACAGCATCGCATTGACGCGTGCCGGAAGCGGCTGATCGCCGTCGCGGGCCAGCGCCTCCATCGCCTCCAGGGAGGCCGCCGACGCGTCCTCGAACGCCTTGTCGTCGGTGATCCCGCCAAGGAGCAACTCGCGCATCCGCTTCCGCACGCGCTCGATGATGGCACGGTTGTCTTCCAGGGCGAGCTGGGGCACGACCGTCTTCTCGACGTAGTCGCGGGCGGTGTTCTCGAACTTCCCCCCCTGCTTGAGTGGCTCCCGGTAGTTCTTCTCGATCGCCGCCTCGAACTTGATCCACGGCGCCTTCGACGGATCGGCCATGGTGATGCCCGAAGCCGCAGCGTTGTCCCCCTCCACGGCTTCCTGGGCCCCGGCCATGCCCGGCGGAACCACCTGCGCACCGCCCGCGGCCAACGCCGCGACGAGCACGCGGCCGACGAATCGCGTTCCGGCCAACCGCAGCACGCCCGCTGTCATGTCACACCCTTTCCCGAATCATGTGGATCCTGCACCTCTTCAAGCCGTCCGCGACCGCCTGGTTCACCCGACACGACGCCTTCGTGTCGCGCCGCGCGATGTCACTTCTTCACTTCCGGCTGGAACGCTGGGGGCCGGTCGGTGGCCCCCCTGGGCTGCCTGGCGGACCCGACACACCGCCGAACGGGTTGCCGTAAGGATTGGCCGGAGCGGCGGGCTGCGCCGCCGTTTCGCCAGGCAGGGTCGCCTTGTGGTAATCGACGAGGATCTCCGCGTCATCGGGCGCGACCACGTCGAACGAACCGTCGGCACGGAGGAACAGCAGGTCGAGTGGTTCGGCCGGCTCCTTCGACTTGCCGTCGCTCCGCAGTTCCTGACGACCGCGCACGTCGACCAGCAGGGTGTCGGTGGCGAGATCCTCGCCCCGAGCCCGCTGGTCTCCTCCCTTGTTGAGCCGCTTGTCGACGTTGGCGAAGCCACCCACGTCGGTGACGACGCTGCGCAGGGTGCTGGCACCGATCACGGGATCTTCCCCGGCGGGATCGAGGCCGAGGAGGATCACTTCGACTCCTCCCTTGAGACGCTTGGCTTCCTTCGCAGGGAGCGTGCGCGCCAGGATCACCCCACCGCGGGGCACCGCCACCGGTTCCGATGCGTTGCTCACGTCGGAAGGGAGCTTGAGGTCCTTGGCGAGCCCGACGTCGGCCAAATGCTGTGCCGGCATCTCGAAGTTCGGATTGAACACCGAAATCCGCACCCGGTAGGTGTACGACTTGCCCGGCTCGACCCCGAAGTCGATGAAGCGAAAGAGTCGATATTCGGTCGGCTTGATCGGCTGCCCGTCGGGACCGACTGGCATGCCACCCATCATTCCCGGCATCGACCCCATCATGCCCCCCGATGCGGTGGCGGCCGGGTCGGATAGCGCCCCACCGGCCCCCATCCCACCACCGCTCGACGCGCGGGAAGAACCTGACGGCATCGAACTGACGCTGGTGCTGCGCGGGCCCATTCTTCCGCCCCCAGGCGCCGAGGGTGGCAACGCGGCCGGTCCGGGATAGCCACCCGGGTAGCCTGAAACGCTCCCCGGATAACCGCCGTCGGTCGATCCGGTGACGGAACCCCCGTATGGGTCAGCCGACGGACCACCCGGGATTCCGACCGATCCACCTCCGGGGTAGCCACCCGGTCCTCCGGGGTAGCCACCCGGTCCTCCGGGGTAGCCACCCGGTCCTCCGGGATAGCCACCCGGTCCTCCGGGATAGCCACCCGGTCCTCCGGGATAGCCCGCCCCCATGCCGGGCACACCCCCGCCACCGGTGATCAACGGGGTGTTCCCCTCCTTCGCGGCAGCGGCCTGCTCTTTCAGGAACGCCAGTTCCCTGGCCTTCCGGTCGAGCAAAAGCTGCACGAACCACGGATGGACCGCTTCGATCCCCCACACGTCGCCTGTGAGCATCGGCAGCGGCGTGAGGTAGCCGAACACACGGCGGGCCGGGTTCGGGTCGGGAGGCATCTCCTGACTGAGAAGGAAATCAGGGGGCAGGCTGTCGAGCTGAATGCCGGCGTAGAGCTTGTTGGCCTGCTGCCAGGCCGCGCGCAGGTCGACTTTCCGCCACGGTCCCACGCCATCCGTCGTGACCTCGGCACGTTCCACGAGATAGTCGGCCCACACCGGCACGTCACCCTGCGGATTGGGCAGGGAACTGCTCATGAACCGTGCCTGGAACTCATCCGATTGCTTGAGCCAGGGAATCAACCCAGTGACGACACAGTAGGGCATGAGATGGCCGTTCAGGGCGGTGGTCGCCCCACCCGCTCCACCCATCATCTCGCCGCCTGGATAGCCCGAGACGCCCCCCGGGTAGCCCGGCATACCGGGATACCCCGCACCGGTTGGGGACGTCGCGGGCGGACCGCTGCCGCCTCGGGAGGCCACCGTGCCGCTTCCCAGCCCATCCGCCGACGGCTCGTAGGGCTGGCTGCCACCACGCCCAGCCTGCGAATCACGTCCCTTGCCACCGCGCCCCTTGCCGCGACCAGCGTCGTCCTTCGATTCCGTGGGCGGTGCCGCGAGTGCGGCCGCCTCGTCGGGCTTGAGTGCGAGCACGACCTGTCCGGCGACTGCCCGGATCTGCTCGATGGGGAAGACATCCGGCTTGCCCCGCTTCGTACGCTCTTCGTTGATGGGCCGGTTCAAGACCGCGGGGGTGGAGCGCTCCCCGATCTGGGGTTTGCGCCACGGCTCCATCAGCGTCGTCAGGCTCGTCCGCTTCGTGGCGTCCGGCGGCGGATTTTTTTCGCGCCCGATGTGCTCGCGGGATCGCGCTGCCTGGTCGGTGATGACCTTGGGCAGGAGCTCGCGCGTCACTTGCTTCGACCGCAGGGCATCGACTCCGCCCCACACCAAGCCGAGGGAGAGCATGGCGAACAACCCCACCACGAGTTTCTCGCCGTGGTTGAGGAAGAAGCCGGCGATGCCGTCCTTGCTGAGGTTGAGTTTCGGCTTTTTCATGCTGCGTTCCTCCCGAAGCGAGGTTGCGACACGCCCGTCACCATGGTCCGCCCTGGAGAGTCGCCCCGATGCGGGCCAGACCACGTTTCAACAACTGCACCACCACTGTCCGACTTCGGGCCCACGTCGGGCGGCAGGGCAGCCGCCGGCGGAGCCGGTTCGGTAGCCGGCGGAGCCGGTTCGGTAGGCGGCGGAGCCGGTTCGGTAGGCGGCGGAGCCGGTTCAACCGGAGCTGCCGCAGGATCGGCAGGTTCCGCCGGCGGAGTCGGTTCCGGCGCGGCATCGGCCGCGGCATCGGGGGCCGCTTCGTCGATACCCATCGCCTTGGCGTCCGGCCGTCGCGCCACAGCGATCGTGCCCGCAATCTCGAAGGTCACGTCGTGCGCACGGCGATTGCCTCCTGCCCCGGGCATCCCGGGGGCACCACCACCCATGCCATACCCACCCCCGTCGGGCGAATAGGGCGAACTGCCACCGCCAGGCATGCCGCCGCCATACATCCCTCCCTGACCCCCGGTCGAAGCCGAAGGATTGACACGAATCTCACTCACGGTGATCGGCACCCCCGCCGTCGCGAAGGCGACCAGGATCACATCCAGCTTCCGCTGATCGGCGATACCCCGGAGGACGAAGGGCATGAGGTTGGCGATCTGGCCCGTCGCCGATTTGACCTGCTCGGCGGTGAGTGGCTTGCCGTCGACGTCCACGTAGATCCACTCGAGCAACGAGTCGTCGGTGACGGCCGGGGCTGCCGCCTCGGTGCCGGTCCCCCCCGTCGGCTCCGAAAGCCCGACCGACGATCCCATGCCGTACCCGCCCATGCCGCCGAATCCACCCGTTCCCTGGAACCGTGGGTGGCTCGGCTTCGCCATACCGGCGGGCCCCGAACCCTCCATGCCGGGAGCGCTCATCCCCGGGCCCGACCCGGAGCCCATCGGCATGCCCATCCCCGTGCCCCCCTGAGCGTCGCCACCACGGCCCCGTGGCAACTGCACCCGCCCGGCCGTGGTGCTTTCAGGAGGCCCGTCGATGGCGGGATAGCCGACGGCCAATCGCTCCACATTCCAGATCGGGGCGTCGTAGGAACCGCCCGATCCCTTGTTGATGCGGGAGATGAGGTCGCACAGCAGGCCGTAGACGTTGAGCTCCTCCTGCGCGAGGAGCACCTTCTTGGTGCTGGGCGGCTCCTCCCAGAAGAAGGAATTGAACAACCGCTGCTGATCGGTCGGGTTCCACTGCACGACCGCGGCCTTCCGCCCCCGTCCGGGCTGCGGCATCCCGCCGGGCATGCCGGGCATCATCCCCGCGGCGGCGTCTGGCGAATACGGGCTGTATTCGGCACCGGGCGTGTAGCCTCCCCCCGGCGGCATGCCCCCCGCCACGCCGACGCCGCCTGCCCCGGCCGGATCGGGCATCATCTCGTCCGCCCCCATCCGTGCCGGCAACTTGCGCACGATCGCACGGATACCGTTTTGGTAGCGCTCGAGCAACGGCCGCGGCAGCCGGCCTTCCGGCTTCAACGTCTGGACCCTCTGGAGGAAGTCGGGGCCGAGTTCCTTGGGCCACTCCCGCAGCGCCGCCTGGCTGGCCCACAACGATTCCCATTCTGCGAGCGTCTCGCGCTGCACGCGTGTGACGCGGCGCGTCATGTCGCCCGACCAGCGATCGTTGGGATGGGGTTGGACCGACTCCACGCTGCGCAGCGCCGACAGCCGGCTGTCGATCTGCCCCTTGGCAGCCGTCATCTCCGCCGCGAGCCGACCGTTGGTCAGCAGCAGCAAGGGGATGACGATCAAGGGCACCAACGGCACCAGTATCCAGAAATGGTACTTCGCAAGGAAGTCCACCGCGGGGCGCATTCCATCGGGAATCTGGACCATCGCAGGACCCTCCTCGACACCCTCCGCACCATCCCCGTGCACCGACCCGCCCGGAGGCTCTCCCGGCGGTCACCCCCGATGCCGGTCGACCCGACACCGCAGCCAACCCATCCGGACGCCACTCCTCCGTTGCCTCCCCACGGCCCCGCACGCCACCGGCCGCCCCGACCTGTCGGTCACTGCCCCGCCGCAGCGTCAGCCGCAGCCGCCTCGGGCTTCTCCAGTCCGGGCACCGTGGGCTGCCAGGCGAACTGGAGGACGAAGTCGTAGCGGCGAATCATCTGACTGGCACCTGCCGACGCTCCGGCAACACCCGTGGGCTCGTTCGCTCCACCGGCATCCGCCCCCGCGGCCGCCGGATCGCCCGGCTCACCGGCGGGCTTCTCCCCGGTCGGCGTTTCCTCTCCCGGTTTCTCCGTACCCGCCTGGTTTCCCCCGACCCCGGGCCTGGACCCAGGCGCCCGTGAAATCCCGGGCCCGAAGCCGCCGCCGGGCGGTATCATCCCCGGGCCAGCGCCGGGAAAAGGCATGCCGGGATACCCACCTGGCATCCCTTGCCCGGCCACCGCCAGCGGATTCGGCACCGGACGCAACGGCGACGAAGAAATGATCACCGGGAACCCGATCCCCAGATCCTTGATCGGCACCTTCTGACCAGCCAGCGGCCCGGCCGACACCGCCACGTCGCCCGTCTTGCCGAGCAATCCCTTGATGATCGTGGAGCGGAGGAACTGGGCCCCCTGATCGGGCTTGTGGTGATCCTCGTTGTGATAGTGGTACCCCACCATCTGGATCACCCAGCCGGCCCCCTTCGGTCCGGTGACTTCCGCCGGCGCTCCCTCCGCCGGTGCGGCCGCGGCGGCATTGCCTCCCTCGTCAAGCTCCTCGGCATCCTCCCCCGGGTGCGTTTCCGCCCACTTGTCCTTCACGCCCGAGAACCAGGTGTCGAGGTCGGGGTAGTACTGGCAGTCGATCTGGTCGATGTGCAACTCGCGGCGGTCGGCGAGGTTCTCCGGCACCCTCCCCGCCTCGTCGTGCGGGAGGAGCATCTCGACGCTGCGCATCATGTCGAGTACCTGGAACCGACGGTCCTCGAGGCGCACGAATTCCTTCTGCCGGGCGACCGCTTCCTCCTCTTTCTTCTGCATGTCGGAGTAGGCCGACTGGGCCGCCTGCGACTCCGACTTGACGCCGTCGGCGGCCTTGAATGCGGCGTCGTAGAGGGACGGCGCCCAGGTCGTCCATGCGGTGTAATTGCCGATGAAACTCAGCGCCGACGCGGCCAGGACGCCGACCATCGCCGCCACCGCCCAGGGCTTTTTCGACTCGATGAGTCGCTCCCGGATGATCTCGCCGGGGAGGAGGTTGGTGGCGACGGTGCCGCGGCCGACAGCCTGGAGCGCCAGTCCGTAGGCCGTGCCGAAGGCGAGCCGATTCTCTTTGAAGGCCGAGGCCGACGTGACCGTCGCACCCTCCAGACCTCGGAACGTGTCGAGGCGCTGGACATCGAGTTGCAACTGCTTGCCGACGAAGTCCGACAGGCCGCGGAGCCGGGCCGCGTTGCCCAGGAGCAGCACCTTGCCGATCTTGGCCGACCGGTCGGCGCCGGTGAAGTAGTTGAGCGAACGCTGCAGTTCGGAGGCGAACTCGTTGAACACCGGCCGCATGGCGTTGAACACCGCCTTCGGATCCTCGGCGCGGACCGCATTCCGCTTGAGCTGCTCCGCCTTGGCGAACGTCAGCTTCATTCCCTGGACGAGCGCCTTGGTGAAGTTGCTGCCGCCGATCGGCATGCTCCGCTGCCAGATCCGCAGGCCGTTGGTGATCACCAGATCGGTCGAATCGACCCCCATCGACACGAGCACGACCGACTGCGGCGGATCGTCGGGGTCGATCGTCGTGGGATCGGGCAATTGGTCGAAGATCACCATGTTGGCCAAGGCCATCGGCGAGAGCTGGAGGATGTCGACCTCGATGTCGGCCGCCAGGAGCGGGGCGAGCGCCTTTGCCACCTGCTCCTTCTTCATGGCGAAGACCGCCACCTCGGCGTCGATGACGAAGCCGCTCTCCTCGATCCCCCCGGCGAGACGCTGCCAGTCCCAAATCACCTGGTCGAGTGGGAAGGGGATCTGCTGCCGAGCCTCGTAGCGGACGATGTCGGGGATCTTCTTGGCTTCGATCGGCGGGAGCTTGATGAACTTCGCCAGACCCGACTGACCCGGCACCGACACCGCCACCTTGTCGCCGCGGAGTTTGTTGCGGCTGACGAAATCCTGGAGCGCGGCCCGCACCAACTCCACCGCATCGGCTTCCGGCTGGGTGAGGACCATCGGGTATTCGATGTAGTCGAACGCCTCCGCGGTGAGCATCCGCGGATCGTCTGCGGCCCGGCAGCGCAGTGCCTTGATGCCGCACTTGCCGATGTCGATTCCCCAGACGTAGGGGCTGGTGGCCATGGGGAAGGTTCCGTGCGGGCGTCCGGAAAAGGCCTGCCCACGACAAAAGGGAAACCGGCACGAAAGAAAAAAAAGAGGAAAAGCGGCCCGGGGGGCGCGGCATCGAGTCGGCGGACGAGTCGGGGCTGATCCCCGGGAAGGACATCGTCGCCCCCACCAAGTGCACTTTACGAACGCCTGTCGGGCGATGTCAAACCGGCCCCCCGGCGGCGGTTGCGCCACCCCGCCGCGGCCGACCGACGACTGAAATCCAGGCCGGCCAGCAGTACACTCGTCAGGCCATGGCCATCGAGCGCATCGCCGTTTTCTTCCCCTGCCACTCGTTGGAGGACTTCCCGACCTGGCTGGACGAGCAGGAGGCCGACGAGCTCCTGGCCGCGTGGACCGCCGCCTGGGATCCGCGCCTCATCGCCCATGTGGGGCGGATGCCCGGGTGGGCCAGCGCCGAGGTGCCCCTGCACGACGGCGTGCCGATTCTGGGGATCGTGCCCCCGGCCTGCGATGCGCGGATCGCTGCCAGCCTGGAATCGACCTGCCAGGCCGGGTCCGCGTGGGTGCGGCACGCGCGCGGCAGGGACAGGATCGTGGCCGCCGCGGTCACCGCCCTCGGGCACGACGGGGCGCCGGCCGGACCGTTGGCCGACGACTTCCATGCCCTCGGCCTGGCCTGGCTGCTGGCGGAACTGCTTTCCCGGCGGATGCGCTCCGGTGCGGCCCTTTCCGGTACAGGCCTGGAGGCAGCGGTCGTCGCCGCGGCCCGGGCGGCAGTGGCGGGAGACGACGACGACGCACGCCGGCAGCTCGGAGAATGCTTTTCCACGCTCGAGGCCGCCCGGGGTCACTACTACCCGGTCGACGTCTGGCTCCTCGATCTGGTGCTCCTGGCGGAGACCACCCTCGGCGCCCGGCTCGCCGCCGAACTCGACGCGCCGACGCCGCTGGCGATCGTGGCCACCGGCGCCTTGATCGAGCACCTGGCCCTGACCGACGCCCCGTTGCTGGCCCGGCTCCGGGAAGCGGTGCAGGCGGGGCGGATCGCGCCCGCCGGGGGCCGCGACGACGACGCGCCGCTCGATGCCTGGACGCCGGAGAGCATCCTCGAATCTTTCCAGCGCGGCCGGCGAACATGGCAGGAGCGCCTCGGTGTGGCGCCGCAGTGCTTCGCCCGGGTGACGGGCGGGACGAGCCCACTGCTGCCCCAGATCCTCGCGCACCTGGGCTACGCCGGAGCGGTCTGGAACCTTTTCGACGGCACCCGCCTGCCCGATCCGGGGTCGAGCCGGATCCGCTGGGAGGGGGGCGGCGGCAGCATCGAGGCGGTGGCGAAAGCGCCGCTCGACGCCCGGTCGGCGACCACGATCCTCCGCCTCGCTGAGCGGCTCGGCGACGCCATGGACCACGACCACACCGCCGTCCTCACTTTCGCCCACCATGCGGGCACCGCCGGCCGGTGGTTCCACGACCTGCGCCGGATCGCCACCTGGACCGGCGCGCTGGGCCGGTTCGTCCTGCC
>RFRL01000340.1 GCA_009924545.1 Planctomycetia bacterium | reverse complement strand
GGGGCGAAGGTGAAGCCGGGCGACACCATCACCCAGGGGATCGCGGACCAGATGCTTGACAGCCATGTCCGCAACGTCCTGGCATCACAGCTCAGCCGGTCGATCCCGACCTGGCGCAAGCTCTCGGCACGTCAACAGGCCGCCCTGCTGAGCTTCGCATACAACGTCGGTGCTGGGTTCTACGGATCAGTTGGCTTTGACACCATCACCGCTGCCCTACGCGACGGCAACTGGCCCGCGGTGCCGGCCGCCCTACGGCTCTACGTCAACCCCGGCGGCCCCTCAGAGGCTGGCCTGCGCCGTCGTCGTGATGCTGAGTCCAAGCTCTGGGGCGAGGCCGTCCAAGCGGCGTCGGTGCGACTACAGGTGCCGTACTTCTCGCAGAACGACAACGCCTCCGGCGCTGGCTTCCGCGAATGCTTCAGCAGCAGTTGCGCGATGGTCGCAGCCTTCTACGGCAAGATCACCTCCGACGACGCCTACAACATCATCCGGTCCAAGTTCGGCGACACCACCGATGCACAGGCACAGCTGGCAGCCCTGCGGTCCCTTGGCCTTGATGCCACCCTACGGACCAACTGCGGGCCGGACCTACTGGAGGCCGAACTACGTGCCGGGCGGCCGGTGCCCGTCGGCTGGTTGCACCATGGCTCTGCCACGGCCCCATCCGGTGGTGGCCATTGGACGGTCGTGATTGGCTTCGATGCCGAGGCCTTCTACCACAACGACCCCAACGGTGAAGCCAACCTCGTCAGCGGCGGGTACGTCTCCAATGCCAACGGTGCCGGCATCCGCTACAGCCGCCGAAACTGGCTGCCCCGTTGGATGCCAGACGGCTCAGCTACAGGCTGGGCATTGCTGGTCAGGGCGTGACCTGGCCTGCAGCCATACCATCACCTGCCACCGCTGGTGGTGTTGCCAGCACTGCCCGTCATAGCAGCCCAGCCACATCGGTCCATCATCAGTCTCGACCTGTTGCAACGTCGGCAACCTAGGGCATCCTTCAGGCGTGCACATGCATCCTCTTGTGTATCGTGTGGAAGATCAATTCGTTGCCGAAGGTCATAAACGTTGCCTACGGGAAATGCACGACCGCGGCGATCACAATGGCGTCCTAGAATACGCCATCCTGCTGGCTGATCAGGACGCTACGTCGCGCTCAAAGATTGCGTGGTTGGCGAAAGAAGTCGTCTCAGCTTTACAATCCCGCGCCGGATCCGCCTCTCGGCCTTGAACTGCGTCACGTCATGCTCTCTGACATACTCTCGAATCGACATCGCATCATGCTCAGTGCTGATCCCATAGGTTGCCCGTATCGCATGGGCCTCTTCAGGCTCCAGCGCATCCAACGCCTCATGCACCCTGCCGCATAGCTCCATGGCCTCGGCATACTCCGACGGGTCACCATCGCTCTGCAGCACGCTCCACAGATCCAAGTCGTCACATTCGCCGATCACCTTATCCAGGCTCACCGGTCCCAGATGGGCGCTGATGTAGCCCAGCACCTCGTCATAGTCCAGGCCCAACGCATCGACGGCATCCTGTAGCGTTGGCTGTTGCTGGCCATTGCGGGCCATCCATGCCGACACCTGCGACAGCACCCGTTGCGGCCGTGTCTTGAGCCTGATCGCACCATCCTGATACAAAACCTCTCGATTGATCGCCTGCTGAATCCACCAGTAGGCATACGTTGAGAACTTATACCCGCGCTCAGGATCCCAGCCACTGACGGCACGACTGAGGCCGAAGATGCCAGCCTGAAACAGGTCCTCGATCGTCAGCATCTGCGGCCGGCGCTTATGAAAGATGGTGCTTGCAATCTTGGCAACCAACCTGAGATTGCACAGCATCATCCTTTCATGGGCACGCTTCGATCCCTTGGCAATCTTGCGGGCCAGCAGGATCTCTTCCTCTGCCGTCAGCAGCTTGTAACGCTTCACGGCATCCATGAAGGTCTGATAGCCGTGGGAAATGTGGACGGTGGTGGTGGTCATTGGATGGCGGGGTCAGCGTTGATCATTCGCTCCAGTTGAGATATAGCGCGATCATGGATCTGTTTCACCGCCTGTCGGCTCCGATTGGTCTCGCGGGCGATGGCGGTCATCGGTTGCGGTTCTGTGTTGAACCCATAGACCCGCTCGATGATGTCCCGCTGCAGGTCCCTCAGCCGCAACACATGCGCCTGCACCAGTTCGGTGCCGATCTCATCAGCGATCAGGTCCAGCGGCAAAGGACCACCGGCTGCGATCGTCTCATGTAGATTGAGGTCCGGGCAGTCACGCACCGGGCCATCAAGCGATGCCAGGTGACGGGTAACGGCCAGTGCAGCCTCCACCAGCTCCGGTGGTGTCGTGCGGCCCTGTCGCGCCGTGGCTATAGCTTCGTCTGGAGCCATGCCGGCACTGATGAGGCTGCCAATCTTGGCCTTCATTGTGTGGAGGTTGGCCGGGATCCTGATCGGATCATCGGCCATCCAAATCTCACGATCCACCGCTTGCCGGATCCATAGGGTCGCGTAGGTTACGAACCTGTAGCCCAGCTCTGGCTTGAACAGTTCTGCAGCACGGGTGAGGCCAATGGTGGCGGCCTGCAGGAGGTCCTCACGGTCGAGGGTCTTGCAGCACCGCAGATGGCGGCTGATGAACCGATAGGCAAAGCGCAGGTTATGCACGACCAGTTGATCCCTAGCGCGAATGCCACGGCGCCAAGTGCGGCGGTCGGTGGCAGTCGTGGGTTCTGTGTCGCGGATGGCCATCCATGCCTGCACCTGACGGCTGAGGATGAT
>RFRL01000339.1 GCA_009924545.1 Planctomycetia bacterium | reverse complement strand
TGATCCGGGCGTGGTGGTCACGGTGGTGGACACCGCCTCGCCATGTCGGCTTCGATCAACTCCAGGGCCGAAAAGGGCAGATCCAACGGCTTCTCGACGACACCAATGGACAGGTCATCGAACCGCGCCGCGACCGCGGCCGAACAGGGCTGGCGTTCGACCGGGAAAACACGAGCATTTTCAACGCCCGCGGCGACCTGTCTCGACTCGATCGTTGGTCGGCAGCCGTGGGGCATGGCACCGATCAGTATCTCATCGCCCCGCGTCGGACGGCTGCGCCCGATGCCGAATGGGAGTTCAGTCACGTCGTGGAGCGCGTCGAGGGAGCGCTACGCCGGCAGCCCTGATCGCCGCGCTATCAAGGCAGCGCCCAGGCCGGGTTCGGGCACGGCCTCCCATCGCGCGTCGCTTGCGATCCGGCGCGACAGCGCGGTATCATCCGCCAAAACGGCGTTGGCGAGCCATTCCCCAGCCGGAGGGGTTGGTTCGTGAGGACAATAGCCCCATGGTTGCCGTAAAGCGCACGCGAGCCGCTTCATGAGCACGCTCCAGGGCGGGATGACAGTCGTCGTGCAGAGCCCGGCGCCTGGCGGCGCTTTCGAGTGCCGCGGCTTTCGCGGCGGTGACCTCGCAGCGCCGGTGTGCATCATCGTCGAGGGGGCCGCGGCCACCGACCAAGCCACCGCGGCCGACGTGGCAGGCGAACTGGTCAGGCAGATCGCCCTCTTGCCAGGTTTCGCACCCGAACGTGCGATGCCATGCGGAGGCCGGTCGATTGCCGGCACGTGCCATGCCCTCGGGGTTGCCGAGTGCCGGAAGGTGTATGTCAGGATTTCCGCGACGGGGGGCAGCGCGGGGGCCTTCGCCCCCAGCGCCTGGGATCCCAACGGCTCAGATGCCGTGTGGAGCGCCAGCGCGGATCGCGACACGTGGCAGGTGATCGTGGCGCTGCCGGCACGCGACGCCTCGGGTGGGGACCCATGGAGTGCGACGAGGGCAGGGTTTCCGGCCGGGGCGACGTGGGGGGATCTCAACGCCTGCCGCTGGCAGGCGAGCGCCCGGGAGGCGGTGCCCGCGGTGATCGCCGCGGCCGGGCTCGCGCCCGCGGAGAACCGGGTGTTCATCAGCTATGTCCGCCGCGAGACGACGGCGCTGGCCGACCAGCTCTTCGCAGCCCTCACGCAGCGCGGGTTCGACGTATTTCTCGACCGGTGCAGCGTTCCCGTCGGCGTGCGCTTCCAGGAGCGGCTGATGCAGGATCTCGACGACAAGGCGGTGGTGGTTCTCCTCCACTCGGCGGCCGTCGGGAATCGGGTGTCGCCGTGGGTCGAGGAGGAGATCGCCCGCATCAAGCAGTATCGGCTCGGGCTGGTCGTCGTCCTTCTCCCTGATGCCGGCGGCACGACGCCGCGCCGGCGGCCCGATCTGGCGCCCGATCTCGTCCACCCCGTGGGGGCCGCCGACATGCAACCCGACGGCCGCCTCGGCGACGCTGCCTGCGGCGACATCGTCGCGCGGGTGTGCGAGGCGCATGCCCGGGGCCTGGTCCGCCGCCGCCGGGAGCTCGTCGAAGGCTTGGGTGCGGAGCTGGTCGCCGCGGGGAAGCCGTTTCGCGTACTGCCCGGTGGCGACCTCGAGTGCGGGAGTCAGGGTGTCGTGGTGGGTGTGTCACCACGGCCACCCGAACTGGGCGACTACTGTGGACTGGCGCGTCGCGCCGGGATCGGGGCTTCACGCGCAGGGGTCTGCCTCACCCCCGCGCCGCTGGTACTCCTCGAACGGCGTGCCGCCATCCAGTGGCTCGGCGGAGTCGCCGGCATGGAACATCTCGACCAGGAGGGAATCCGCGCGTTCGTCCGGGATCGCATCGGTTGAGCGAACAGGGAGGCTGAGACTCCGGGGGAGTGGGTGCGATGGGAGCGACGGTGTCCGCGAAGCCGCTGGCCGGTCATGCCGTGTTTCTCTCGGCGAGTGTCCCGTCGCCGGATCGAGCGGAAAAGTACCGCCTCATCCCCGATGCGTTCGCCCGCATCGAGGAGGCGGTGCTGCGCGTGGCCGGAGCGGTGTTCCACGCCGGTGGCACACTCGTGTTCGGCGGTCATCCGAGCATCTCACCGCTCATCGGGTATCTGTGCGCGCAGTATCAGCCGCAGCTCGCAGCGGAGGGGGAACCTCCGCAGGGCCGCCGCGACGAGCGCGAGCCAGCCGGCCCGCGGGTCGTGATGTGGCAGAGCGAGGCTTACTTGGATTCGTGGGCCGAACCGAGCGAACGGCTCGCGACCATGCCCGGGGTTTCCGTGAACTGGACCCCAGCCGTCAACGGCGAGCGGTACGACCCCGAGCTGCGCGGGGTTCCCCAGTGTGAAGAGAGTCTGAAGCTGATGCGCCGGAAAATGATCGACGGCACCCAGCCGGTGGCCATGGTGGCGATCGGCGGAATGGAAGGAGTGGAAATGGAGCTCGCTATTTTTCAAGAACTGCGGCACGGGCGGCCGGTCTACGTCTTGACGAGCACAGGCGGCGCCGCAGCAGTGCTCGCCGCTGACAAGCCGAATCAGGTGCGCAGCTTCGATGACGAGGTGCGAGCGAATGTCGCCGAGTTTCGCCGGCGCGTGCGCGAGCAGCAGATGGAGGACCGTCAGGATGCGGGGATCGCGGTTCCGTTTCCCGAAGAAGAAGAGATCGCGATCCCCTACGCCGCCGTGGCCGCGCGGATCGTCGAAGACATTCAGCGATCCTTGAAGGAGCGTCGTTGATTTTGCAAGGACACCCGTGGCCGGCGGAGGAGCC
>RFRL01000338.1 GCA_009924545.1 Planctomycetia bacterium | reverse complement strand
GCGCGGTTCCCGGCGTGATTGCGGCCACCGCCTGGGCGTCGCGGAGTTCGGCCAGCGCCCGCGGATCCATGTTCGGATGCACGGCGCGGGCCATCTGGAGATGGACGAAGGGCAGATCGTCACGCCCCCAGGCCGACCGCCAGTCGCGGACGAGCGCCGGCAGCAGCGTGCGGTACTGCGTCGCCCGCGGCGCGTTCGCCGTGCCGATGCTGAGGACCACCCCGCGCACCGCCAGGCCGGCGAGCGGCGCGATCATGCCGCGGTGCAGATTGGCGGCCCGGGTCGTCGCCATCCGCAGTGACTCGGGCGTCGGTTTTCGCGGCGGATCGGTCGGGGCCGGCTTGCCAGCCCTCCGCATCTCGGCGACGTAGTCGTACCAGACGTCGGGTTCCCGCTTCTCCAGCTCGCGCAGTTCGGCACCGAACGCCTTCCCGGCCTTCAGTTTCCAGTCGCCGAGCTCGGTCTCGTAGGCGAGGGTCGCGTCCCGCAGCTCGGCGGCGGAACGCTGGTATTCGAAGATGGGCTGCGCCGCCGGCGTCGCCAGCAGCGTGGCCTCGCTGATCCAGGCCTCGACGGTCGAGCCGGCGACCCTGCCGCCCCGCTGGATGCCCACAGGCGTCGGATCGGTCGCCTCCACGATCCCGACCGGCACGCCGGTCGCGGCCTGCATTTCCCGGGCGAACCGATACGCGAGCGCCGGAAAGCGGCCGACGCTCCGCGCATCGACGATCGTCCAGCCCCCCTCGACGTCGTACCGGGGCTCTGCCGCCGCGGTCGTCGGGATGCGAAACAGCCGCACCGCCGGAAACTCCCTCGCCGCCAGCTCCGCCCGCGCCGACCGCACGCTTTCCACCGCGAGGACCCGCCATGCAGGGAGTGATCTGGATTGTGCTTGCCGCCGGGGCCGGCTGCTGCATCGCCCTGCAGGCGGCGGCCAACGCCTCGTTCCGCGGCCACCTCGCCGATGCCCGCTACGCGGCCTTCTTCTCCATCTGCGGCACGATCCTCACCGCCAGCCTGTTCATGCTCGTGGTGCGCCCGGCGTTTCCGGCGGCGGCCGCCGTGCGCGGCGCGCCCTGGTGGAACTGGATCGGCGGGCCGCTGGGCGCGTTGATCGTGCTCGCCGGCGCCACGCTCGCGCCCCGGCTGGGGGCGGCGGCGTTCATCGCCGCCGTGGTCGGCGGCCAGATGGCCTGCTCGGTGCTCCTCGATCACTTCGGGCTCATGAACCTGCCCCGGCAGCCACTCACCGGGGGGCGGTTGCTCGGGGTGCTGCTCGTGTTCGCCGGGATGCTGCTGGTGAAGTTTCGCTGACCAGACGGTCGGTCGCGGTCACCCCTCGAGCCGCTCCGGTGGGACTCGCTGGAGCACCACGATGAGGAACGTGGCGATCGGTCCGAGGAACAGCGACACCGCCCACCACGCCAGGCCGCTGCGGTTCTTCGCCTGGGCCAGACCGGCGTTGATCAGGGCCAGCGTGCCCCAGCCGACGAAGAACGGGAACCGGTCGTCCATGGGGGTCTCCCTCAGGCCCGGGCCTGCCTGATCTCGACACTCCGCCGGTGGGCCGACAGGCCTTCGGTGTCGGCGAGGACGCGGATGTCGTCGGCCAGTGCGGCCAGATCCCCGCCCGTCAGGTGGATCACACTGCCACCCCGGACGAACTCTTGGGCCGACAGGCCAGCCGTGAACCGGGCGGTGCCGCCGGTGGGGAGCACGTGCGACGGACCGGCGGCATAGTCGCCGGCGGCGACGGGACTGTGGGGCCCGAGGAACACCGCACCGGCGTGGCGGATGCGGCCCAGGGTGGCCTCGGCGTCGGCGGTGTCGATGGAAAGGTGCTCGGGGGCGAATGCGTCGGCGATCCGCTCGGCCTCGGCCATGTCGCGGCAGACGACGATGGCGGCGAACCGCGCCAGGCTGTCGCGCGTGAGCGCTTCGCGCTCCAGGACCACCACCTGCTCGGAGAGGGCCGCGGCGACGGCGGTCGCCAGCCCCCGGCTGGCGGTGAGGAGGAGCGCCGACCCGGGGGAGTGCTCGGCCTGGGCGAGCATGTCGGCGGCGATGAACTCCGGTCGGGCGCTGTCGTCGGCGACGACGACGATCTCGCTGGGCCCGGCGATGGAATCGATGGCCACGTCGCCGGCGACGAACTGCTTCGCCAGCGCCACGAAGAGGTTGCCCGGGCCGACGATCTTGTCGACGCGTGGCAGTCCCTCCACGCCGTAGGCCAAGGTGGCCACCGCCTGGGCCCCCCCGACGCGCGCCACGCGATCGACCCCCAGCTCCCGGCACGTGGCCAGGACATGCACGTTGTCGGCACCGAAAGGGGTGGGCGGGGCGACGACGACCACCTCCCCCACACCCGCGACCTGCGCCGGGACGACGGTCATGAGCAGCGTCGAGGGATAGGCCGCGGCCCCGCCGGGCACGCACACCCCGACGCGGTCGAGGGGCAGGTACCGCTGGCGCAGTTGGCCGCCCCCGGAGAGTTGCACGACGGCATCGGTGGGAAGGACGGCGCGCTGGAACGTGGCCACGCGGTCACGGATCCGGCGCACGGCGGCGAGGAATCCCGGCGCCACCGACGCGTGGGCCGCGGCCAGGGCTGGTTCCGGCACGAACAGCGGCGCGTCGGCCGCGGCGCCGTCGAGTTGCTGCGAATACTCGCGCACCGCGGTCAGCCCACGCTCCTTCACTGCGGTGCAGATCCGGGCCACCACCTGCCGCGGCGAGAGGGGTTCACCGAAGACGGCGATCGTCCGCTGCCGACCCGCCTCGCTGACCAGGT
>RFRL01000337.1 GCA_009924545.1 Planctomycetia bacterium | reverse complement strand
ACCGGCTCGCCGGCGACGGTGGTGATCAACTCCACGAACGGCGTCTTGTGGTTGCCCACCGGGCTCTTGGCAGACGTGGCCACGTCGAACACCAGTTCCTTGGTGTCCTTGGTGAACTTCAATTCGGGGGCCGTCGTCTCCGGCGGCAAGCCCTGGAGCCGCGCCACCGCCTCCCCCTCGAAGGCCGCCTTCTGCTCCAGTGTGCAGACGATCTGCGCCGGTTGGCCCTGCTCGCAGGAGGCCCGGGCGAGGGTCGCGGTGGTGAACGGCTCCGCGACGTCGAGGCTCGCCAGTTGCGAGGCGGCCCACGCCGGGCCGCCGACGTCGCCCTGGGCGATGCAGTAGATCGGCCAGTTGCCCACCGCGGCGTTGCCGTCGGCGTTGATCGTGTAGAGCCCCTCGGTGGCCTCGGCGGCGATCTGGATGTTCGGCCCCGCGCCGATTCCCGGCGGGCGGAAGGGGAACTCCACCGTCACGGCGCCGGTGAACCCGGCGGCACGGGTCACCACCACTTTGAGATTCATCGCGCCGTTGCGCACCAGCGGGGCCTTGGGCTGGACGATGTCGATGCGGAAGGGGAGCGGCTCGATCACCGCCATCGCCAACTGGTCGACCCGGGCGCCGTAGTAGACGGCGTTGTTGGGGGGTCCGAGGACGAAGTCGGCGAAGTTCTCGAAGCGGCCGCGGAGCTTCGGCTCGGCGGCCGTGGGCCGGGCCTCGAGGGCCACCAGGGCCCCGGCCACCGGGGCGTCGGCCGCCGCCTCGAACACCACGGGCATCTGCGCCACCGCCGCCGGCATCGGCCGGGCGTGGAGCGTGATCCCCGAGGGGAGTTGGCCCGGCTCCAAGACCAACTCGCCGCCGAAGTTGGCCCGCGCGGCGTTGACGAGGACGGCGTAGCGATTGCCCTGTGGCACGGCCACCTGCTGCCGGGTCTGCGAATAGCGGTCGATGCGCGGGATGGAGAGGGCCAGCGCCGGGAGCACCGGGTCGATCTCCACGCGGTAGACGAAATCGGGGCGCCCGCGACCGAGGTGGTCGGTGATCCGGATCACATAGTCGCCGTCCTCGGGCAACTGCAACTGGAGGAAGGCGTCCGGTCCGCGCGAGTCGTCGTTGCCGGCGATCGCCCGGCCGTCGGCGTGGAACAGGTTCATCACCGGGTCGAGGCCGCTGCGGATCCGCCGCGCGAAGCATTCGATGGCCAGCGCCTGCCCCTTGGTGCCCGAGAAGCGAAAGCAATCGACGTCACCGGCGGATTCGATGATGCCGTTGAAGGCGGTGCCGGCCGGTGCGGGCGTGGCGACGGGAATGTCGTTGTTGGGCTCCTGCTCCAGTGTGTTGCCCAGGCTCGAGATCCGCAGGGGCAGGCCCGACGGGCAGATGCCGCCGTCGTCGGCCGGGAAGACGCGCTGGACCGTGCCCACCGCCGGCACGGCGATCTCCCTGCCGAACGGTCCGGCGGCGTCGCCGAGGAACGTCACGGCCACCGTCTCGCCCGCCCGGCCCCCGGCTGGATAGACCGCCGTCGGACGCGGGAACGGGCCCACATGGAGCCGGTAGCGGCAGTTGCCGTCGCCGGCGTAGCTCGTCTCGCGCACCTGCACGTAGTAGGTGCCGTCGTCGGGGGCGATGATCGACAGCACCCCGTCCTGCTGGGCGATCGGGGCGTCGTCGACGCTCGCCAGTTCGAAGCGCCGCGCGTCGAGGATCGCCAGGGCGGGGTCGAAGAGGTGGCTGCCCAGCCGCAGGGCCTCGATCTCGACGCTGATCCGCTGCCCCTTGGTCGCCTTGACGGCCACCAGGTCGACGTCCTCGCTGGTCACCACGCCGTGGACGGTCGTGCCCGGCTCGATCGCCTGGGCCTCGTCGAGCGAGCCGTTGGGTTCCTTCTCGTCGACCACCGGGAGGGCGCCGACGACGAACGAGCGGAAATCGGAGATCCCCGAGCGACAGCGGACCTGGACGAGGTGCTCGCCGAGCCGGCAGTCGGCCGGGATGTCGATCACGGCCTTGAAGGAGTTGTCGTCGACGGGGGTCAGCGACTTGACGACGAAGCCGGCTGGCGGATCGGGCGCGGTGGTGTGGAACAGCAACTCCTCGGCGTCCTTGAGCCGGGCGCCCTGGAAGACGAGCTCCCGCTCCCCACCCCGTTGCACGCCCCGCGGCAGGATCAGCCCCACCTGGGGAAACGACGCCCGGGCGCCGTCGGCCGCGCCGAACCATCCGCCCGCCAGCGCCACACCGGCCACCACCACGTTCACCCAGTGGGCCACCACGTGTTCACGGTGAAATCGGCGCCCGTGGGATCGCATCCGGCCCTGCTTGGCTTGCATCGATCCGAGGCGGCGCGGGGGCGCCGCTTGTCGCTCCTGGGGGAAATGGTCGCGACCCGACACGCCCGCCCGGCGGAGGGCCCCTGGCTGTGGAGGCGGCCCGGCCCGTGGAGGGACGCGGGGATTCAGGCCAACAGCTCGTTCCGCACCTTGCCGCCGTCGACGATCTCGATCGGCCGGTCGCCGGGGGCCATCAGCTCCTTGTCGGCGACGATACCCATCCGGTCGTAGATCGTGGTGGCCCAGTCCTCGACGGTGAGCGGGTCGTCCTCCGGCTCGCTGGCCGTGGCGTTACTCGACCCGTAGACGACCCCCTGGCGGATGCCACCGCCGGCCATCACCACGCTGAACACCTTCGGCCAGTGGTCGCGGCCGGCGGTGCCGTTGATCTTCGGGGTGCGGCCGAACTCCGAGCTGATGCACACCAGGGTCGAGCCGAGGAGACCGCGGCGATCGA
>RFRL01000336.1 GCA_009924545.1 Planctomycetia bacterium | reverse complement strand
CACGACGACTACGACCTTGATATCGCGGACCGGTTCGTCCGCGACACGGGCGATCGGCTGATCGAAAGCGGTGACGCGCTCTATCCGTCTCGGCGCGTGATCGCGTTCCTCGGCGACCTCTTCCATTACGACACCGCGGGCCAAGCCAAGACCACGAGCGGCACGCCTCTGGAGCGCGACGGCCGCCTGGAGAAGATGCTCTCCACCGGCGTGGAAGCGATGCACGCGATCGTGCGCCGATCGGCCGCGACGGCACCGACGACGGTGTTGCTCGTGCCGGGCAACCACGACGAGACGCACACCGCGTGGTTCCGGTTGCTGACGCAGACCGCGTTCCGCGGGCACAAGGGCGTGACGATCTGCGGTGCCTTTACCCACCGTCAGTACCTCCGCCACGGCGGCAACCTGCTGGGATTCGCCCATGGCAACCGCGCCCGCCGCACGCTGCCGGCGCTGATGGCCCTGGAGGCTGCTGCCGATTGGGGGCAGGCGAGCTACCGCGAGATTCACACCGGCCACCTCCACAAGCAGGCGTCGGTCACCACGCGCGTGATCAACGACGACGGGCTCGACACGATCGACGGCGTGATCGTGCGGACAGCGCCGGCGATCTGCCCGCCTGACGACTGGCATTCCAACGAGGGCTACGTCGGGTCGCGGCAGGCGATGGAATCGTTCTTCTACCGCGAAAAAGGCGGGCTTGACGGAATGATTGTGGCTGCACCAAATACTGAACGCACGTCCACTTGATTTCTTCGATCCTCCCGTTCTCGGGTCAGTCTCGTCTCCTGCCCCGAGCGCCGCAGGCCGCCGGCGTCAGCCCCAAAAGGCAGCGGCCGCGATCACTCCAACCCAGGTGCCGCATGAACACCTCTGTGCCGCCGATTGGTCCCGTCAACGCCGCAGCCCAGGCGGCGCTCGATCGACAGGCCCAGGCGGTGCTCGCCGCTGGTCGCGAGCGCGCGGAGAGGGCCGAGGCGGCGGTCCGCGGCGGAACGGTGCCGGATGGCGCGGTGTGCCACGCAGCCACGATGGCGCCGCCGGCGGCACCGCAGCCCGGCACCACCGCGAAGTTCGGCACCGGCGCCGTGCGGAGCAACGAGGTCGAGGATCTGCGGTACGACCTGATCACTCCGATCGGCCTGCGCGAAGTGGCCCGCGCCTACGCCGAGGGCGCGAAGAAGTACGGCGATTTCAACTGGGAGAAGGGCATGCCCGTACATGACCTTCTCAACCACGCGATCGCTCACATCTATCGGTTCCTCGAGGGCGACCGCAGCGAGCCGCACCTGGGGCACGCCGGGTGGAACCTGCTCGCTGCGATCCACTCGCACGAAGCGTGGCCGCAACTCAACGCTGGCACGCTCCGCGGTCCCGGGTGCGTCCGTCCGTCCGACGATCGGTCTGGAGCATCGCAGGCACCCGCGAAGACCATCCCCACGCAGCACGAACTCCGCGCGATGGAAGATGCAGAGCTTTCCGACGCGCAGATTGACGAAATGGCGGCGTTGGCTGCCCGGTACGACGGCCCGAACACCCCCACGTACCAATCGCTCGCGCGGGCCAATCGGCGGCTCATCGCGGCCCTTCGGGCCACGCGTCGGCGGTGAACGGATGCACACCAATGCCGGGTAGAATGAACGAATGGACGCGGAACCGACTCACTGGCGCCGAAGCCCCGGGGGTTGGGAGCCAATCGTCCGGCACGCCGGAGTTTTTCCGTCGGTCGTGGCCCAGCATCGCGAGGGTGTCGGCGCGATCACCTCGCGACGGACTCGCGGGTTGGGCACCGGCGGGCGATCGCCGCTGTCGGCCATGGAACGCCGAAGCATGGTCGAGACGGAGCGCCGGCGTGCGGCAGGGCTGATCGGTCCGGGTGACGTGGTGACCGTGGCGCAGTTGCTGCGCGAGGAGGGGCGATGACCATCACAGTGACCGGCACCGCCTTGAAGCGCGGGTCGTTCGTGGTCACCGAAGACCCGCTCTTCGGTTTGCGCACCGAGAGTGTGGAGCTCAAGGCCAGCACGGCCTATTCGCACGGCACCGGACCCAACCAGATCAACGCCGTGGCGTCATTCTCGCTCACGATCCCCGCCGCGACCACCGCCACGCTCGATCTGATGGACGTGGGCCAGACGGCGTTCCAGTTTGGCGGTCGTGTCGCCTTCACCGCGGTCAAAGAACTGCACGCGCAAAACAAAGAGACGACCGCCGGCCGCGTGGCGCTGTGGGGCACCGCGGGAGCGAACGACGCCACCGGCTATGCCGCGCGGCTCGACCCTGGCGGATCGATCCACGTGTCGAGCCCCGTTTCCGGGTTCGCGGTGAACAACGCCAACCGCTACCTGTCAATCGCCAACCCCGGCGGAAGCCCGGTGACGCTCGACGTGCTCATCGCCGGCATCGGCACCTACGCCGACACTTGATCGCTCGCACTCCACGGAGGGTCCCCATGGACGATCCCGCGCCCGTCGCTCCGACCGTCAACTCGGCGACGATCACCGAAGTGGCCACGCAGATCAATGCGTTCATCGCTTTGTGCCGCACGAAGGCCGCCGGCGGGCTGACGCTCGCCGAGCTCGGCGAGCTGCTGCTACGCACCATGCAGCTCGCAATCCGCCTGGCGCAGATGCTCCCGACTGACGGAGCCGCCAAACGGGCCCTGGTGCTGGAGGCGGCGGCAAAGGCGTTCGATTCGCTCGCCGATCGCGTCGTGCCGGTCCACCTCCTGCCGGCGTGGTGGCTGATCAAGCCCGCCGTCCGTGCGGCTCTGCTCGCGGCGATCAGCGGTCAGATCAAGGTCGGCGACGACACCGAGCGGGTGGGCATGCTCGAGGTCCTGCTCCGCAGCGGCCCG
>RFRL01000335.1 GCA_009924545.1 Planctomycetia bacterium | reverse complement strand
ACACGCTGAATCCGTGGTATCTGGCCGTGGTTCACGAGGTGCTCCCGGGTGACAACGGCAAGCGAATCTACGAGCACCGGTTCGTGACGTTTGACCGCGAGCTGCGGATCACCGGCTACTCGCAACCGTGGTGGATCAACGGCTCGCGGCAGATCGAGTTCGTCGCCGGCGCGGCGGTGGTTGCCGACAAGGGGGCGAGAGCCCGGCTGGTGATCAGCTACGGCGTCAACGACTGCGAGGCGTGGCTGGCCGCTTGCGACCTCAACGACGCACTCGACATGTGCGTTCCCGTGGCAACCCCCGAGGAGGCCGAAGCGTGAAGCTGGAAATGGGCGACGATCCGAAGCTCCGCGACATCTTCGACGAAGTGGTGACTCGCGATTGCTACGGGCTCCGCGGCCTCAAGAAGCGCGGACTTGACGTGCAACGGGCCGTCGATATCGGCGCGTCGTTCGGGCCCGCGGCGGCGCTCATCGCCGAATTGTGGCCGGATGCCGGAATTGAAGCATACGAGCCGGATGATAAGCGGTTCAGTCTGCTGACGGCCAACACTCCCGAGCGCTGCGTGTGCTGGAATCAGGCCATCATTCCATTTGAAGAGAGGCACGTTGGTTTTGATGGTGGGCCATGGCGGCGCTCGCCAGCCGACGCGTGGGACATGCTGCGAAAAATGAACTGCTATTGGGAGCGCGTTGGCATTGAAAACGGGCCGTTCGCCACTCACGTCGACCTCCTCAAAATCGACAACGAAGGTTTCGAGTGGGGGATCGTCGAGGACCTCGCCCGCAACATGGTTCTGCCAACGGTGATCGTCGGCGAGTGGCATTTCGCCAACGCGCTCGGCGGCCTGGCGGCGGCGCTCGCCGACACGCACGATTTCAAGTTCGACAAGCCAGGGCCCGAGCCATGGGGGCCGTTCGTCGCCGTCCGTCGGGGGGCCCTGCCGTGACCGCGCGGCTCCGGATCGCCGTCTACGCGCTGGCGAAGAACGAAGCCGCGAACGTGGCCCGCTGGGCGGCGTCGTGCACCGATGCCGACGTGCGCGTGGTCACCGACACCGGCTCGACCGACGGCACACCGGAGCGGCTGATGGAGTCGGGGGTCGACGTGCGCCATGGGGCCGTGGTCCCCTGGCGGTGGGACGACGCCCACACCTTGTCGCTCAACCACGTGCCCGCCAACGTGGACGTGTGCGTCCGGCTCGACCTCGATGAGGTGCTCGTGCCGGGCTGGCGCGAGGCGATCGAGTCGCACTGGAAGAACGGCGTGTCGGCGCTCCACCACGGCTACGAGTGGGAGCCGGGGGTCGTGATGTCCCAAGAGCGGGTGCATGCCCGCGCCGGCTACCACTGGCGTCAGGCGACGCACGAAGGGCTGGTCCGCTGGGATGGTCAGCCCGACACCCGCGGCGGCATCGTCGGCAAAGACGGTCGCCCGCTGGTGCTGATCCGTCAGCACCGCCAGGAGCGGAAACCTCACTCCACCGACCTTGATCTGTGCCAACGGGCGGTCGACGAGGCCCCGCACGATGCCCGGGCGCGGTGGTATCTGGCCCGGGAGCACCTGATCCGCAACGACCCGGCGCGGGCCCGGGAGGAGTTCCGGCGCTACCTCGACACGCCCGGCGGATCGTCTCACGAGCGGGCCAACGCGATGCGGCGGATGGCGGCGCTCGACGAACCCATGGCCGCGCTGGGCTGGCTCCTCCGGGCCGCGGCCGAGGCTCCGCACGAGCCGGAACCGTGGGTCGACCTGGCGCACACCGCCTTGGTGAGGCATCGCCCGCAGGAGGCGCTGGCCTTCGCGAGGCGCGCCGCGGCATGCGACCCGACCCGGCAGAATCACGCCAGCGACGAGCGGGCCTACGGGCCCCTACCCCACCAAATCGCCGCCGAAGCGGCCGTGCTCTGCGGTCTGTGGCCAGAGGCCGTCCAGCACGCCCGCAGGGCCCTGGAGCTGGCCCCGGGCCACGCCGGCATGGCCACGCTGATCGTGATGGCCGACGGTTGCGACGCACCCGGACCGAAAGGATAGATCATGCCAGCGCCCAACCCCATCGAATCCGCGATCGCCGAGGCCGTGGCGGCGAGCCTCGCCGCGGCCACGTTTCAAGGGGCGATCACTGCCGTGCCGGCGGTGTTCGCCGAGTATGCCGACCCGGCCGGGGAGGAGTTCTCGACGCTCAAGGCATACGTCTCGCCAGGCGAGCTGACGATCGAGGCCGGGACACGCGGCGCCGACCGGCACGAGGTGATCACGCAGATCCTGATCGGCAAACGGTGCACAAGCGACGCCGAGCGCCGCGACATGCGCGTGCTCCAGACGCAGATCGCCGACATGATCCGCCGCGGCGCGCTGCCGGCGGCATCCCCAGCGATGCCGGCAAACGTGTCCCTGGTGTCGCTCCAGCCCATCGCCGCGCCCGGCCGCGACATGCTCGGCATGGACGTGTGGTTGGTGGCGATTGGCGTGCAGTGGATGACGATCCTCACCTGACCGGAGGGCCGTCGCATGCCGCTAATGCCGACGATGCCGCGGATCCCCGGAGCCGGCGCCTTCGGGCGCATTCCGGGAGTCCGCACCTACGTCACCACGTCGATGTTTTTTGACCGGGCGGCGGTGATTGGTGCCATGGAGCGCGGCAAGCACCGGGCGCTGATGAAGATCGGCGGCAAGATCCGCGACTATGCCGTGAAGAGCATCAAGAAGCGCGGCAAGGCGCGACCGCCGCTCAAGCTCCAGCGCGACCTCGCCGAGCTGTCGATCTACGAGAACGCCGATCCGAACAATTACCTGGGCGTGTTGCACCGCCACCGCGACACGCTGACGCGGTCGCAGGCCAAGGCCGTCACCAAGCGGATGCTGGAGATCGCCCTCAAGCGGCAGGACGGCTCGCCTCC
>RFRL01000334.1 GCA_009924545.1 Planctomycetia bacterium | reverse complement strand
CGACCGCCGCGTGCGCCCGCTGGGAGCCCCGGCACGGCGTCTCAACCAGCCGAGCCAGGCGGGCATGGTGACCAGCGCCTGCCATCCGCTACCCTACCGCGACGTCGTCCTCGGCAGCGCCGGTGCGGGAGCGATCTTCATCGCCGAGCCGGCGCACAACCTCCTCATCCGCCGCGTCCTCGACTACTCCGGCCCCACGATCGCGGCCGTGCGCCATCCCGACGACACCGACGTCGAGTTCCTCACCAGCACCGACCGCTGGTTCCGCCCCGTCATGGCCCGTACCGGCCCCGACGGCGCCCTCTACGTGGTCGACATGGCGCGGCTGGTCCTCGAGCACCCGGAGTGGGTGCCGGCGGAGATGGCGCGGCGGATGCAGCTCCGCGGCGGCGAGACGCTGGGGCGCATCTGGCGGATCGCCCCGCCGGGGCATCCCGGCACGCGCGCCCAAGTCAGCCTCGCCTCGACCAACGGCTGGGCGCGCGACACGGCGCAGCGACTGGCCCTCGAGCGTGGGCACCTCGACGACGAGCCGGCCGTCCGCGCCCTCGCCGCTGCCGACACGCCGGCCGTGCGCGTCCAGGCGCTGTTCACGCTCGACTGCCTCGGACTCCTTCCGCCGGGTGAACTGCTGACGAGGCTTGTCCGGGAATGGCCCCTGGTACGTGGGGCGGCACTGGTGGCGGCCGGCGGCGAGGACCTGGCCGCGGCGGAGGCGGTGCTCGTGGAGGCGGTGCCGCCGGAGAAGGTGGCGCGGGGCGTGCCGGCACCGGTCCTCGCCCCGGCCGACCCCGACCGCGGGGCGGTCGTGGCCCGCTATGCCGAGGCGGTCCACGGGCCGGGCGATCCCGAGCGCGGCCGCGTGGTGTTCGAGCGCGCCGGCTGTGCCGCCTGCCACCGGCTCGGCACCACGGGGGTGGAGATCGGCCCCGACCTGGCCACCGTGGCGCGCAAGCCCGTCGGGCAGATCCTCGAGGCGATCTTCGATCCCGACCGGGCGGTCGAACAGCGCTACGCGGCCACGGTGGTGATCACCGCCGAAGGGGTACCGCTCCAGGGGATCGTCGTCGCCGAGACCCCCGGAAGCCTGACGCTGCGCCTCGCCGGCGGCGTCGATCGCGTTCTTCGCCGCAGTGCCATCGACAGTATCTCCACCCTGCCCCGGTCGCTGATGCCGGCGGGGCTCGAGCAGGTGCTCTCCCCCGCCGACTGCGTTGATCTCCTGGAAGCGCTGCGCGAGCCATGAGCGGGGATCGATCGGTGGGCCGGGAACGGCCGATCCGCGGAGGCAAGCGATGAGCGGACGCGTCACACGGGGGATCCGGGGGCTTGTCATCGCACTCGTGCTGGCGGCCGGAGCCGGCGATGCAGCGGAGCCGATCGCCCGGCCCGCCAACCCGATCACGCGCGAAAACGCCCACGAGGGAGCGCGCGACTGGCAGCTCACGCGCGTCCGCCTCGACGGGCTCGACGGCTTCCGCTGCCCCTGGATCGAGGGCTATTGCGACCGGCAGAGCGTGGCGGCCGGCGAGCGGCTGCGGATCATGGTGTCGACGAAGCCGGCGGCCCGGTTCGGCATCGAGATCTTCCGCATGGGCTTCTACGGCGGACGCGGTGCCCGGCTGATGCGCACGCTCGGGCCCTTCGCCGGCCGCGAGCAGCCCACGCCCGCTCCGGGAGTGCACGCCATCCATGAGTGTGCCTGGGACCCCGCCTGCGAGATCGTCATCCCCGACGACTGGACGAGTGGCGTCTACCTGGGGCGCCTCTCGGTGATCCCCCCCGACGAATCGTCCGCCGGCTACCAGAGCTACGTGATCTTCATCGTCCGCGACGACCGTCCCTGCGACGTCCTCTTCCAGTGCTCAGACAACACCTGGCAGGCCTACAACCGCTGGCCCGACAACTTCAGCGTCTACACCCACCCCCGGGGCGGACAGGGACCGTGGGCGCGGGTCAGCTTCGACCGCCCCTACGGCCGCGAGGCACAGTTCCGCGGCGTGGTCGACGACCCGCTCACGCTCGGCGCGGGCGAGTTCCTCCCCTTCGAGTTCCCGCTCGCCTACTGGCTCGAGGAGCAGGGCTACGACGTGTCGTATGTCTCCAATTCCGACATGCTCACGCCCGACCGCGGTTTGAAGGCCCGGGCCTTCATCTCCGTGGGGCACGACGAATACTGGGACCGGCGCCAGTTCGACTCGGTGGTGCGGATGCGCGACGCGGGGGTGAGCCTCCTGTTCCTCTCCGGCAACTCGGTCTGCTGGGTGGCGCCGCTGGGGGAGTCGGCGGCGGGACAGCCGGCGCGGACCATGTTCCGCGGCGGCCCGTACGGAGGCGACCATCGCTGGGCGGTGGAGCGCGAGCGCGACCACGGCCCCTTCCCCCACCGCGGGCCCGACGAGGGCTTCCTCATGGGGGCGCGCAACGTCGAACCGGTCAACGGCGGTGGCGACTGGGTGTGCGTGAAGCCCGACCACTGGCTGTTCGCCGGCACCGGGATGAAGCCGGGTGAGCGGATCCCCGGCCTCGTCGGCTGGGAGTATCACGGCGATCCGCCCGCCGGCATCCCCGGCCTCGAGGTGGTCGGTGCCGGCACGGCTGCTTTCCAGGGGGGCGAGCGGCCGCAGCAGTGGACCGCCACGGTCTACCCCGGGCCGCAGGGCAACTTCGTGTTCAACGCGTCGACGATCTTCTGGGCCCAGGGGCTCGCCAGCCCGCCCGGCCACGTCCTCCCCTGGTCGCACTGGACGCGCCCCCACGGGCCCGATGACCGCGTCCAGCGGATGACCACCAACCTCCTCGAGCGGGCCCTCGCCCCGCGCTGACCGGGGGCCACAGCGCAGCCACCATGAGCACGTTCTCCGCCGCCGTCCTCCTGTTTTTCGTGATGGATCCGCTGGGCAACGTGC
>RFRL01000333.1 GCA_009924545.1 Planctomycetia bacterium | reverse complement strand
CTGAGCGAAGGTGGGTTGGCCGTGGCGATTAGCGAAATGGCTTTCGCCGGAGAACTTGGGATCGATGTCGAACTGTCGAAGTACCGTGCATCGAATTTTGTCGATGCGAGTGTTGTCCTGTTTTCGGAGTCTAACAGCCGCTTGCTCATAGAGGTGCCCGAGTCGCAGTGCAAGGCATTCGAAAGCATGATGAGCGACTTACCTGTCGAGCGGATCGGAAGCGTCACCCAAACGCCCCATGTGCGGGTCGCGTGCGATGGTCAAATCCTCATCGATCTCGATTGGAAAGATCTTCGAAACGTTTGGCGATCACCACTTGATTTCGCTTAGTCGATCAATGAAACAGTCCGTGCAAGAACCATTGCTTGGTGCCAAGGTCTTGATAGATCCACCACCAAGTTCCTGAGTCGAGCGCGACGCGGAAGTAATTGCGCCGCAGGGTTGGCCCGGACCACCAACTGCTCTCGATTCTCTCGGGTCCGATGGACTGGACGATCCATTGGGCGGCTGCAGTCGACGAGCTACTCTTGTTGGGCTCGGTTCCCAATCGGGCCTGGGTGGGCATTCCCAGAGAGTCGCATTGGACATCGATGACCAGAGGGTTTCCGAGCAATTGCGTCGGTCGCGTCCATGCTCCTTCGTTTCCAGCGACCACCGATCGAGTGCTTTGATAATCCTCGATTGGTTTCTTGCGAAGTTTTCGCTCGGTCGATTGTTGGCTGCCATCGTTGCGCATGCCTGTGAGCGGTTTGGATTTGGTCTGTCGCTCGGGGATCGGATCTTGGAGGAGCGACAGTCCCAGGACTTGGTTTCTTCCGAGTCGTGCCGTTAGTCCATCGATGAGCTTTGCGGCTTCGTCGCGGTATTTGAGTGTTTGGCAGTCAAACAGTGCGTTTTGCTTCCACCGCATCGGGGACGTCCAAGGGACTTGGACCATGACTTGTTTGATTCCAAGGTTTTTACTCAGTTGGGGTGGGTTTCGTTCCAGGCAGCCATCGATGAGCCACAGCAGGTGTTTTGGGTCGTCGCTGGATTGGTAGAGTCCCAGTTGAATGACATGGCTGGGAATCGTTCGCCGCGAGGTTTCTTGAACTTGCAAGGTCGAGACTTCCAGCCCCAAGCGAACGACCAATCGCCAAGCACCATGTCCGATCGATTCGAGTTTTCGGCAGACTTGAGCGACGCAAGCTTGGATCGCCTCCTGGAGCTCTTCCAACACGAAGATCGGATGTTCGAAATCCAAGCATACTTCGATCGATTCCCCGGTGGAACGAACCGAGATCGGTTCGGCGCGAGCATGGAGGCATTGAGGCCTGGGCACGGCCGCGGCGCCGCTGGCGCCGCTGGCTCATCCTGCCGGCGCTGGTGGCGGCGGTGTGGTTCGCGCCCCACGTGGCCGTCCAATCGTCGCTCCGTGACCAGCCGCTGGCCTGGATCACCGCCGGCCTCGACGGCCGCCTCGCGAGCCGGGCCGCGGCCTGGACCTGGTGGGGTGGCATCGAGTACCGCGACGTCGTGCTCACCGACAGGGCTGGCCGGGCCGTGGCGGCGGCGCGGCGGGTGAACCTCGACCGCGGGCTGCTGGCACTGGCCCTCGAGCCGCGCGCGCTCGGCACGGTGCGGATCACCGGACCTGAAGTGATCATCGAGGTGCGCCGCGGCGGCAGCAGTGTGGAGGACATGCTGGCACCGTGGCTGGCCGGGATGGACACCGCCACCACGGTCCGCTGCGATCTCGAGGTGGTCGACGGCGTGGTCCACGGGGTCGATCTGGTCAGAGGCGACAGTTGGCGGATCACCGACATCCTCGCGGCGGCGTCGTGGGGAGGCGTGGCGGATGAAACCGGCTGGACCGTCTCGGGAATCGTCGTCCATTCCGGGCAGGCCCCGCGCGATCTGGCCACGGCATTCGGTCCGCCGCCCCCGGGGGGCGCCGCCGAGGCACCGCGGCCCACCGGGCGGCTGGAGCGGACCACCGTCGCCGCCGGCGCCACCGCCATCCTGGCACAAGCCGGCGGGGTTTCGGTGTCGGCGCCGCCGCGGGCGACGAAGGGCGACCTGGCGGTGACCGGCAACCGCGTGCCGTTGGGGGTCTCGCAGTTGTGCGCCACGCGGTTCGACCAGCCATGGTATGCCACCGGGAGCGCTGACGTCCGCCTGGCGCTGCGCGTGCCGGCCGGCGGTGGTGCCGCGGACGGGATCGGCATCCGCGGTGCCGTCAGCGCCGCGCCGCTGGCGGTCGTCTCCGGCCGCGGGGCGGGCGACATGCTCCGCCTCGAGCGCTGCGACATCCCGCTCGATATCGTCGTCGGGGACGGTCAGATCGTGATCCGCGAGCTCAAGGCGACCGCGCCGCTCCTGGTCGCCGAGGCGTCGGGCCGCATCGGCATCCCCACCGGCGGCATGTGGGAGTGGGCCGACACCCTCGTCCGCGACGACTTCGCCGTGGCTGTCGACATCGACCTGGCCGCGGCCGCGCGGGCGGTGCCCGGCGGGCTCGAGGTACGGCCCGACGTGCGCGTCACGGGCGGGCAGTTGCAACTGGCCGCCAGCGGGCATGCAGCGGGAGCCGATCGCGTCCTCGAGGTGCGGGCCACGGCGCGGGATCTGGCCGCCGTGCAGGGGGAGCGTCCGCTGCGCTGGAGCGAACCGTTCACCGGCTGGTTCCGCGGCCGCCTCGAACCGGGGCGCGGGGGGCGACTGCGGATCGACGAGGCGCGTTTGGCCTCGCCGGCGGTGGAATTCGTGGCCCGGGGTGGACGTGACGAACTGGCGGTGGAGTGGACGGCCGACCTGGGGGGCCTCGTGAACGAGGTGGGGGAGATCCTCGATCTCGGCGGTGTCACCGCCGGCGGTGTGAGCCGCGGGCGGATCGACGTCACGACCCACACCGAACCGGCCGCCGCGGCGCGGGCCACCGCGGCGTCGCGCCTCCGGCTGGCGGCAGGGGTGGAGCACCTCGTGCTCGCCGTGCCCGGCCGCCCGGAGTGG
>RFRL01000332.1 GCA_009924545.1 Planctomycetia bacterium | reverse complement strand
AGATGTGTATAAGAGACAGGGGTGGGGAACGCCTCGGTGGTGACGTCGGGCTGGGTGAGCGTGCCGTCGACGTGGACGAGCATGAACTGCCCGCTGGCGCCCCCCAGCATCCGCTTCATCGCCGGGAGTTGGGTCTCGGAGTCGCCCATGATCGACCGGAGTGTGAGATGGATCCGGGAATCGAAGTCGATCTCGCCGTTGCCCACGAGGCTGATGGCGTCGCCCGCCAGTTCGATGGAGTCGAGGTAGGCATGGGGCCCCTCGACCCGGAAATCGACGACGCTCGAGCCGAAGGCGGTCCGATCGGGGAGCTTCACCTGGAGGACTTTGAGCAGCGCGACCATCACCGGCAGTTCGTAGATGTCGGCATCGCGCAGCCGCACCTGCCCGCGGCCCATCAGCGAATGGGGCCCCGCCCTCGATCCGGTCAACTCGGCGACGGCATGGACGCGGCCGCGGTAGGGAGGCGCCCCGCCGGCCGCCGGGCCGGTGGCCTCCGCGGCGAGGCGCTCCAAATTGGCTTCCGTCAGGGTGAGATTCACGCCGAAGCCGCCCCCCGCGGCGGCGGCCACCGTGCCGTCGACGGCCAATGTGCCGCCGGCCAGGCGGGCGGTGAGCCGCCGGGGTGCCGCCGCCGTGGGCACCGCCGCCCCGAAGCGCACGCCGTTGGCGTCGGCACAGAGGGGCCCCGTCAGTTCGGTGATCTGGTGTCCGCGCCACTGGGCGCTGTCGATGGCCACCTCGCCAGTCGCCTGCCAGTGGCGCCCGTCGCTCTGCCCCACCAGCCACAGCCCCCCGTGGACGTGCTCCAGCGGCACCCCCACGTCGACGGCTCCCTGCTCCACGTCGAAGCGCATGTCCCAGCTGGCGGCGGCGGGTCCAGGGCGGCCATCAACGCCGGCGGCGGTGGAGTAGAGGTCGAGGGTGCCGTCGAGGGAGAGCAGGCCGCGCGGACGCACGGCGTTGATGGCAGTGCGGAGTCCGGCGGGCATGGCCTGGAGCAGATCCTGGTCGGCGCGGAACCGGTCGGCGCTCAATCGCTGGAACGACACGTGCCAGCCGCCGTCGGGCGTGAAGCGGCAGGTGCCCGCCGCCGCCACACTCGTGCGGGCGTGGGACCCACGGACGTCATCGAAACGCAGCCAGCCGTTCTCCCACGACAGTCGCCCCTGGAGCCGCTCCAGGCGGTACGGGAACCATGCCGGCTCGATCGACACGGTGTCCCCCTCCGGTCGGGCGTCGAGCGTGACGCTCGTCTGCCGCGATTTCACCCGGTGGCGCACCGTGGCGGTGAACTCGGCGTTGCCGCGCGGGTCGAGATCGTCCCACACCGCCTGCACGCCACGGGGCAGCGCGTCGCGCAGTTCCCGTTCGAGCACCACGCCCGATCCGGCCAGGCGGAGGGTCAGGTCGCCGTCCCCGTCGGCCAGCGGCAGGAGCTGGCCGGAGCAGCGCACGGTGCCGGTGTCGTTGACCCCGCTGACGTCGCGGATCGTCCAGTGACCGTCGTCCATGCGAACGTGACCTGTGACGCGGGACAGCGGGTAGGGGAAGCCCGCATAGCGGAGGCTACAATCGACAAGGCGGATCCCCAGCCGGTTGGCTTGCCCCGCGGGCAGGGTGGGGGAGCGTTCGTGCTGGAACACGAAGTCGAAGGTTCCCTCCGCCTGCAGGCTGCGCACGATCGCGCTGCTCCGCGCGGGGAGGGCGGCCAGCAGGGCGTCGTCGATGCGCATCGCGTCGCCGCGCACCTCCAGCAGCCCGACGGTCCCGGTCGCCTCGCTACGGAAAGCGCCCTGCACGTGCACCGGGTGGCCGCCGGCCTGCCCGGTGAGATGGATCGACACCGACTGGCCGTCGAGGATCACCGTGCCCACGGTGCGGTCGATGCGGTAGGGGAATCGGTAGTGGGTCAGCGACGCGTTGCGGCAGCGGATCGACACCTGCGGATCGATCCGGCCGGCGCGGCGGACGAGTTGGGCGCGGAGGTCGATCTCGCCGCTCGGAAGGAGCTTGCACCACTGGGAGGCCCACGACTCGGGCAGCAACCCTTCCCACTGCCGCCCCACGGTGAGCCGGTCCGCCTCGACCACCAGATCGAAGTCGGCGGCCGCCGCCCAGCCCGCCAGCCGCCCGCTCCCGCGGACGAGCGTGGTGCCGGAGTGGGCCTCGAGCTGCTGCACCACAAGCCCCGCGCGGTCGGCGGTGAAGCTGGCCGTCGCGCCCGAGAGGGGGAACGGAATGGCGGGATGGTCGAAGCGCCCTCCGTCGAGCCGGCCGGTGACCGCCACGGCGGCGCTCCCCGGTGCCGACAGCAGGCCGCTGGCCCGCCATTCGAGCGCCACGCGGCCGCGCACCCCCGCCACCCAATCGGCCCCCGGGGTCGCTCCGGGTGGCACCGGCAGGAGCGTGAGGAGCCGCGGACCGACGTCGAGGCCGTCGATCCGACCGGTGAGCGTGAAGGCGTCGGCGGCCGGCGCGATCTGCCCTTCCAGCGCCCCGCGCTCGAACACGTCACCGGCGCAGCTGGCGCGGAGCCGGGCGGTGCCGTCGGGCCGCGGTGTCACGTCGGCCACGACGTGCCGGAGGGTGAAGCGCGAGGCGTTGCCCACCCCGTCGAGCAGGAGCGTGGCCTCCTCCAAGGTCACCGGCACCAGGGCCACGCTCCCCGGCCGGCGCCGGAGGAGGCGCGCGACGTTCCATTGCCCGCCGCGCGACACCGCGTGGACCACCGGCCGCCGGAGGTGGACGGCGGTGATCCGTGGCGCCCCGCCGGCCAGTTCGGTGAGGCTCGTGCCGCAGATGAGCCGCAGTTCCTCGATCCACACCATCTGCCGCCACTGCTCCGGCAGCGCGGGATCGACCACCGACACGCCACGAACGATGATCCCCTGCCCGTCGGTCACCGCGGCCGACTGCACGGTTACCACCAGGCCGGGCCATTCGGCGGCCAGACGGGCCTCGACGCGACGCCGCACCTCGCCGTCGAGGC
>RFRL01000331.1 GCA_009924545.1 Planctomycetia bacterium | reverse complement strand
GGGCTTGCTATAGTGCGGCCGCGCGCTGGCTGTCGCAGCGGGGGAAGACGACGGCCGGGTGGTCATGGTCACCGTGGCGTGACCATCGCGGTGCAATCCCCCGTATCCGCAGGTTGGAGGCCCACCGGCATGGACAGTCAGACCTCGCACGACGAAGGTTCCACGCCCGGTGGCGTCGATGCCCAGCGCCTGCTGTGGGCCGGGTTCATGGCGATCCTCGCCGCCGGCGTGGGGTTCTCGATCCGCGCCGGGATCCTCGGCCAGTGGGCCGAGCAGTACGGCTTCACGCAGACCGAACTGGGGGCGATCACCGGCGGCGGCCTCACCGGCTTCGGGATCATCATTCTCCTGTCCAGCCTGATCGCCGACCGCATCGGTTTCGGCCCGCTGATGTTCGCCGCCTTCATCATGCACTTGGTCAGTGCCGCGCTGACGCTCGCCACCGGTGCCGCCTACCAGGCCGGGGGCAAGCCCCTCGCCTTCCAGTGCCTGTTCTGGGGAATGTTCCTCTTCGCCATCGGCAACGGAATCGCCGAGGCGGTGGTCAATCCGCTGGTGGCGACGTTGTTCCCGAAGAACAAGACCCACTACCTCAACATCCTCCACGCCGGCTGGCCGGGGGGGCTGATCCTCGGTGGGCTCGCCAGTTACTTCATGGCGGGTGGCGAAGGCGGCAAGCCGGTGGCCTGGCAGATCCAGATCTCGTTGTTCCTCATCCCCGTCGTGCTCTACGGGCTGATGATGCTCGGCCAGCGTTTTCCCCGGAGCGAGGCCAGCACGTCGGGCGTTTCCTACCGCGACATGCTCGGGGAACTGGGCCTGGTGGGGGCGGCGGTCATCTGCTGCCTGCTGGCGCTGTTCTTCAAGAGTGACCTCGGACTCGCCCCCCCGCTGGCCGCCGGCATCGCCGCCGGACTTCTCGCCCTGTTCGGGCTCGCCACCGGATTCCGCTTCGGCCATCTCCTCCTCGGTGCCCTGCTGCTGATCCACGCCATGGTGGGTTACGTGGAGCTGGGCACCGACTCCTGGATCTCGAAGATCACCGGCACGATCATGGCCAGCCCCGCCAACGGTCTGCTGCTGTTCGTCTACACGTCGGCCCTGATGTTCGCCCTCCGGTTCTTCGCCGGTCCGATCGTGGAGAAGATTTCGCCACTGGGCTTGCTGGCGGTTTCGGCGCTCTTCGGTTCGATCGGCCTGTGGCTCCTGGGAAATGCCGAGGGGGCGGTGATGTGCATCGCGGCCGCCACGATCTACGGCATCGGCAAGACCTTCCTCTGGCCGACGATGCTGGCGGTCGTCAGCGAGCAGTTCCCCAAGGGAGGCGCCATCACCATCGGGGCCGCGGGCGGCGTGGGGATGTTGGCCGCCGGGTTGCTCGGCGGTCCGGGCATCGGGTTCCTGCAAGACCAGAACGCGTCGGCCAACCTGCAGCAGGCCGACCGGGCCGTGTACGAACGCTACAAGTCGCCCAAGGAAAACGAATTCCTGTGGATGAAGACCGCCGGCCTCGACGGGGCAAAAGTGGGTGTGCTCGCCGATGGCGGCAAGGAGGCCGAGCGGGCCCTCAAGCTGTTGGAACAGGAGAACGCCAAAGCCGACGCGATCGCCGCCCAGCGGTCACTGGTCGACTGGTGGACCGGATCGGCCAGTACCACGGCTGCAGCCGACAAGTCGCTGGTCGATGCGGCGGGCCTCTTCGGCGGTCGCCGGGCGCTGATCCTCACCGCCCTGGTGCCCGCCACGATGTTCGTGTGTTATTCGCTGCTCCTGGCCTGGTTCCGCGCCCGCGGTGGCTACCAGGCGCGGGGCATGCACGGGCACTGATCAGCCGGCCTGGCTCGCGCCGCTGTTGGACCGGTCAGTTGCCGTCGGCGCGCCGAATGTGCAACCACCAGCGGCCCTCGTGGCCCGTGGCCGTCACGCGGAGGCCCGCCGGGAAGGCGACGTCGCCCGGAGGCCGCCCTCCCGCGCAGGCCACCAGCATGCCCGCCAGACGGCGATAGTGGTCGCGGGTCATGTCCCGCCGCGGCCAGCCCTCCCGCCGCCACAGGCTCGCGAACACCTCCGCAATCACATGGGGCTGGTGCTCGGCGAGCGCCGCGGCATCGAGGGTCAGCCCGCCGTCGGCCGTGCGCCGCGCATGGGCCGCGAGTAACCCCCGCGCGACTCCCTCCAGCGCCGCCGCGGCCTCGGCCGCCTGCGCCCCGAGCCTGACCAGTGCCTCCCGGACCGCCGGATAAGGGCCGTCGGCGAAACGCGGCAGGACCTCGTGCCGCAGGAAGTTGCGTGCGAACCGGCGGTCGGTGTTCGATTCGTCCTCACACCATGATTCCCCCCGCTCGCGCAGGAAGGCCCGCGTCGCGGCACCGGGCACGGCGAGGAGTGGCCGGAGCAGATCGATTCCCGGCCCCAGTGAACGCCGGGCGGGCATCCCCGCCAGTCCGGCGAGGCCCGTCCCCCGGGCGATACGGTGGAGGATCGTCTCGGCCTGGTCGTCGGCGGTGTGGGCGACGACCACCGACACGGCCCCGGATGCGCGCGCCATGTCGTGGAGACTCCCGTAGCGCAGCCGCCGAGCGAGCCCCTCGAGCCCCTCCCCGCGACGCGATGACGTGCGGACGGCCACCCGCGCGCAGTGGTAGGGGAGCCGGAGGCGCTCCGCGAGGGCGGCCACGAAGGTGGCGTCACGGGGCGCCGTCGGCCGCAGGTCGTGTTCGACGTGGGCCACCGTGAAGGGCGGCACGTCACTGCGGGTCGCGGCCACCGCGCACAGCCCCACCAGCAGCGCCACGCTGTCAGCCCCACCGGAAACGGCGATCAGCGCCGGCCCGGACAGGAATCCCACCGTCTCCAAGCCGGCAGCCAGGTGGGCTGGGAAGGTCTCGGTGGTCCTGGGGAGATGGGACGACATGCCGTGATTGTGCCTCAACGACGCGGCGGCGGGGCGCCGACGATCCGCCGGCGACCCCCGCGGGGTGGCCTGCCGCGAGTGCGGCCGGACCCCTCCGGCGATCCGGCCCCTCCGGATCTGGGCGGTTGGGTCGTCGCACGGGATGGGTCCGCCGGCTGGACGGCTCCCGGGCCGCCAAGCGGGATTGAGCGACGACGGACCGGTCG
>RFRL01000034.1 GCA_009924545.1 Planctomycetia bacterium | reverse complement strand
TGATGAGCCTCGCCGACCTGCTCGACACGCTGTCGCCGGTGCCCCTGGCCGACCTGGAGAAGAACCCCGTCGGGGGCTGGCTCGTGGGCGGGGCCGTCGGCCTGATGCGGCAGCGCGAACCGCGGCTCTGCGCCGCGCTGGTGGGGCGCGATCCGGAGGATGGGTCGCACTGGCTGCGCGTCATGCTCCGGGCCCGCGAACGGCAGCCGGCGGCCGCGAAGCGCGACATCATCGCCACGGTGCGGCGGATCGTGGCCGAGGAGTTTCCCGGCGGCGCCGGCCGCCCGGCCGGCGAGGTGACCGGATTCTTCGTCCTCCTGGCACAACTGGTCGACCGGCTCCTCGCCGACCAGTGGCGCGCCTTCCTGGTGGCCACTTTCGGGATCCTCGCGCTTCTGGCGGTGAGTTTCCGCAGCCTGCTGTTGGCGCTGGTGGCTCTGGTCCCCAACGCCCTGCCGATCTTCCTCGTGCTCGGCTTGTTGGGCTGGATCGGGGAACCGGTGAACATGGGCACGGCGATGATCGCCGCGGTGTCGATGGGACTGTCGGTGGACAGTTCGATCCACTACATCGTCGCCTTCCGGCGCCGGCTGGCGGAGGACGGCGCCGTGGCGGCGGCCCTCGGGGTGGCGCATCAGACGGCAGGGCGGGCGATGATCTTCTCAACGCTGGCGCTGGTGGTGGGGTTCCTCGCCCTCCTGACGAGCTCCTTCGTGCCCACGGTCTCCTTCGGCGCCCTCTGCTGCCTGACCCTCACCGGCGGACTGCTCGGGAACCTCGTCGTCCTCCCGGTGCTCCTGGCCCTGGTGGCCCCGTGCCTGGCCACCCCCTGCCCTGCCGGGAGCGAGTCGCTACAAATGTCGGCCCCGGCGTTGCCGGCCCACACACCCCCGGAGAACAAGCCGTGAGCCAGAACCCCGGTCCGCTGCCGATCACCGTCGATGCCTCCACCCCCACCGCGGCTGTCGCCGCCGACGCGGTGGTGGCCTTCGTCGGCTCCCGTGACGACGCCGCCGATCTCGGCCGCGGACCGGCGGCGGCGCTCGACACCACGACCGGCGGGCTCCTCACGCGCTTGGCGGCCGCCGGCGAGTTGCGTGGCAAGCCGGGCGAGTGCCTGCCGCTGCTCGCGCCGCCCGGACTGAAGGCGGCGCAATTGCTCCTCGTCGGCGTGGGAACCACCACGCAGGCCGATGCCGGTGGCCTCTACCGGGCCGCGGCCACCGCCACGCGCCACCTCGCCGGCCGCCCGCGCACGCTCGTCGCCCTCGCCGCCGACCCCGCCTGGTCGCCGCGGCAGACCGAGCAGGCGGTGGCCGGAGCGGCGGTGGGCATGCACGGCCAGGATCTGTACAAGAGCGAGCGCCGCCGCACACCCTTCCCCGTGGTCTGGCTCGGGGCCGCGGCCGACGCCGTGGAGCGCGGCGGGCTGCTCGGCGCCGGCGTCAACCTCGCGCGCCGCCTCGTCAACACCCCTCCTGATGACCTCTACCCGGCGAGCTTCGCCGCCGAGGCGGCCACGGCGGCGGCCGACGTCGGTCTCGGCTGCGAGATCTGGGACGAGGCGCGGCTGATCCGCGAGGGCTGCCGGGCGATCCTCGCCGTGGGCCGGGGGAGCAGTCGCCCACCGCGCCTGGTGCTCCTCACCTACCGCGGCCCGGGCGTGCCGGAAGGGCCGCCGCAGCTCGCCCTCGTGGGCAAAGGAGTGACGTTCGATTCGGGTGGCCTGTCGCTCAAGCCGCCCGACGGCATGCTGACCATGAAGTGCGACATGGCGGGGGCGGCGGCCGCGCTGGCGGCGGCGGTGACCATCGCCCGGCTGCAGTTGCCGATCCGCTTCATGGCCGCCGTCGGCCTGGCGGAGAACATGACCGGCCCCGCGGCCTACAAACTCGGCGACGTGATCCGTGCCCGCAGCGGCACCACCATCGAGGTCCACAACACCGACGCCGAGGGAAGGATCGTACTGGCCGATGTCCTCGACGTGGTCCGTGGCCTTTCCCCGGCGGCGATCGTCGATGCCGCCACGCTCACCGGGGCCTGCATGGTGGCGCTGGGCACCGAGGTGGCCGGCCTGTTCACCAACGACCAGCCGTGGTGCGACCGTGTGGCCGCCGCCGCCCGTGCGGTGGGCGAACCGGTGTGGCAGCTCCCCATGTATCCCGACGTCTACGACGACCTCATCAAAGGGGAGGTGGCCGACATCAAGAACGTGGGCGACGGCCGCTGGGGTGGGGCGATCACGGCCGCCAAGTTCCTCGAGCGGTTCGTGGGGGGCATCCCCTGGACGCACGTCGACATCGCCGGCCCCGCCTTCGCCGAGAAGCCGCGTGCGTGGACCGACGGCGGCGGGAGCGGCTCGATGGTCCGGGCCTTCGTCGAACTGGCCCGGGGCCTGACCTGATGTCGCCCGGCCGCTGGCGGCGTCAGCCGACCGCGCCGAGCACGGCGGCGACCCGCTCCCGACTGACGGGACTGATCACGCCGCGCTCGGTGACGATGGCGCGGATGAGTCGGGCGGGCGTGACGTCGAAGGCGGGGTTGTAGGCGGCGGCTCCAGCGGGCGCCGCCGGCACGCCGAGGGGGGCGAGCACCTCCGCCGCCGGCCGCTCCTCGATGGGGATCCCGCTGCCGTCGGCCAGGGTCAGGTCGAACGTGCTCGACGGCGCGGCCACGAAGAACGGCACGCCGTGGGCCGCTGCCAGTACGGCCAGGCCATGCGTGCCGATCTTGTTGGCCGTGTCGCCGTTGGCGGCGATCCGGTCGGCCCCGACGATGCACGCGGCAATGCGCCCCGTGGAAAGCAGGTGGCACGCCGCGGCATCGACCAACACGGTCACCGGCACGCCGCGCTGCACCAACTCCCAGGCGGTGAGGCGCGCTCCCTGGAACAAGGGCCGCGTCTCGTCGGCAAAGACCATGAAGCGTTGCCCCCGGTCCCAGGCCGTCGTGATCACCGCCAGCGCCGTGCCCTCCCCGCCGGTGGCGAGGCAGCCGGTGTTGCAGTGGGTGAGGATGTCGCCCGGGGGAAGGATGTCGGCGCCGTGGCGACCGATCGCGGCACACAGCCGGCGATCCTCGTCGTGGATCCCCCGGGCCACCGCGAGCAGCCGGCCGTGGCAGGCTGCGGCCGACGCGTCCGCCGGCAACCCACCGAGGGCCGCGGTGCAGCGCTCCACGGCCCAGCGGAGGTTGACCGCCGTGGGCCGCGCCGTGGCCAGTTGGCCAGCGCGGACCCGGAGATGGTCGGCCAGCGCGGCGCCACCGAGCCCGCGCTGGAGCGCCTCCGCAGCGGCCACCACCATGCCGTAGGCTCCGACGATGCCGATGGCCGGAGCCCCGCGCACGCGCAGGCTACGGATCGCCTCCACGACCGCGTCGACGTCGCCACACTGCAGCCATGCCTGCCGGGCAGGCAACTGCGTCTGGTCGAGGATGTGGAGCCGTCCCGACGTCCCCTCCCCCTGCCACCGGATGGCGACAGGCACCGACCGGGCGCTCGAGCTGATGGAGTCGCTCACGGCTGGAAGGGCTCGCAGGGCAGGCCGAAGGCGGCCGCCACCGCCGGTTGCACGAGGCGGCCGCGGTCGACGTTCACGGCGGAACGGATCGCGGGGCTCGACCGGGCGGCGGCCTCGACCCCGACCTCGGCGAGTTGGAGCACGTAGGGCAGCGTGGCGTTGCACAAGGCGTAGGTGCTCGTACGGCCGACCGCGCCGGGCATGTTGGTGACGCAGTAGTGCACCACGTCGTCGATCAAGTAAGTGGGTTCGGCGTGGGTCGTGGGCCGGCTGGTGGCCACGCACCCCCCTTGGTCGATCGCCACGTCGATGATCACCGAGCCGGGTTTCATCAGGGCGAGGTCCTCGCGCTCGACGAGGTGGGGAGCGCGACCGCCGGGGATGAGGATGCTGCCGATGACGAGATCAGCGCGGGTGAGGTGGTCGCGGATCGTGTGCCGATCGGAATAGAGGCAGTCGATGTTGGGGGGGGTGACGTCGTCGAGGTAGCGGAGCCGCTCGAGATTGGTGTCGAGCAGCGCGATGTTGGCCCCGAAGCCGGCCGCCACCTTGGCCGCGTTGGCCCCCACCGTCCCGGCGCCGAGCACCAGCACGTTGGCGGGAGCCACACCGGGGACGCCCCCGAGGAGGATGCCGCGCCCCATCTGCGGCTTTTCCAGGTATTTGGCCCCCTCCTGGATGCTCATCCGCCCCGCCACCTCGCTCATCGGCACCAGCAAGGGCAGGCGGCCCCGCTCGTCACGCAGCGTCTCATAGGCGACGGCCGTGGCGCCGGTGGCGAGGAACCCCTCGGTGAGGGCCCGGTCGGCGGCGAAATGGAAATACGTGAACAGCGCCTGCCCTGATCGCAGGAGGCGCAGTTCCGGCGTCTGCGGCTCCTTCACCTTGACGATCAACTCGGCGGCGGCGAACACCTCCGCCGCCGACTCGATCACCTCGGCGCCACACGCCGCATAGGCCTCGTCGACGAGCCCCGAACCGGCCCCGGCCCCGGCCTGGACGAGCACCCGGTGGCCGGCGCGCACCAGTTCCTCGACGCCCACCGGCAGCAGCGCCACACGGTATTCGTCGCGTTTCGTTTCCTTCGGTACGCCGACGATCATGAACTGCCTCCCTGCTCCGGCCACCGCCCCAGGGCGCCCCTGCTGGCCGACAGGCGCGCCCGCTGGCCATTCGGGCACCCGGGCCGGCCGCGAGCGCCCCGCGCGGGATCCGCCGACCGCTCAGGCGATCCGATACTCGGCCGGCATCGGGATCTTGTAGTTGCCGTCCTTGTCGGGCATCACCGGCGGCTGGGCATCCCAGGAGACGTTTTCCGGCATCGTCCGGTAGTTCATCTCCAGGGCCTGTTTGTAGCCCCACTGCTTGCCGGTGTAGGTGGCGAAGCGGCCGAGGACCGCCGAGAAACTCGAACTCGTGCCGTAGTAGGCGTTGTTGAGCGGCCGATCATTGCGGATCGCGTCCTGCAATTCGTCGTGCTCCACCTGGTAGGGATTGGGATTCTCCCCCTCGAACTTCCACAGCACCTTGCCCGCGTAGTCGGTGATCTCACCGATGCGGATGTAGCCCTTCGTCCCCTGGAACTCCTCGTTCACGCGACCGTCGCCACCGGGGAACTGGCGGCACTGGCTGGCGATCCGCACGCCACCGGGGTAGGTGAAGTTGACGGCGTGGTGGTCGTAGATCTCGCTCGGCTGCCCCGGCACCCGGTTCTGCCGGCCGCCGGTGCCGTACGCGGCCTCCGGGAGCTTGTCGAGGAACCAGTTGGCGACGTCGATGTTGTGGACGTGCTGCTCGCAGATGTGGTCACCGCACAACCAGTTGAAGTGGTACCAGTTGTTGACCTGGAACTGCATCTCGGTCTGGTCGGGCTGGCGGTTGCGGTACCAGATGCCGCCGCCGTTCCAGTAGACCTGGCCGCCGATGATGTCGCCGGCCAGCCCCTCGCGGACCCGGGCCACCGTCTCGCGGTACTTCCGCTCGTAGCGCCGCTGCAGCCCGACGACCACCTTGAGTTTCTTCTCGTCGGCCATCTTCGCCGCCTCGAGGCACAGCCGGGCGCCGAAGGAGTCGACGCACACCGGCTTCTCCATGAACACGTGCTTCCCCGCCTCGACCGCCTTCTGGAAATGGAAGGGGCGGAAACCGGGCGGCGTGGCCAGGATCACCAGGTCGCAGTGGTCGAGCACCTTCTGGTAGCCGTCGAGACCATCGAAACGGCGGTCCTCGGGGCAATCGAGTTTGTCCTTCATCGAGTCGACCGCCTTGAGGGCCCCCTCGATGCGGTCCTTGAAGGCGTCGGCGACGGCGGTGAGCTTGACGTTCGAACCGGGCACGGACAGGGCCTGCTGCAGCGCCCCGGTGCCCCGGCCGCCGGCACCGATGAGGCCGATGCGGATCACCTCACTCGACGGCGACTGGGCGTGGAGTGCGGGCATGCTCGCCAGCGAAGCCCCGAGGGCCCCCACCGCACCCAACCCGGTTCCGCGGAGGGCGTCACGACGGGAGACGGTCGGCAGCACGATGGAGGGAGTGGGCATCACTGTGGCTCCTGACGGAATGAGAGGAAGAAGCACCCCGCGACGCGGAGAGCGTACCCGACGGCGGCGGCGAAAAACACCCTCACCCCCGTCGGCTCCGGGGGCGGCCGACGGGCTCAGTCCCCCGGCTCGTCCCCGGCGGGCCGGGCGGCGTCCCGTCCGCGGACGAGCAGGCGGATGGGAACCTCACGGAACGGCGTCTCGCCGCGCAGCGCCCCGATGAGGTACCGCTGGTAGCTGTCTGGCAGGCCGGCCACCCCGCTGGTGGCGAGCACGATCGTGGGGGGGAGTGTCTCCACCTGGGTGCCGTAGTAGATCCGCGTCGGTCGGCCGCGCCGGTCGGCGGGGGGATGATTGGCCTCGACCGCCGCGCGGAGGATGGCGTTGAGCCGGGCCGTGGGCACGCGACTGCCGGCCTGGCGAAACAGGCGCTGGGCCGTGTCGACGGTGGCCTTGACGTTGCGCCCCGAGGTGGCGGTGACGAATTCCACCGGCGCCCAGGGCATCGTCCGGAAGGTGTCGCGCAGGTACTCGACCCACTCCTGGCGGCGCACGTCGGGGGCGTAGAGATCCCACTTGTTGACCACGAACACCACCGGCTTGGCCTCCTCGACGATCGTCTCGGCGAGTTGCTTGTCGACCTTGCCGATCGGCTCCGTGGCGTCGAAGAAAAGGAGGACCACGTCGGCGCGGCGGATACTCCGCTGGGCACGGTGGGTGGAGTAGAAGTCGAGGTCGGTGGTCCGGCTCTTCGCACGGCGCAGTCCCGGCGTGTCGATCGCCAGGAAGGCATGGCCGTCGACCTCGAAACGGACGTCGATGCTGTCGCGTGTCGTGCCCGCCACGGGGCTGGTGATGACCCGCTCCTCGCGCGCCAGCGCGTTGACGAACGTGCTCTTGCCGACGTTGCGCCGACCGACGATCGCCAGTTTCATCTCCGGCAGCATCGCCGCGTCGGCCTCCTCCGGCCAGGCCTCCGGCAGGCGCTCGACGATCGCCTCCTCGAGGAGGTCGCGGTGCCGTCCGGCCCGCACGCTGACCACCAGCGGCTGACCGTAGCCGAGGGGGGCGAACTCGCCGGCGTGCGCGTCGAGCGACGGGTCGTCGGCCTTGTTGGCCACCAGCAGCACGACGGCGCCGATGCGCCGGACGCGATCGGCCACCAACCGGTCGTCGGCCACGAGCCCCGCGCGGACGTCGACCACCATCACCACCAGGGCGGCCGCCGCGAGCCCGGCCTCGATCTGGGCGTCGATCTGCCGGGTGAGCCCGTCGGGATCGTCGAACCCCATCCCGCCGGTATCGACCAGATCGATGACCCGGTCGGCGCAGGTGATCCGCTGCACGAGCCGGTCGCGGGTCACGCCCGCGGTCGGATCCTCGATGGCGATCCGCTTTCCCACGAGCCAGTTGAAGAGGCTGGATTTGCCGACATTGGGGCGGCCGACCACCACCACGCGGGGCACGATCGTGGCGTCAGAGGCGGACATCGGCGGCATCCAGGGGGTCGCCCAGCCGGCGACGCGGCGTGGCATGGACCAGGTAACGGTGCGTGATGCCGTCGGAGAAGGCGCGGAGATCCGTCTCCAGCCGGGTCAGCAGCCGGGCCAGCGCCGCGTGCCCGGCCTCACCGTCGACCACCGCCAGCGCGGTGACGTCGGCGAGGCGGACCGCAGCCAGCGCCGCCATGCTCGCGTGCCGCTCCGGCGAGAGCACCGGCGAGGCCTCGTCCAGGGGCAGGGCCGCGGCGTGGGCGTCGAGGGCGGCGATCTGGAAACCGATCGACCGCGGATTGGTTTCGTCGATCACGAGGAGGTCGATCACCGGCGCCGCCTCGAGCACCCCGAGGTAGCGGTTGCGGTAGGTCATCGAACTGTCGGCGATCTCCAGCAGCATCTCCAACTGCCGCGGCTCCTCGGCCACGGCGGCCGGGCAGGTCGCCGCCAGCAGATGCACCAGTCCCTGCGCACGTTCCAGCCGGCGACCCATGTCGAGGAACCGCCACCCCGGCCCGCGGGTCATGCTCTCCGTGCCGAGTCCGGCGAACGCGGAGAGATCGAGGATCACGGTGTCGAGGAGCGAGAGCAGATCGGCTCCGGCGGCGCTGCCCCCGGCGCGCGGGGCCCGCGGATCGACCAGACCATCGCGGCCGACCCGCGCGAGGATCTTCCAGGAATCGATCGAGATCCGGTCGCGCACCACGGAGGCCATCCGCCACATGCTGCCGATCGAGGCGGCCACGCTGCCCGGGCGGTCGGCGGCGAACACCAGCGCGTGCAATTCGGCGGCGATCTCCCTCGGGGTTGCGGCCCGACCCGGCTCCAGCCACTCGCGACGCGGCACCGGCGGGTCGGTGAGGGCGGCGAGCACGTGGGCCACGGCAGCGGCGCTCTCCAGGTTGCCCTCCGACGCCACGCGCACCGCCACCGCGCGGAGGAGCCGCGCGGCCCCCTCGGCACGCTCCACGTGGCGACCCAGCCAGTGGAGGTGATCGGCCACCCGGCTGGGAAGGTCATGACCGCTGCGCCTCAGCGGCAGCGGCTGCCCCGCGGGCCGCAGGAGCGACACGGGCGCCACCGGGCCGGCGGAGAGCACCCACACATCCTTCGACCCGTGCCCCGAGAAGAGCGACTCTTCCCCACCGGTGCGGCCCACGTTCATCCGGGCCAGCCCCCCGGGCATCACCGACGGCCCGTCGGCGGTCGCCGCGCTGAAGCAGCGTACGAGGACCGATGCCGGCGCGATCGCGGTGCCGTTCCAGCAGGGCGCGACCGAGCGGTCGACCATCTGCCGGCCGACCCACCCTTGCGGATGCCGACGGATGCGTTCCACCAGTTCCCCCCGCGCCGGTGGATCGAGAAGGCCGGCCACGAACCGTGTCGTCCCCGGCACGGGTGCGACCGGCTCGATCACCATGCCGTCGATGCCGTCGAGCACCCGGGCGAGGTTGTCGGGGAGCCCGCACCACCACGACGGCGGCGACTCCAGCCGCAGGTCCTCCCCGAGCAGGTGCCGGGCCAGGGCGGGCATGAACTCGGCGAACGCCGGCGACTCCGCCAGCCCGCTGCCGAGGGCGTTGGCGATCGCCACGCGCCCCAGTCGCGCCGCCTGCACGAGGCCGGGCGTGCCCGACAGTGCCGCGCTGTCGAGTTCGAGCGGATCGCATTCCCGGTCGGCCACGCGGCGGAGGAGGACGTCCATGGGCACGAGGCCACCGAGCGTCTTCAGGCTCACGCGGCCGTCACGGACGGCGAGGTCGCCCCCCTCCACGAGCGTGTACCCGAGGTAGCGGGCCAGGTAGGCATCCTCGAAGTAGGTGGCGCTCTGGGGGCCCGGGCTGGCCAGCGCGATCCGCGGGTTGTCGCGGGTCGGCGCCAGGGCGCGGAGCATGGCACGGACACCGATGAAGAACGGCGCCAGCCGGGCCACCTGGCATTCGCGGAAGGCCTCGGGCAGGAGGCGCGACACCACCAACCGGTTCTCGAGAGCGTAGCCGAGGCCACGCGGCACCCCCGTGCGGTCGCCGAGCACCAACCACCGGCCGTCGGGGTGCCGGGCCACGACCGTGGCGTGGAGATGGAGCCACCGCCCCCCGGGGGGCTGGAGGCCGTGACAGGCGCGCACATAGGCCGGATGGCCGAGCACGAGCTCGGCGGGGACGAGGCCCTCGTCGAGCACCGACTGCGCCCCGTGGAGATCCGCCAGGAGCGCGTCGAGGAGGCGGTGGCGCTGGGCGATGCCCGTTTCCAGCCGGGCCCAGTCGGTGGCGGCGATGATCAGCGGGATCGGATCGAGGACCCACGGGCGCTGCTCCCCCGCGGCCTCGTCGTGGACGTTGTAGGTGACACCGTTCTCGCGGATCAGCTTGCGCGCCTGCTCCCAGCGGGCGACGAGGACGTCGGCCTGCCAGTCACCCACGAGCGCCGCCAACCGGCGCCAGTGCGGCCGCGGGAGGCCGTCGCTGCCGAGGAATTCGTCTTGCACGCCGGACGGAGCCGCGTATCCGGGGAACGGGTGCGCGGGGGACGGGGCGGTCATCGGCGGCGGCAACTCCACGGAGTCGCGATTGTACCGCCGGGAGCGTTGTGCCGGATCGCCGCCCCGGATCGCCGCGGGCAGCCGGTCACCCGACCACGTCCGCTTCGAGCCGCTCCAATTCGTCGACGAGCGTCTCCAACCGCCGCAGGGCGATGGCCACCGGCTGCGGCCCCCGGAGATCGACCCCCGCGTCGCACAGCAGGTCGAGCGACCACTTCGACGAGCCGCCACGGAGGAAGCCAAGGTAGGCGTCGAGGGCCCCGGGTTGCCCGCCCGCCACCCGCTCGGCCAGCGTGATCGCCGCCGCCAGCCCGGTGGCGTACTTGTAGACGTAGAACGCGGAATAGAAGTGCGGGATCCGCAGGCACTCCAGTTCCAGCTCGGGATCGAGCGTGAAGCGGGGGCCGAAGTAGGCCTCGAGGAGCCCGCGGTACAGCTCCCGGAAGCGTTCCAGGGTGAGTGGCTCACCCGCCTCGGCCGAGGCGTGGGTGAGCCGTTCGAATTCGGCGAACATCGTCTGCCGAACGATCGTGGCCCGGATCGAATCGACCTCGCGGACGAGGATCGCCGCGCGCTCTTTGGGGGTCCGGCAGCGCTCCAGCAGGAGCCGGGCGAGGAGCTGCTCGTTGAACGTGCTGGCCACCTCGGCGACGAAGATCGTGTAGCCGGCGTACTGGTAGGGCTGGGCCTCGGCGGAGAGCCGGGTGTGCATCGAGTGCCCCGCCTCGTGGGCCAGCGTGAAGACGTGCTCCAGCGACTCCGGCTGGAAGTTCATCATGATGTACGGGGCGGAATCGTAGGTGCCCGAGCTGAAGGCGCCCGCCTGCTTGCCGACGTTGGGATAGCGGTCGCACCACCGGCCGGCGAGGAGCCCGTGCCGGAGCCGGGCACCGTAGTCAACGCCGAGGGGATGCAGCGACTCGACCACCAGCTCGACCGCCTCCTCCCAGGTGTGGTGCCGCTCCAGGTCGGGCACGAGGGGCACGTAGCAGTCGTAATGGTGGAGGTCGTCGAGCCGGAGCCAGCGCCGGCGCAGCTCGTTGGCCCGGTGGACGGCCGGCAAGTGGGTGCGGACGGCCGTCACCAGGCCGTCGTAGACCTCGGGGGGCACGTTGTCGGTGAACAGCGCCGCGGCCACGGCGGAGGGATGGTGGCGGACACGGGCCAGGTAGACGTCGCGATCCACCGCCCCCGCCAGCGTCGCGGCGAGGGTGTGGGCGTGGGCTTGGTACTGGGCGTAGAACTGGTGAAACGTCGTCCGCCGCACGCTGCGGACGGGATCGTGGAGGAGGGTGACGAAGGTGGCATTGGAGAGTTCCACTTCCGCGCCGCGCCCGTCGGTGACCGTCCCGAAGCGGAGGTCGGCATCGGTGAGCTGGCGGAACACGCGGGCGGCCGTGCCGGCGAACGTGCCCTGCATCGCCAGCAGTTTCTCCTCCCCCTCGGAGAGCACGTGCGGCCGCGTGCGCACGAGGCGCTCGAGGAGCAGTCGGTAGGGGCCAAGCGCGGGGTGATCGAGCCACGCGGCCATGGTGGCCGCCGGGATGGCGAGGATCTCCGGGCGGATGAAGCTCGCCAGCTCACCCGCCCGGGTGGCGACGTGCTGGAAGCGGCCCACCATCCGCTGCGCCGGCGCCGCCGACTGGTCCTCGGCGGCGCGCAGATGGGCGTAGGTCCCGAGCCGATCGCCGGCGCGGTCGATCTCCAGGTCGAGGGCCAGGCAGGCGGCGAGGCGCTCCGGCGACTGCCCCAGCGTGCCCGCGAAGGGGGCGAACTCCGGGAGCCGTGCCTCCCACGCCAAAAGCGCGGCGTCCCAGGCCTCGTCCCCCGCGAACAGGCTGGCCAGATCCCAGGTGTCGGCGACCGCGACATCGCGGCGTTCGGGCAGCGTTCGCACGGTCATCGTCCCCTCCCCGTCCGCACACCGAAACCCCTGGGCAGATCGCGAAACCGGTCCCACCGCAGCACCGTTGCCGACCGGTCGCGCCGCCGTTCCGTGCGTCACAGCCGCCACACAGCGCTGCCCCAGGCCAGCCCGCCACCGAAGCCGCAGACAAGCACGAGGCTGCCCGGTCCGACGCGCCCCGTCCGCCAGGCTTCGTCGAGGGCCAAGGGGATGGAACCACTCGACGTGTTGCCGAAACGGTCGAGGTTGACCATGAATCGATCCGCCCCCAGGCCGAGCGCCGACCGGGCTCCTTCGATGATCCGGGCGTTGGCCTGGTGGAGGATGAAGCAGTCGATTTCCCCGAGGCCCACGCCGGCATGGGCGGCGACCTGGCGGACGTTCTCCTCCACCAGACGGATCGCCCACTTGAACACCGCTTTCCCCTCCATCCGCATGTACTGCTCGCGCCGGGCGACGCCCGCGACCGACACCGGCTGCCGCGAGCCCCCCATCGGACAGACCAGCAACTCAGCCCCACGCCCGTCTGCCCCGAGGGCATGGCCGAGTAATCCCCGGGGCGGCCCCGGCACGTCGCTCGTTCGCTCCAAGAGCACCGCGCCCGCGCCGTCGCCGAACAGGGGCCACGTGCCGATGTCCTCCGGGTCGACCACGCGGGTGTTGGTGTCGGCACCGGCGACAATCGCGAGGCGACTGTTCCCCGCTGCGAGGAACTGTGCAGCGGTCACCAGCGCATAGGCGAATCCCGCGCAGGCCGCCGTCACGTCCATCGCCGGGGCCACCAACCCGAGCTGCTCTTGCACCAGGCAGGCGGTCGACGGGATGCAGTGGTCGGGGGTGAACGTCCCCACCACGAGCAGGTCGACGTCCTCCGCCGCGGCACCGGCCGTGCGCCACGCCCGGGCTGGCACCGCCGCCATGTCGCTGGTGGCGGTGCCAGCCCGGGCGTGGCGCCGGGCGAGGATCCCGGAACGGCTCTCGATCCATTCCGGATCACAGCCCAGCCGGGCCAAGTCGGCGTTGGTGACGATGTCGGGCGGCACCCAGCTCCCGGTGCCGATGACCCGGAATCCAAGGGCGCGCCCCAAACGGGCCGGGCGCGGGGAGGTGAGGATGTCGGGGATCATGCGGGGCCCACAGGCCGACGGAAGGGAGCGGGAATCCTATCGGTGCACGTGCCACCGCGGAAGGACGACTCCCCGGACCGGGGCCGTCGTGCCACGGAGACCGCTGGCGCTCCGCGCCACGGACGGGTCACGGGTCTCACCGGGGCGGCAGGCCCGGTGGCACCGGTTCCGCGGGAGCGGCGGACTTCTTCTGGACGACGCCCGCCCGGTCGAGGTGGATGCGGGCGTATTCCTTCGCCGAGACCACGTAGTACCAATCGGCGAACCGTGCATTGAGATCACGGACACGCTTCTGGGCTGCCTTCACCTTGTCGTCGTACTCGTCCTGCCGGCGGCGGTTCTCCCGTTCCACGCGGCGGCGCTCCTCAAGTTGCTTCTGCGCCTTCGCTTCCGCCTCGTCGGCCTCCTTGAGCGCTCCCGCGGCGGCGCCTGCCGGTGGCACAGTGGGTGCCACCTCTCCCGCAGGGCCAGGTTGTCCGGCCTCACCCTGCGCACCAGGCGCGGATCCCGAGGGGATGGTGCCAGCCTCCGCTCCCTGGGCGCCGCCCGGGGCCGGTGATTGATCAGGCGTGCCCTCGGTCGGAGGCGCGGCCGGCGTGGCAGGCGGCGCTGCTGCTCCATCGGGCGTGGCCCCTGGGGCGGCGGTGGGCGCGGCCGGTCCCGCTCCCTCCGCGGCAGGTGCCGCAGCCGGGGTCGTCTCCCCCGCTTCGACCGCCTCGGGGACCGGATCGAGACGCGGCTTCTCCAAGAGCGCCTCGTTGAAGCGGGCCATCACCAGCAGATACCGGCCCTCGGACGCCGATTCCGTCGCGGCCGCATCGCCAGCCCCCTCCGCCGCCGCGTCACCACGATTGACCGCGGTGGCGGCACCGAACCGGAGCACATACTCGACGCCGTCCTTCATCCCGACGATCGTCTCGCCATCGGTGGAGAGGATGTCGCCGGAGCGCAGCGGGAGGAAACCACGCTGCTGCATCGACCGGACCGCCTCGCGGTCGTTGGCGAACGACTCCTCGGCTTTCAGCTCGGCGCTCAACCCGGCCGGCTTGCGCACGACGTCGACGATCTTGAGGTCGCCGAGGGCGTTGCGCAGTTCGTTGAGGCGGGCGGAGGCCAGTTCCTCTTCCTCCCCGAGTGTCTCCACCTTCGGCTCCCCACCGCCGAACGACTCGAGCTTCACGAGGTTCCACTTCGCCTCGCGATCCTCGTACGCCAGTTCGATGCGGTCCTTGCGGACCTGTTCCACGCCCACCTGGCCCCCCTGCTCGACCGCCTCCAGCTTGTAGTCGTCGAGGACCACCGTGCGCACGTCCCAGGGGGAGAGCTTGAGAAGATCCTTCTCGATCCAGTCACCGAACGACGTGGTGAACTTCGACGTGTCGATGCCGACCAGATAGACCGGATCCTGCCCCGCCTTGCGGACGAACCGCAGCGGTCGGGTGCCGGCGTCGCCGCTCCCGGTTTTCTTGTCCTCCTTGCCCACGATGAGCCGGGCCAGACGGCCACCGTTGGCATCCCGGATCTCGATCAATTCCCCGACCCCGGTGTCACCCGGCTTGATCTTCTCCGGATCGGGCTCGACGACGCCGTATTTGGCATGCTCCCCGGGGCTGTCGGCGACCATGTCGACATACTCGAGATCGACCAGTTCCGTCGCCGCCGCGGCGAGCTGATCCTTGGCGTCGGCAGGGTAATTCTGATACGCGGGCAGGACCCACACGCCGTTGGCCTGGGCCACCTTGAACTGCTTGAGCGTGGCCAGCCCCTCGTCGTAGCGCACCACCTCCAGACTCGCCGCTTTGGCGGCGTCGGAGAGCTCCGGGAACAGCACGCGCTGCTCCTTCGGCTCGATGCGCGTGCTCTTGAAGCGCGGCTGCACGAAGATGCCGGTTGCCAGGGCGGCGGCTCCGCCGGCGAGGAACAGCACGGTCTTGACCAGCGCCGGCGAGCCGCCCGCCGCGGCCGGCGGTTCGTCGTTCCACTCCGACCGCATTCCCGTGCGCCCGTCCCTGCCCGCTGCCGCTCCACCCGTGCCTGCCATCGCAACACCTCCCACGGAGAACCCTTGATCCGACCGCCGTGCGTTTCCTCGCCCGCCGCGCCGCCCCTGCCGATCCCGGCTCAGCGGAGCCGGTTCTTCGACACGCCCTCACGCTCCCGCGCCCGGCGCCGGAAGTAGACGAAGAACGCCACCACCAGCGGCGGGATCGGCGGGAGGAGCACGGCCAGCCACTTCTGCCGGTCCTGCTCCTCACGGATCTTCTTGCCGAGGTCGCGTTCCACCTTCTCCACGTCGGTATCCCGGGCCCGCTTCAACTGCTCGATCTTGGTGTCGAGCCGCCGCTGCGCGAGGCGCTGCCGGCTGGCGAGTTGCTGCATCGCCTGCATGGCGGCCTGCCGGTCGGTCTGGCCGCTCGCCTCCAGATCCTTGATCTTACGCTCGAAATCACCGACCTCCTTCTGCAGGGAATCGTTCGCCTCCTGCTCGGCCTTGTCGAACTGGTCTATGAACTTCTGTCGCTCCGCCTCGGCCTGCTCGCGGGCACTGGCCACCGCGCCCTCGATTCGCTCCAGCGTGCGGTGTTTCGGCTTCCGCTTGCGGATCTGGAGGAAGCGGTCGTCGCCAGCGAGCGAATCGAGGACGTTGAGCACGAAGGTGACGTTGTCGAAATCGAGGCCGAAGACCTCGTCGGGGCGGTTGCGGAGGCCGAAAATCCGCCCATCGAGGAGATCGATGTCGGCCACCACCACGGCACGGATCGGCTTGGCATCGGCAGCCGGCTGGCCGTCCGGACCCGGTGGCGGCTTGCGCTCGATCGCCACCGCGAGGACCATGGCTTGCTCACCCGGCTTCTCGAAGGTGCGCAGCGCCCGCATGTCGCGATTGGCCATGATGCGTTCGACCTCGATCGTCCCCGACCGCGGCGTCGTGCGCACCAGCGGTTGCCAGTCGACCGCCACCGTCTCCTCCTTGGCGAGTCCGCCCGGGAAGGGGAACAGCAGTTCCTGCAAGCCGCTGCTCACCGGATCGTCCTGGTTGAAACCGGTTCCCTTGGCGTCCATGCTCGCGTCGACGAACACGAACTCGCTGGGCAGCTCGAGCTTGGGGTGTGGGTTGTAGTCCTGGTAGACCACGAACGGAGCCGCCCCCATCTGCCCCATGGCCGGCCGGGCCGAGCCCGCGGCAAGACGCACGCCGAGCGTCTGCCACAGGAGCTCGATGTCTCCCTTGGGCTGCCCCTGTGGCTGGAACATCGCCATCGGCCCCCCCGGTCCGCGCCGCGGCTGCGCCGTGCCCGGCACCCCGGTCATGAGGACCGGGAGCGGATCCTCGAAAATCGCCACCGGCTGCCCCTTCTGCACCACCGCCACGAAGTTGGCCAACTGCTCCGGGCCCAGCGCCGAGGGCTGCACGGCCAAGAGCACATCGAACGTCTCGGTGATCGGCGCCGTGGGATCGACCTGGACGACGTCGTATTGCTTCTCCAATTCGTCCACCAGCGGCTGCCGGGGCCGCTGCTGACCCGTCATCATGTCGAATCCGCCGAACAGGTCGGCGTCGGTGGTGAGCACTCCGAGCCGGCGGCGCTTCTGCTGCGCGGCGGTGGCGATCGAGCGCACGAGCTCGTACTCCACCGGCGTCCCCTTGTCGAAGAACGGCACCACGACCTTTTCCAGGCCACTGGTGACAGCACAGCCGAGGAACACTTCCTCCTCGCGGTACGCGCCGCGGACACGTGACAGCACCTGCACCGGCTCGATGCCGAACTGCTGGCGGGCCTGCGCCGCGGCGTCGGTCTTCGGCTCGGTCGGCACCACCTCGACCTGTACCTTGCCGCGGCCGAGCCGTTGGAACTGGCGGAGCATGTTGAGGAGGTTGAGGCGCGTCTGGGTGTAGTCCTCCGGCACCGTCGGGCTGACGTAGGCTTTGATCTCGATCGGCCGCGCCGGCTCGATCTCGGCCAGCAGCCGGCGGGTGTCGGGGGCGAGCGAACTGATCCGTTCCTCGGAGAGGTCGCCGCGCACGTCCATCGCCCGGCAGACGAGCACCCCCCCCGCCGCCGCCAGCGCCAGGCCAGCAGTCCGTGCCAGGTAGTGCACCCCCATCCGTGGCCCGTCGCGCCGTCCTGTCCAGTGGCGGCGCCCGATGAGGACCATCGCCATGTAGAGGCACACCGCCACGATGCCGAGGAAGTAGCCGACGGCCGAGATGCTGACGACGCCGCGACCGAAGTCGGAGAACTGCTCGGCGAGGCTCCAGTTCCGCACCCGTTCGGCCCACAGGGGGCCCATCACGGCCCCCGCCTTGTCGGCCACCGCCAGCGGGGCGTTGAGGAGCAGGCCGAGGATGAACGCCACCGTGAGGTTGCTGGTGAGGAAGCTGGCCACCATTCCCACGGCGAGCATCGCCAGACCGACGAACCAATAGCCGAGATAGTTGGTGAAGAACAACCCGCCGTCGGGTGTGCCCCAGCGCAAGAGGATGATCAGATTGCAGATGCAGGAGAACATCAGCGCCACGGTGAAGATCCCCACCGTCGCCAGGTACTTCCCGAACACCACCTCCCAGTCGCTGGCGGGGATCGTGAGCAGCAACTCGTCGGTCCCCTGGCGCCGCTCGTCGGCCCACACGCTCATCGTGATGGCGGGGACGAACACCAGGAGGATGTAGGGCAGGTAGCGGTTGAGCTGGTCGAGGTTGGCGAGGTTGGAATTGAAGAACTCCGGCGGCCAGAACGCGGCCAGCGACCCCAGCAGTACGAACACGCAGATGAATACGTACCCGGTGGGGTTGGAGAAGTAGGCGACGAAGTTCCGCTTGAACACCGCATCCAGCACGTGCCACTTCATGACTGCTTCGTCCCTCGGAAACTGTCGGAATGAATCGTGACTCGGAACGTCCTGCCGGCGTCACCGGCCACGGGAGCCGGAACCCCCGCGGGCGGCCGCCGCCGAAAACCGGCCCCTGGCACAGCCGCCCAGCCGGCATGTCGCGGCCGGCGCCAGGCCGCCATCAGGCCGGGGCGGCTCTCGTCAACTCGTGGAACCGGTCGTCGAGACCACGGCCCCCGTGGCACAGCTCGGCGGGCGGGCCGTCGTAGCGCAACCGTCCCTCCGCCACGAGGATCACCCGGTCGGCCAGCGCCTCCACCTCCTGGAGGATGTGCGTGGAGAGAAGGATCGTCTTCTCCTCCCCCAACCGCCGGATCGTGTCGCGGACCTCGCGGATTTGGTTGGGGTCGAGGCCGCTGGTCGGCTCGTCGAGGATCAGCACGTCGGGCTCGTGGAGGAGGACCTGCGCCATGCCCACGCGCTGCCGGTAGCCCTTGGAGAGCTTGCCGATCGCCTTGCCGATCACGCTGCCGAGCTCGCACTGGCGGACGACCGCGTCGATGCGCTGCTCGCGGTACGCGCCACGCATGCCACGCGCGTCGGCAAAAAACTCGAGCAGGCTCCGGGGCGTCATGTCGGGATAGAGCGGGCCGTTCTCCGGCAGGTAGCCGAGGCGCGTGGCCCCCGCGAGCCGGTCGGTCGACATGTCGTGCCCCGCGATCCGCGCGGTCCCGGCGGTGGGGGCAAGGTAGCCGGTGAGGATCTTCATGGTCGTGCTCTTGCCGGCCCCGTTGGGACCGAGGAACGCGACCACCTCTCCACGGGGGATGCGGAACGAGACGTTCTCGATGGCGATGAACGGACCGTAATACTTCGTCAGTCCGTCAGCCTCGATCATCGCGGCGCCGGCGGTGCTGGTGTCTGCTGCCATGGTTCGGCGGAAAAATGGTGCGACGGAAAAAGGCCGGGGGACGGGGAGCGATCAACCGATCATTGTGAGGCCCGGGCCACGGAAGAGGCAATCCCCGGGCCCCGATCGTCGCACCCGGGGTTGGCCGGGGGGGGCGGCAGTGGTTGCTCGACGGCAGCCGTTTCCCCCCGTTGCCAGGCCAGGTGGACCCGCCACCGGTCGAGCGTGGCCGGGTGGTCGCTGCGGACGTGAACCCCCCGCGTTTCGCAGCGCACGGCCGCCGCCCGGATCATCAGCCGGGCGACCTCGAGCATGTTCTGCAACTGCCAGCCGCGCGGGTTGGCGAACTTCCGGGGGAGCACGTACCGGCACCATCCCTCCACGGTTTCCGCCGCCTCGTCGAGCGCCGTACCGGTCCGTTCCACCCCCACGCTCCGCCACATCAGGCTCCGCAGGGAGTTGCGGATGTCCTCCAGGTCGAGGGGTTCCCCGGGGGACGGGCCACGGGGCTCGACCAGGCTCGGCACCCGGAAGTCGTCCCCCCGGGCCAACGCCGCGGCCATCGCCGTCGCGCCGCAGCGGGCCCCGTACACCAGGCCCTCGAGCAGGCTGTTGCTCGCCAAACGGTTGGCGCCGTGCAGGCCGCTGGAGGTGACCTCGCCGGCGGCCAGCAACCCGGCCAGGCTCGTACGTCCATCCCGATCGACCGCCACCCCGCCGATCATGTAGTGCGCACCCGGCCGCACCGGGATCCGGTCGCGGGTGAGGTCGAGGCCGAAGTCGGCACAGGTCCGGGCCATCCCCGGAAAGCGGGTGCGGACGGTGTCGGCGTCGAGGTGGGAGAGATCGAGGTAGACGTTGGCGTGGTGGGTGCGGTGCATCACTTCGGTGATGCACCGTGACACCACGTCACGCGGTGCCAGTTCCGCGCGCGGGTCGAACTCCGGCATGAAGCGCTGGCCATCCTTGTCGACGAGATGGGCCCCCGCGCCGCGGATCGCCTCGGTGATCAGGCTCCGGGCCCCGCCGGCGATGTAGAGCACGGTCGGGTGGAACTGCATGAACTCCATGTCGCGCAGCCGCGCGCCGGCACGCCAAGCGAGGGCCATCCCGTCGCCACAGGTGCCCTCCGGATTGGTCGACTCGCGGTAAAGCTGCCCGGCGCCGCCGGTGGCGAGGATCGTCTGCCGGGCCCACACGAGGGTCTTGCCGTGGCCGCGGTTCCACACCAGGGCACCACGGCAGCAGCCGTCGTCTGTGAGCAGGTCGATGGTGAACGTTTCGGGCCAGAACTCCAGGTTGTCGCGCCCCCGGGCGCGCTCGATCACCGCCCGCATCACCTCGCGGCCGGTGGCGTCGCCCAGCGCGTGCACGATGCGATGGTGGCTGTGCCCCCCCTCGCGGCCCAACTCCAGGTTGCCGTTGCGGGCATCGAAATTGGTGCCCCAGGCGATCAGTTCGGCGATCCGCGCCGGCGCCTCGTGCACCACCTCGGTGACGATGTCGGGATGACACAGCCCGCCGCCGGCGGTGAGCGTGTCGGCGACGTGATTGTCGAAGCGGTCCTCGGGATCGACCACCCCGGCGATCCCCCCCTGGGCCCACTGGCTGCTGGAGAGGCGCAGATCGGCCTTGGTGACGATCGTCACCTGGAGGCGGGGATCGATGGCCAGCGCCGCCCGCAGTCCCGCCAGACCGCCGCCGAGGATGAGCACGTCGGTGAAGCAGTGCGGCACCCGTTTGGGTCCGAAGGCCGCCAGATACCGCGGACCCTGGAACCCGCTGCTCATTCGCTCGTCGTCCCCTGCGTGTAGGCCTTGAACCGTTCGCGGTATTCGCTCGGCGGCCGGCTGCGCCGTCCCTCCGCCTGACCTCCCTTGACGTCGGCGGGCACGTCGCGGTTGCTGCGGACGTCGCCTCCCCGCAGGCCGAGGCTCTGCAGCGTGCGTTCGAAGTCGCGCCGCTTCACCGGGTCGCCGGCATCGGCCTGACGCCGGAGGGTCTCCCACCGTTCGAGGAAGGCCCGGGCCTCGTCCTTCGTCCAGCCGAGGGAATCGAGCACCGACTTGTCGCCCTTGTCGAGAGACCGGCGCAGGTGTTCGATCGCCAGATCGGCTGCGTTGCGGGCATGCGCCGTGTCCTGGTCACCCCATTCGGTTTGTGCTGTCGGGCCCTCTCCCGCCCCCGGGCCCTGTTGCGGGTCGGCCGCACCGTCACTGCGTGCCCAACCCCCCTTGCCGGTGTTCCCGCTTTGCTGGGCGCCCGGGTCGTCGGATGCGGAAGGGGGTGCTCCGTCGACGTCCGTCTCGGCGGCACCTTCACCGGCCTTTCCATTCGGTCGACCGGGTTGCCCGCCCTGTGCTCCACCGGGCTTTCTTCCGCCCCCCTTGGTACCACCCCGATCCTGTGGACCATCTTCGGGCCCGGCTTCCCCACCCTCTGCGTTTCCTGAATCCTGTCCCTGATCCGCCGCCCCGCCCTTCTCACCAGCGCCCTTCTCGCTAGCGTCCCTCTCACCAGCGCCCTTCTCACCAGCGCCCTTCTCACCAGCACCCTTCTCACCAGCACCCTGCTCGCCAGCACCCTTCTCGCTAGCGCCCTTCTCACCAGCGCCCTTCTCACCAGCGCCCTTCTCACCAGCGCCCTTCTCACCAGCGCCCTTCTCGCCAGCACCCTTCTCGCCAGCACCCTTCTCGCCAGCGCCCTTCTCGCCAGCACCCTTCTCGCCAGCGCCCTTCTCGCCAGCGCCCTTCTCACCAGCACCCTGCTCGCCAGCACCCTTCTCACCAGCACCCTTCTCGCCAGCACCCTTCTCACCAGCACCCTTCTCGCTAGCGTCCCTCTCGCCAGCGCCTTGATCCCCGGAGTTCTGTCCGCGCACCGCGCCTGACTCATCGGGCCGACGACTCTGAGCGCCGTCCTTCGTGGCAGCGCCACGCGGCTGACTTTGAGTGCCACCCCGATCGGTTTCCTCGCGGCGTCCTTCACCAGCCTGGCGCGACGCCGCATCGCCATCCCGCGGTTGCTCCTCCGTACCGGAAGGCTCTCGATCCGGCTGGGCCGCCCGTTGTCGCTCCGTCCCGCGGGCATCACCCTGGCCCGCTTTTCGCTCACGGTCCTCCAGGATCCGCTCCATCGCTTCGCCGTCGTTGGTGCCGTCGGGAGCGACGCGATCCTGTCCCTCTCGCTCGTTGCCCGCACCGCCCGGGCGGCGACCATTTGCCGCGGCGGCGTCGGCATCCCCGGCATTGCCCTCGCCCGGCTCGGCGGCATCGTCGGCCGCCTCCCGATCCTGCCCGCCGGAATCCTCCTTCGCCGTGCGCCCCGACTGCCCGGTGCGCGATCGGCCACCCGATGGCTGCCGCTGCCGTTCACCGCCGGCGTCACGGTCGCTGCCGGCGGAGGCATCGCCGGAATCACTCTGCTCCCCGCCCGACTCATCGGAACGCGCTCCCGGCGCGCCGTCATGCGGTTGTTCCTGCTGCCGGCCGGCGCCCCCGTTTTGATTCTGCCCCTGTTCGGGCTGCTGGCCGCGCCCCTCGCCATCTCCACGTTCGCCTGCCTGCTGCCTGTCGCCACCGCCGCCCGCCTCGCCCGGCTGATCCCGCGGCGCATCGGCGGGTTCACGCTCGGCGCGCTGGCCACGCTCCTGGTTTTGGCGCTTGCCGGCCTGCCCTTCCGGCTGCCTGCCCGCTGGGGCTCCATCGGCATCGCGTTCCGCACCGGCGTCGTGCTGCCGCCCCCGCTCCCCCGCCTGTGGGTCGTTGTCGCGCTGCCCGTCCTGCTGCCCACGGGGCGCACCCTCTTGCCGGCCCCGTTCGCGCCCGCCATCGGCTCCTTGATGCTGGCCACGGTCCTGGCGGTCCTGGTCCCGCCGGCGGGGCTCATCCGGGATGCCCGGCTGATCGGGCGGCTGTGGCTGCGGCTTGGCAGCGGCATCGATCTGCAGTTCCTGCCACGGACTGTGGGCCAGATTGGTTTGCTGCGGGCGGGTGTCGATGGCAAAGCCACGGTATTCCAGTACGCTGCCGGGACCCGCCCCGAGTTTGTCGGGCACGAGGCGCGAACTTCCCTTGAACACTCCTTCGTGCGGTTCGTCGAGGAGCACGATCGGGGTGACCTGTGTTCCCCCCTTGATGCGCGTCTCGATGCCCACGCGGGCCAGCCCGAAATCGGGGTCGCTGGCCCGCACGCGGACCAGCACAGGGCTTCCGGGCGGGACCTGGAGCGGGGAATCTGTCGGCTCTTCGAGCGCGATCTCCGGCACCACGTCGGCGATCACCTCGATGCGGTGCTCGAGACCGTCGTCCACCACCCCCTCGCGACTGCCAACCGCGCCCGCAGGCTGGAAAACCAGGCGGTAGGTGAGGTGCTCGGCGGCCGTCCGATCGGCGTTGAGCCGCAGCGGAAACGAGACCGTACCCTGCCGCGCGCCGGCACCGGCGAGCTTGATCTTCAGGTCGCGCTGCCCGTCACAGCCGAAATCGACCCAGGCTGCATCGAGGGGTTGATTGCCCTCGACGGAGAGTGTGGCGAGCGTCTCCTCCACCGCCCGCAGGTCCCCCTGCCAGGCGACGGTCTCGGGCGTCCGGCGCGTGTAGGCGGGGAAGTCGTAGCGGACCTCGCGCACCAACAGCGCTGGCGCGTCGATGACAGCCACGCGGACCGGTTCGGTGTGGGCGTCGCCACCGACGATCGACACCTCGAGGGAACGGTCGAGACCACGGTCGGCATCGGGCAACAGCGCCGTGAACAGCCGACCGGCCGCCTCCCCCTCGGGACCTGAGTGCATCGTCACCTGCCACGACGCCGCCCGCGGGTCGATGCCACCGGCATCGGTCAGCGGCGTCACCCGGCAGACCGGTTGCTCCCCGGAACGCAGGCCACGGATCGCCGCCGTCACCTCCAACTGCCGCCCCCGGACGACGACCGCCTTGCCGCCGTCGATCGGCACGCGCCGCCGCGGATCGGCGCCCGCCGCCCCGTCGGCCGCGTTGCGCTCGTCGGGCACCCGCCACGACAGCCGCGGGCCGTCGATGCGCACACGAGACGGGGCCGCCCAACCGATCCACGGCGCAACCATCCGGGCGGCCGACACCAGGAGGCTCTTCGGGGCGACCACCTCGTAGAGACACGCGGCCGCCACCGCCGCCAAGAGCGCGTATGCCAAGCGCACCGCGAGCGTGCGGTCCATGGTGACGGGGCCGGCCAGGTCGGCCAGGCGCCGGGCGGTACGCCGCTTGAGCGACGTCACGACCACCGCCGGGCTCCCCTCGGGTCGGGCCCTGACCAGCACCGTGTTGACCAGGTCGTTGTGGAGCTCGGGATGCTCGCGCTCGATCTGCCGCGCCGCGTAGACGAGATTGACCTTGTACCGGACCAGCGGGAGCAGCCAGCGGATGGCCGCCGCGACGAGGGCCACCAGGCCCGACGCCAGCCAGGTCCAGCGCAGCCATCGCGGGAGCCCACCCGCCACCAGCCAGTGCTCGGCGATGACCCCGATCGCCAGCCACCCCATGGCCGCGACCCCGGCCCCGAGGAGGAACGTGGTCAGCGCCACCCCCTTGTAGTCGGCGGTGGCGGCGGCGAGGCGGCCGGCCAGGTAGCGATCGGAATGGGTCGCCTCGTCGTCGCCGGCGACCCATTCTCCCACTGCGAGCGACTCGACACCCTCGCGGGATGCCGGCCGCGGGGTCACGGTAGCCATGGCACAGGCCTCCGATGCGGCCCACGGCACGGGATGGCCGCCGGTTTCGCATCCCTGGCAGTATATCGGTCGGCGTCGGCTCCGGGGCCACGCCAACCGGACGGCGCCGCACACCCCCGCGCGGCATTGCCGGGCGACGGCGGTGGGTGCGATACCAGAGCCGCCTGCACACCGCAGCCGCCACGCCCCCGCCGTCGCTTGCCGCATGCGCCTGCTCCCCGACGCCGACTCGTTCCGCCACCTCGCCGACGGCTCCCGAACCGGCCCGGGGGCCACCGCCGCGCGGACGGCCCTGGCGGCCCTGGCCGCGCCCTACGGCGTGGTGGTCGGCCTGCGCAATGCGGCCTACGACGCCGGGCTCCTCTCCGTGGCACGGGCGGCGGTGCCGGTCGTCTCCGTGGGCAACCTCACGCTGGGGGGCACGGGGAAAACGCCTTTGGTGGCCTGGATCGCCCGCCGCTACCTGCGCCGCGGCTGCCGCGTGGCGATCGTCAGCCGGGGCTACGGCGCCCGCGCCGGCCAGCGCAGCGACGAGGCGGCCGAGCTGGCCCGCGTGCTCCCCGACGTGCCCCACGTCGCCGATCGCGACCGTGTGGCGGCGGTGGCCCGGGCCCACCAACGGGGTGCCGACCTCGTGGTCCTCGACGACGGGTTCCAGCACCGACGCCTGGGCCGGCAGCTCGACATCGTCGTCGTCGATGCCACCGATCCCTTCGGCTGCGGACACCTCTTCCCGCGGGGCCTGCTGCGCGAACCGCTCTCGTCGCTCCGTCGCGCCGATGCGGTCGTCCTCGCGCGGGCGACGGCGGTCACCGCCGAGCGCCGTGCGGAAATTCGCGCCGCGCTGTGCGCCGCCAGCGGTGGCGGGCCCGCGGTGTGGCTGGAGGCGGGCCACCAACCGGTGGCGATCGCGGAGAGCACCGGACAGCGCCACCCGCTCGACTGGCTCGCCGGGCACCACCCCGCCGCCTTCGCCGGGATCGGCAATCCGGCGGCGTTCCGCGACACGCTCATCCGGTTGGGGGCGGCTCCGGTCGCCTTCCGCCCCTTCCCCGACCACCATCCCTACGGTGCCGCCGACGTGCGCGCCCTCGCCGAATGGGCCGCCGCCACCGGTGCCACGGTGCTGGTCACCACCCTCAAGGATCTGGTGAAGCTCCCCCCCGATCCCTGTCCGATTCCCTTGGTGGCCCTGGAGATCGCCCTCCAACCCCTCGGGGACGGTACGGCGCTCGAGCGGGTGCTCGACAGCGTGTGGCCGCGGGAGTCACCCCCATGACGCGCGCCCGGCGACCGCGACTGGTGCTCATCGACCCCGGCCTGGAGCCGACGACCCCCGGCGCGGGATCGAGCCACGCGGCACGGTACGTCCTCCCGCTGCTCGCCGCCGCCGGAGACCGCTCAGGCGTCCTCGTCGGCAGACGCGGATTCCGCGGAGCCTGCCCCCTCCCCGCCGACTGTCTGGTCCACGACACGCTCCTCCACGGCACCCACGCCAAGGTGACTGCCGCGGGAGAGCTCGACCGCCTCGACGACCGCGGCCGGTGGCGCTGGAAGCTCGAGCCTCCGTGGGCGGCCTGGCACCGGCGCCGCCGCCGCGCTGAGCGGATCGCCGCCTTCGCCGACGGTGTGCTGCCGGCGCTGGCCGAACTCCAACCGGGCGACGTGGTGTTCGTCTCCACCGCCTCGGAGCTGGAGGTGATGGGACTGGCCCGGGCGATCGCACGCGTGGCCCCGCCCCGGGGGATCGGCTGGCACGTGCAGTTCCACACCCCGCTGGAGCGCGGGTTCGCCGCCGACCGGCCGCGCCAGGCGCGGCGGCTCGACCGCATCCGCCGGTTGCTCACCACGGCCCGCGCGGTGGCAGCGCCGCACCCCCTCCAGCTTCACGCCACGACGCCGGAACTGGCCACCGAGTACCGGCGTCTCGACGCCGGCGGCTGCGACGTCCTCCCCTACCCGATCAGCGTCGGTGTTGGCCCGCTTCCGGCACGCACAGCCAGCGGGCCGCTGCGACTGGCGGCGCTGGGCGACGCCCGACCGGAGAAGAACACCCAT
>RFRL01000330.1 GCA_009924545.1 Planctomycetia bacterium | reverse complement strand
GAGCGATTCGTAACGGTCGGCCTTCGCGGCCACCTGTTCGAGCGAGTCGTCGGGCAGTGCCGACAGGGCGGCGTAGACGGTGGTCAGGTTGCCGAGCTTGATCGGGGGGGCGAAGAGGGAGGCTTGTTTGTTCTTGGCGTCTTCGCGTTCTTTCTTGTTGGCCTTCTTGAACCGGGTGCAGAGCTTTTTGTCGTCGCCCTCGATCGCATCAAACGCTTCGTCGGGGATGCCCTTGGCGAGCAGGGCGGGCGTGGCGCCCAGGAGGCTGTTGGGAGGCTGTTGCCGATCTTGATGTGGTGGTCGAGGAAGGAGAGCGGCTTGCCCGGCTCCATCGATTCCAGCCACAGGGCCACGCGGCACAGCTCGGCGGCCATGGGGTTGAGATCGACGCCGTAGAGACAGTTGCGGATGCAGTCGCGGAGGGCGGTGCGATAAGCCTCCGGGCTGGGCTCGGTGTCGCCCGTGCGGACGGCCGCGAGGCGCTTGGCGAGGCGGTGGGCGGCGCCGATCAAGAAATGACCGCTGCCCACGGCCGTGTCGCAGACCTTGAGGGCGAGGATGGCGCGTTCGGCGTCGGGGCCGCGCTTGCCGGCGAGGCGTTCGGCGAGGAGCGGCTCGAGGGCGGTGTCGAGGCAGACCTGCACGAGCGAGTCGGGCGTGTAGTGGGAGCCCGAGGTTTTGCGCTCGTTGCCCGCCGACAGGCCTAACTGAAAACGGTCGGCGGCGAGGGGGGCCGTGGGGTTGATCTCGGGGTGGAGCTCGAGGAGCTGTTCGTAGACACCGCCGAGCTCTTCGCTGCCGAGGTTCTTGTAGTCCACGGAGCGGCGGCCGTCCTTGTCGACGATGGTGGAGAGGCTGCGGACGGCGGCGAGGAGGGCGGCGTTGGAGAGCGACGCGGAGCCGAGGAGGCCGAGGGCGGCGTCGCTCCACAGGTAGCCGCCGAGGCCGATCAGGCCGAGCGGGGGCGAGCCGGGGCCGCCGAGGGCGGTCATCACGAGCTTGAGCGATTCGTAGAGGTCGCGATGGCGGTTGCCGCGGGTGGTGGCGGCGAGGGTTTGGAGGCGGGCGGCGGAGTAGTGGGCTTGGTAGAGGTCGCGGGCCCGGCGGGGGGCGGCGGGGTCGAGGAGGAGATCGCGGCTTTCGGTGACGAACAGGAAGAGGAAGCGATAGACGAGGCGGAGGAGGCAGCGGTAGTAGTCCTGGGCGGAAAGCGCGCCCGAGGCGAGGGCGGTGCGGAGGGGCCCGCTATCCGGATGGGCGAGGAAGCCGCGGCCGAGGGCTTCGATCGCCTGCTTGACGCCGGTGGAGAGCTCGCCGAGCACGCGGGTGCCGACGGTGGCCCCCTCGACATGCCACTTCTCGATCACGCACTCGTGGGGCTGGCCATCGGCGGGGATGTCGAAGCGAGTGGCGTGGAGCGTGAGCCAGAGGAGGCGGAAATCGGCGAACGACTGGCCCTTGAAGATGGCTTCGAGGTCGAACTCCACGAACGCCTGACGGGTCATGCTGACGTTGTCGCGGACGAGTCGGAGCTGGCGGCCGTTGGAGACGACGCCCCACAGCGCGCCCTCGCTGCGGTTGAGCCATTCCTGGAGGAGCGAATGGGGGGCCGAGCGGCTGGCGCCGGCCACGCCCGCGGTGCGGCGGTCGAGGGGAATGCCCGCACCCACGAGGTGGATCGGCACGTGATTCCACTGGTGGGAGATGGGAAACGTCTGGCCGGGGGGGCCGCCGGCGTCGTCGAGCGTGCGCGCGGTGGGGGTGGCGGTGAGCGAGCCGTAGCCCAGCTCCTGGAAGAGGAACCGCAGCCACTGCTTGAACGTGGGGCCGGCGGCCTTGTCGCCGCGATGGTCGGCGAGGAGGGGGGCGGAGGCGAGCTCGTCGGTGAAGGCCCGGTGGATGTCGGAAAGGCGCGTCCAGGAGCGGGTGATCGACTCGCCGAGCCGTTCGCCGGGGGCGAGGCCATAGTCGCCGGGCCGCAGGCCAGGGAGCTTCTGCGTGTCTTCCGCAGCGACGCGCTCGAGCACGTCGGTGGGCAGCATGGGGCCGACCGTGGTGACGTGCTGAAAGGCAAACTGGCGGCGCCGGCGGCCGGACGGACGGCGGAGAACGGCGGTAGCCATGGCCGAGAGACTACCCCATCGGCCGGGGGGCGGCTACGGGTGCGGTTGATGGGGGCGGGCTACTTTCGGGATTCAAGATTGCCGGCGTACCATGCTCGAATGCGAGGCGCTGACGCCAGGTTTACGGCGACAATGCCGTATTGAATTCGCTATACCTAAATGGGTATATTTCCTGTGGCAAGGATGACCGAGAAGCCGATCACTTGGATGGGAAGCTCGCAACGGGACCTGCGCGAGTTCCCCAAGGAGGTGAGGCATGACATCGGAGTGGCGTTGCACTGGGCCCAACAAGGCCGTGTTCATTCCGCAGCGAAGCCGATGAAGGGCAGCTTGCGAACCGTGATGGAGATCGTTTCCGACCTCGACGGGGACACCTTTCGGGCAATGTACACGACGCGGATCGGCGATGAGATCTACGTACTACACACATTCCAGAAGAAGTCGAAGAAGGGCATTGCGACGCCGAAGCCGGAGTTGGATGTGATCGAAAGTCGGCTGAAAACCGCGAGGCAGTTGCACGCCCAACGGAGCGAAGCGAGGGGCAAACGATGACGAAAGCCGCACGCGAACGGATCGATTTCACGGTGGGAAGTGGGAACGTCTTTCGGGATCTCGGTCTCGACTCGCCCGAAGAAGAGCTGTCGAAGGCCAGGCTCGCGATGCAGATTCACGATCGCGTGAAGGCTTTGGGGCTCAATGTGACCAAGGCCGCGTTGCGGCTCGGCATTCCCCAGCCGAAGGCGTCGCGGCTCCTGCGCGGCTACGCCGACGGATTCTCCACTGAAAGACTGCTCACGTTTCTGACGAAGCTCGGGCAGGATGTCCGAATCGTGGTCTCAGAGGCTCGCGGCGGCTCGACGCAGGGGAAGTTTGTTTTCACGATGCTCCGGCCGGCAGGAGGACGTACACGCCGAGCACGTCGGCCGGCAACTGCGGGCGGACGTCCTCCTTGAGGCCCTTGGTGCGGCTCTCTTCGCGGAGCTGGCGGTGAACGGCGAG
>RFRL01000329.1 GCA_009924545.1 Planctomycetia bacterium | reverse complement strand
GGCCTGCACAACCACCACAACCACATAGACGGCGATCGCAGCTTCGGAAAAGCCCAGCAGATAAAGCGGCACATAAGTCAGACTGCGAGTCGCAACCGCATCAACAAAATGCAGCCTTGACCCCGCCAGCCAGTCCATCGCCTCAGCCGAATGGTGAACCGCGTGAAAACGCCAGAGAATCGGAATCTGATGGAAAGCGCGGTGCACCCAGTACTGCGTAAAATCAGCCGCAAATATGCACAGCACCGCCTGAATCGGCACCGGCAGCGAAGAAAGAAAACCGACCAGCATCTCACTTCGAACCCCGTGAAACAGTACCATCGCCGGTTGCACGGTCAGCATCCCAAGAATCTGCACCAGCAGTGAATTGACGAAAAAGTAGGACAGATCCGTGGGCCACTCACGCCTGAATGTCGGCTGCTCCGGATGCAGACTGAACAGACGCTCCAAAGGGATGTAAACAGCCGAGTACAGCATCAGATTGATGACGAACCAGTCCAGCCCCAGCCACGTATTCCAGACATCACCACCGATCTCCACCGTCGCCCCTCCGCTCCCGCCGAGTGCGAGAGCCGCCGGCGCTCACCGCAGCTCCCGGGGGGTGCTACCATGCCGCCCATGCACACCCCACGCCGCGACGGTCTCGTCAGTATTGCATGCTCGACCGTGACCTTGGCGCTAACGCTGGCCGGAGCCGCGCCCGCCACGGAGCTGACGCTCGAGCGGATCATGGGGAGCCCCGCCCTCTCCGGTCCGGTGCCGCGCGGGCTCGGGCTCTCCCCCGACGGCCGACTGGCCACGCTCCTGCGGCCGCGGCCCGACGACCGTGAGCGCTACGACCTGTGGGCCATCGACACCACCTCCGGCGCCGAGCGGATGCTCGTCGATTCCACCCTCCTCGGCAGCGGTGCCGAGGTCTCCGAGGAGGAGAAGATGCGCCGCGAGCGGGCCCGGCTCGGCGGGACCCGCGGGGTGGTCGAGTACGCCTGGGCGCGCGACGGCCGGAGCATCCTCGTGCCCCTCGACGGCGACCTGTTCGTGGCCACGGTGGCCGACGACCGCGTCCAACGGGTCACCGCCACGCCGGAGACGGAGCTCGACCCCCGGCTCTCGCCGCGCGGCCGCTTCGTGTCGTTCGTCCGCGATCAGAACCTCGTCCTCCACGATCTCCGCACCGGCCGGGAGCGGACCCTCACCAGCGACGGCGGCGGGGCGGTGTCGTGGGGCGTGGCCGAGTTCGTGGCCCAGGAGGAGATGGACCGTCACGACGGCGTGTGGTGGAGCCCCGACGAATCCATGCTGGTTGTCGCCCGGGTGGACGAGACCGATGTGCCGCTCGTGACGCGCGCCGCGATCGGTGCCGACGGCACGCGCGTCCATGCCCAGCGCTACCCGCGGGCCGGGGCCGCGAACGCCCGGGTGGGGTTGTGGGTCTTCCGGACGGATACCCCCGCGGGCCCGGCTTCCCCGGAAGGCACGGCTTCGCGGGAAGCCACGGTGTCGCCGGACCAGCCTGCACCCCTGGCCCTCGACCTCGGCCCCGATCCCGACATCTACGTGGCTCGTGTCGCGTGGGCCCCCGACAGCCGGTCGATCCTCGTGCAGCGGCAGTCGCGCGACCAGCGGCGCGTCGACCTCCTGCGCTTCGATCCCGCCACCGGCGAGGGCACCGTGGTGGCGACCGAGGAGCAGGCCACGTGGGTCAACCTCACCGACGACCTGCGCAGCCTCCCCGACGGCCGGCTCCTCGTGTCGAGCGAGCGCGACGGCTACCGCCACCTGTGGATCCTCGGTGGGGCTAAAGCGGCCGACGGATCGGGCGCCGAGCAGGTGACGCGCGGCCCGTGGGCGATCGACAAGCTCGTCGGCCTCGACACCGCGGCCGGCACCGCCTTCTTCATCGGCTGGACCGACACGCCGCTCGAGCGCCATCTGTATGCGGTCGATCTCCCGCGCCCCGGCCGCCCTGCCGGGGTGCCACGGCGCCTCACCGAACCGGGCGGGTGGCACGACGCCACGATGGACGACGCCGCCAGCCGGGCCCTCGTCACCCGCTCCACCCCCACGCAGCCGCCGCAGACGTTCCTCGCCGACGCCACCGGCCGGCGCATCCGCTGGATCGAGGAGAACCGTCCCGCGGGGGCCCATCCGTATGCCCCCTTCATGGCCGACCACGTCGCGCCGGAGTTCGGCACGCTCGTCACCCCCGACGGCACGACACTCCACTACTCCCACCTCCGGCCGCGGCTGGCCGCCGGCACGAGGGCGCCGGCATTGGTGATCGTGTACGGCGGCCCCGGCGTGGGACCGCTGGCGGCGCGGCGCTGGGGCAGCCTCACCGCACAGTACTTCGCCCGCCGCGGGTGGCACGTGTTCTCCCTCGACAACCGGGGCACGAGCGGCCGGGGCAAAGCCTTCGAGGATCCGATCCACCGCGCCCTCGGCCAGATCGAGGTGGCCGACCAGATGCTCGGTCACACCTGGCTCGCCAGCCGCGACGACGTCGATCCGGCGCGGATCGCCGTCCAGGGCTGGTCGTACGGTGGCTACATGGCGCTCCGGCTCCTCGCCGCCCATCCGGGGAGCTTCGTGGCGGGCGTGGCGGGGGCACCGGTCACCGCGTGGGATCTCTACGACACCCACTACACGGAGCGCTACCTGGGCCATCCCGGCCACGACCGCGGGCCCTACGACCGGGCCGACGTGGTGCCGGTGGCGGAGCGGATCACCGATCCCCTCCTCGTGATCCACGGCATGGCCGACGACAACGTGATCTTCGACAACACCGCGGCGCTGGCGGCGCGGCTCCAGCGCAGCGGCCGGTTGTTCGAGATGATGGTCTATCCGGGCCAGACGCACCGCATCGCGGGGCCGGAGTTGGGGGTCCACCTGTGGCGGTCGATCGAGGACTTCCTCGACCGCCGCGCGGATGGTCTGGGTCGTACGGGCCGGCCTGACGACTGCCGCTGACGACACCTTCGGCGACGAGTGCTTCGCCTCCGCGCAGAGTGCGGCGGAAGATGTCCCTGCGCGTGGCGTTCCACCGGGCCGACGGCCGCCGCGAGAAGCTCGTGTGCATCGGCCGCTGACCCGGCTGGTATCCTCCGGGGACGGTCGGGCTGAC